>DATCZQ010000060.1:0-3357 GCA_036525815.1 Yeosuana sp. | reverse complement strand
ATGGTTCAGGCTATAAGAAAAACGGGAACCAAAAAGCCGGTATTTTACAATATGAGTCATGCGGTTCACTACATGGAGGATTATTTTAAAGGAAATGTTCAGGGAGGTACTTTTCAATGGTATCCAACAGGCTTAGGTTATGGAAAGGAGTTGTCAGGTAATTTATTGCCTAATGTAAATGATTATGAGATGCCTTTTGATGCGGTTTTTAAGAAGTATCATGGGGCTAAACTAGTATATGAATTTGATGCAGCCGATGTGGGTAAATCTTATATTTATCCTGCTATGGCAAGAAGTTTCAGAGAAGCAGGGATTCAAATAGGAACCCATTTTGCCTATGATCCAACTTTTTTGGCACCTTTTAATACAGAGTATAATACACATTATATGAATTTGAATTATGCCCCTCAAAAAGCCTTAGCCTTAAAAATATGCTCAGAAGTTTTTCATGAAATTCCAATGTACTCTGATTTTGGAATCTTTCCAAATAACACCTCCTTTGGAGCGTTTAAGGTGGATTATAAAAATGATGTAGCTGAATATAATGCAGCCTCTAAATTCTACTATACAAATTCAACAAATGCTTCTGTAAAAAATGAGGCAAAACTCAAAGAAATTGCTGGTTTTGGTAACTCATCAGTGATCAAATATGATGGTTTAGGAGCCTATTTTTTGGATAAAATAGCTCAAGGTGTTTGGCGCCTGGAAGTGATGCCGGATGCTGTTTGGGTAGAGAATTTATTTGGAAGAAATAGTCCAAGCAAAAAGGTGGCGGTCATTAATTGGGAAGCCCATTCAATGCAAATTAATTTAAAGGATTTGGGTGATGGTTTTAATGTGGAGGCCATCAATGAAGGAAATGAATTTATTTCTGAGGTGAATAATAACACCTTTCAAATTAGACCAGGAACTTATATGGTTAGTAAAAAAGGCCTTCAAAAAAAATGGTCAGAGACTGATGATTTTAATGCATATAAACTAAAGGACTTTTATGCTCCAGAATCAAACGTGGACAAATTATATTTTGAACATCATCCGTCAGAAATCGTTACTGAAAATAAGGACTTAATTATCGAGGTTCAATGTATTGATTCAAAAAAGCCAGAAGCAATAATCTTAACAGGATCTAATAATGGTCAATACTTTAATTTAAAGTTTGACTATGTTGGAAATTATAAATATCAAGCAATCATAGAGTCGAAATTTATTCAAAAAGGATTTTTAAACTATAATATTATTGTAAAGCAAAAGGATGGCCATGAAATGACTTTTCCTGCTGGAAAGGCAGGGAATTTGTACGCCTGGGATTTTTATGACAGAACCTCTTACAAAGTGGCTATTGTTTCAAAAGAAAGTCCTGTTAATTTATTTAATGCTTCCAAGGATACAGACGATTTAGTAAGGTCGTGGAGACGTTCGTTTAAATTAGTTCCTACTGAAAATTTTGGAGAGGCAGAATGTCAAATGAATATTGAAAAGTTGTTTATCCCTGATGAGGAAAACTTAAATGCAAATCCAATTTATGATTATTCATTTAAACATTTTATTATCGATAAGTTGAAATCGAGAAACGAAGATTTGGATTCAAAAGGGACTTTAGTCTTTAGAGGAAGATCTTTAAATAATAAACCATGTAAACTACAAATTGCCCTTGTTTTAGATGATGGTTCTACCTTTGGAAAAGTTGTTGAATTAGGTGTCGTCACTAATGACTATATAATAAATTTAGACGATTTAAAACCGGTTAAAACAGTGACTTTGCCAAGGCCTTATCCAAGTTTCTTGCCTTATTATTTGCAACATGAAATTGTATCAGATTTTGATATGAGCAGAGCAGAAAGCCTTCAGTTCTCAATTGGTCCAGAAATTCCAGAGGATGAACTTCTTGATCCTCATGGAATAGCTATGATAAGTGTAAGTCTGAAATAACGAATTATTAGTAATTAAAAAGCTCCTTAAGTTTTAGTTAAGGAGTTTTTTTTTAGAAATAAATTATTGAATAATTACAATTTTACAAGTTTAGAAGTTAAAGATTGACCTAATTCGTTTTTAATTTTAAGAATATATATACCTTGATTTAGGTCAGAGATATTAAAAGAAAATTCTTTTTGGAAATTTCCATGAAATGATTTAACCATTTTACCTGTGATATCATATATTTTCAAATCATTAACGGCATTATTTAATTTAAAACTGGTTGAAGTTGGGTTAGGATAAATCGCAAATAAATGTTTTTCAATATCAGAAGCCGACAGAGTAGAGGACTTATTTCCATAGATTTTAAATGCTCCAGCGGCAAGATTGATTGCTTCAGGGGTATTGCTTACCGTAATAGATGTATTTCCGGTCTCATCCATTAAATCGTACCATGTACCAGGATATGGGAAATTTGGCGAGATATTTTGAGCTACCACATCAAAGTTAGCCAGTATCACCACATTCTTTAAACCTGAAGTAGGAAGCGTGTCATCGAAAACATAAATTTTAGGAGTTAAAGTTCCTGAATCAATGGTGTAATCACCTTCAAAAACCGCTTCTTGTGTTTTTAATTGAATGATTCTGGACCAGTCATCATAAACTTGTTTTCTGTTGGGGTTTCCAAGCCAGTTTTCAGACCATTGAGGCTGAGGTTTGGTACTTAGTTTACAATCTCCGTCATTATTTCCGTCATAATCAGAGTTAACCGTAAGCCCGTCAGAACATAACCAGATAGAATCATCCATGCCTAAATCAGCAAAATGCCATACCATTTTAGGACCAGGAATTGTTAAGGTCACGGCACCTAAAGCTGACATTCTTACTAAAGCCGTATTTAAATCTTTAATATCATATTCGGTTCCGGTTTTACCATAGGTGGTCATTTCATACATGATTCTGTCCTTGTCATGACTTTCAGGATAACCCAGAGTGCGTTTTTCGGTAAACCCATGAGCAACATGTCCCATTCTGTCAAAAGAACTGACATTACCATTGGCAAGTTCTTTGTAACTGTTCCACATTTCGCTCCACATCATAACCCCTTTTCCCTCATTAATTTTATAATTGGCCCATTCTTGTTCTTCTGTATCACTACCTAAATGTTCAAAAATGACATAATGCGTTGGGTCTAAACTCCAGGAGTAATCAGCATAAGATTTTAAAACAGCGACCCTGTCAGACTGGTAGCTATCTGTACAGGAATAATTGCTGTCCGTACAATTTTGGGTAAATCCCTTAGTTAAATCCCATCTGAAGCCATCAATTTTGAATTCTTCAATCCATTGTTTGATGACACGTTTGGTGTAATTTTGGGTAGCAATTTTTTGATGATTAAAGTCATAGCCCACACTGTAAGTATGTTTTGCTACGGTATTAAAA
>DATCZQ010000059.1:0-5732 GCA_036525815.1 Yeosuana sp. | reverse complement strand
GAAAATAATTAAAATAGACGTTTACTTTTCATAAAAATTAACTAGATTCGTTGCAAAGTGTTTCAATTAATTGATTTTATTTCAGTTAGTTGGCTAACCATTAAAATCCAACCTAATTCCTTAATTATCTTATGAAAAAACCAACCAAACTCTTTTTAATGCTCTTTCTGGGATGCATAATTAATAGTTATTCTCAAATTTCAAAGGAAGAAATTATCATATCCAAAATCCGTAATGAAGGCTTCAATAATTCTGAAGTTATGGCAAGATTGAGCCAGTTAACTGATATTTATGGCCAGAGACTTACCGGAACTCGGGAATACTTTGCCGCAGCAAACTGGATTTCAAGTGAAATGAAAAATATTGGGCTTGAAAATGTTCATTTTGAAAATTATTGCTCTGATTGCCGGGGTTGGAATCTTAAAAGTTTTAATATAGAAATGATTGCTCCAAATTATATGCATATTTCATCATATCCTTTGGCCATGTCAAAAAGCACTAATGGAATTATTTCTGGACAGGTTGTTAGTCTTGAGAATTACGAAGACATGAATTTGGTAAGAAATGCATTTTCTGGAAAACTTAAAGGAAAAATAATATTGTTGGGTAGTGAGCCAAAAAAGAAATCATTATTAGACACGATTACGTTTAGGTTTTCAAAAAAGGATTTGATTAAAAAAGAAACACTGTTAACCTCTGAAATAAAGCAAACACCTTTACCTGAATTATTTAAAAAATGGGAAATTGAAGATAAATCAGATGATGCTATTCTACAGTTTTTAGAAGCAGAAGGTGCTTTAGCTGTAATGAAAACGCGCTCCATGTATCTTGGGGTACTGCACCCTGATGGCACCTATTATTATAGAAATGATGATATGAAGCCAATACCCTATTTCACCATTATGCCTGAGCATTTTGGCAGATTGTTTAGACTCTTAAAATTTAACGTCACACCAACTATCAGGCTTAATTTAGAAACTGAGTTTTATCTTGAACCTGAAAACAATGTTAATATTATAGGGGAAATTCCTGGCAATGATGCTCAGTTAAAATCAGAAAGCATCCTCATAGGTGCTCATTTTGATTCCTGGCATTCAGGCACTGGCGCTACAGATAATGGCGTCAATTGTACCGTTTTAGTTGAGGCTTTAAGAATATTAAAGAATATTGGCTATTCGCCTAAAAGAACTATTAAAATTGGTCTTTGGGGTGGTGAAGAACAAGCCTTTTTGGGGTCTGCAGCTTATGCCAGCCAACACTTTGGGAAGTTAGATGAAAAGCCTAATGCAGAATCTACCAAAGTATCGGCCTATTTAAATTTAGATAATGGCGCTGGTGCTATCAGAGGTGTTTATTTGCAAAACAATGAATTTGCAAGACCTGTTTTTAATAAAATATTCAGTTCCATTCCCAATATAACTGATGGTGCAGTTACTATTGAAAACACGTTGTCTACTGATCATGAAACCTTTGATTATTATAATATTCCTGCCTTTCAATTTATACAGGATGTCATGGAGTATCGCACAGTTACCCATCACACCATTCTTGATTTTTTAGAATATGTTAATGAAAACGACATTAAAAAAAATGCTGTTATTTTAGCCTGGACCATTTATTCATTATCGGAAATGAAAGAAAAAGTCCCAAGAAAACAAAAATAAACAGCTGTTGTTGAAATATGCATCATCATAAACCATTAAATAGGAAGGTATGCTGATCAAAAAAATATTATAATAATCATTATTTATTATAACAAGTTGCAAGAGTATTGCAAGCCAGTTTAGATTAATTTAATACTCCTATTTAGAACATTCTGCAGAAAAGATTCTCATGAAACTATTTTCATTACTTTTAACCTTCACCCTATTACAAAACATTATGACTGTATTCGATTTTAAAACAACTACTGATATTTCAAACTGGAACATTGTGGATGATGTGGTGATGGGTGGACGCTCTAATGGCTCTTTTGGTATAAGTAATTCTGGAAAAGGTCTTTTTAAAGGTAAGGTGTCTTTAGAAAATAATGGTGGTTTCTCAATGGTGCAATATCGATTTAATGCTAAACAGGTTAATAATTTCAGCAAGGTTAGCATCAGATTAAAAGGTGATGGGAAATCTTATCAATTCAGAATTAAAACTAATAATAGCGATGATTATTCTTACGTTGCCCCCTTTCAAACCTCTGGCGACTGGGAAACAATAGAAATATCCTTTAATAGCATGTATCCGGCTTTTCGTGGCAGAAAATTAAATATAGGAAACTACCCAGGTGAACAAATGGAAATGATAGCCTTTTTAATAGGCAATAAAAAAGCAGAATCTTTTCAATTGGAAATAGAAAACATCGAGTTAAAATAGAAAAAAACGAATATTAATGTTTTAAACAGATTGCTGCGTCACGTCACTTTTCGCAATGACGATTTTATTTTTAATCCTTATAACCCATTTTGCGCATCCAGTCGTCATTAAACATTTTAGCCACATAACGGCTGCCGTGGTCATGAAATAATACCACCACCACATCATCTTTTGTGAAATGCTCTTTTAACTGGAGTACCCCTTTTATAGCTGCCCCTGCAGAATTACCTAAAAACATGCCTTCTTCTTTGGCTAAACGTTGGGTATAAATGGCAGCATCTTTATCGGTTACTTTTGTAAAACCATCAATAATGCTGAAATCCACATTTTTAGGAAGAATATCTTCTCCTATACCTTCAGTGACATAAGGATATATTTCTTTCTCATCAAAAACACCTGTTTCATGATATTTTTTAAACACACTTCCATAGGTATCAATTCCCCAAATTTTAATATCAGGATTTTGTTCTTTTAAATATTTACCAACTCCCGAAATAGTGCCTCCCGTGCCTACACCCACTACAAAATGGGTGATTTTACCGTCGGTCTGTTTCCAGATTTCAGGTCCTGTAGATTCATAATGCGCTAAGGCATTACTTGGGTTATCATATTGATTGACATACCATGAATTTGGTGTTTCCTCAGCTAAACGCTTAGAAACAGAATAATAAGAACGAGCATCTGTAGGTTCTACATCTGTAGGACACACCACCACTTCGGCGCCAACCGCACGCAGGATATCCATTTTTTCCTTGGATTGCTTATCACTTATTACAAATACGCATTTATATCCTTTGACTATAGCCACCAAAGCTAACCCCATACCTGTATTTCCAGAGGTCCCTTCAATAATAGTTCCTCCTGGTTTTAAACGACCATCAGCCTCAGCATCTTCAATCATTTTCACAGCCATTCTGTCTTTAGTTGAATTGCCAGGATTAAAGGTTTCATACTTTGCAAGTACTAAACACGGTAACTCTTTGGTGAGTCTGTTTATTTTTACTAAGGGTGTATTGCCAATCGTTTCTAATATGTTTTCTGCGTACTTCATAAAGTAATTTGAGTTGGCAAAATTAACAAAAACCTACTAGTAAAATGTTAATTGTTTATTATAATTGTGTTAGTGATGGTGCAACTGTCGGAGCTCTTTGAAAAAAGCGACTGGCGAGAGTGCGACCATATTTGCAGTAAGGGAACACCGAAATTATTCAAACCTAATGGCTTTTACCGGTGATATTTTTGTGATGACGTAAGACGGCACTAACAACATGATTAAACATAACACAAGGGTGCATATATTTAATGCCAATATATAACCGAAATTAATGTATACCGGGGCTTCACTAACATAATATACACTGGGGTCCAGTGGAAATAGTTTAAAGTATTTCTGAGCAAATAACAAACTTAAGCCTATCAGGTTTCCCCAAAACAAACCTAAAACGATTAAGTAAGAGGCATTATATAAAAACAACTTACGGATACTCCAGTTATTGCTTCCCAGGGCTTTTAAAATCCCTATCATTTGGGTTCGCTCTAAAATTAATACCAGTAAAGCGGTTATCATGTTGATGCCTGCCACCAAAATCATAATAGCAATAATGGCATAAATATTTTTATCGAATATTTTTATCCATTCAAAAATGGAAACATACTTTTCACTAATGGTTTGTGTATTAAAAGTGGATGGTGTATTATGATAAATTTCAATGCCTTTTTCCTGAAGCTGGATGTAATCATCTACAAATACTTCAAAACTACCCACCTGGTCACTATCCCAGTTATTAATACGTTGTAAATGACGAATATCGCCAATGACATAAGTCGCATCAAAATCCTGAAAACCTGAATTATAAATTCCCACAATAGTATAGGTAATGATGTTTGGTAATTTCTCCGGATCATCCTTAGCAAAAATCATTTGAAAAGTATCACCAAGTTTAAATTTTAACCGGTTGGCAATGTATTCAGACATTAAAACCTCTTCATTTCTTTTATTTGAATAGTCCGGCAATCTGCCTTCAACTAAAAAATCTTTAAAATAATTCCAGCTATAATCCGCGCCAACGCCTTTTAAAACAACCCCTTCAAAATCAGTCTCCGTTCTAATAACACCGAATTTTGTTGCTACTGCCTGAATATGTTTTATCCCTTCAACAGTGTTGAACTCGGGATAAAAATCTTGTTTGGTTGAAATAGGGAAGATACTTTCCTGTGAATTGTTGCTATCAAAATTTGAAATGATTACATGACCATTAAATGCTACTACTTTATCGCGGATTTTTTGTTGCAGTCCAATACCTGTTGCAATAGCGATCATCATGACCACTATACCAATAGCAATAGCAGAAATTCCAATTTTTATTATTGGTGCCGAAATACTACTTTTATACGCTTTACTACCAATAATGCGTTTTGCTATAAAATATTCGTAATTCAAATCTTGTAATGATATTTAATGTTTTCAAAAATACAGTTTTATTATTTCTTTTAGTATTGATTTCTTGTGGAAACTTTTCAAGAAGTGAATCAAAACAAGAAGTGGATAGAATTCAAAATCCAGAAGTGATTGTTGGCGCCAATCAGACGGACTCCTATTTAAAGCTTTTAGAAGGAAAAAGGGTAGGCATTGTGGCTAACCAAAGCAGTGTGATTTTTAAAGACCCTGAACAAAAAACATACTCTCATTTAGTGGATTCTTTACTAAAACTAAAAATTAATATCGTAAAAGTATTTTCTCCAGAACATGGTTTTAGAGGGAAAGCAGATGCCGGTGAATTATTAGATGATAGTATGGACCAAAAGACAGGCTTATCCATCATTTCTCTGCATGGAAAAAATAGAAAACCAACGACGGAACAACTTAAGGATGTTGATGTAGTAGTTTTTGATCTTCAAGATGTAGGTGTACGCTTTTATACGTATTTATCTACTATGCATTATGTTATGGAAGCATGCGCAGAGGCCAATATACCAATGGTTGTGCTTGACAGACCAAATCCCAATGCACACTACATTGATGGTCCTGTTTTAGATCTTACCTATAAAAGTTTTGTTGGTATGCATCCCGTTCCACTAGTCTATGGCATGACTATTGGTGAATATGCTCAAATGATAAATGGGGAACATTGGTTAGAAAATAAGGTGGTTTGTAATCTCAGGGTTATTCCTTTAAAAAACTACACCCATGAAACCTATTATAGTCTGCCTATCAAACCATCACCCAATTTACCAAATGATAAAGCTATTAACCTATATCCCAGCTTAGATATTTTCAGAGGAACTACTATTAATGCCGGGCGCGGCACTAATTTCCAGATGCAGCGTTATGGTGCTCCTTTTTTTCCGAAAAGTGACTTTAGTTATGT
>DATCZQ010000058.1:0-33553 GCA_036525815.1 Yeosuana sp. | reverse complement strand
CCGTATTCAAAGCCTTTAACGGCGTTGATAGACAACATGGCCTTCCCTAATTCAGCATGTAATTTATCAAATACTGGTTCGCCTAAACCTACAGGCACATTCTTAATAACACAACTTACAATGCCACCAACGGTATCTCCTTTTCCGCGTACTTCTTTAATATAGGTTTCCATTTTAGCAGCCATATTAGCGTCAGGGCATCTCACAATATTAGATTCAATTTGAGTTAAATCTAATTCAGTATATGGTTTGTTTATTTTTAAGGTGCCTACACCAGAAACATAGGCTTTAATTTCAACCCCTTTAATCATTTGCCTAGCGATGGCTCCAGCAACTACACGACATGCCGTTTCTCTGGCAGAACTTCGGCCACCACCTCTATAATCTCTAAAACCGTATTTTTTATCATAAACATAGTCTGCATGACTTGGTCTATAGCTATCTTTTATATGGGTATAATCGTGAGATTTTTGATTGGTGTTTTCAATCACAAAACCAATGGACATGCCTGTTGTTTTACCTTCAAAAATACCAGAATGAAACTTCACAGTATCCGGTTCCTTACGTTGGGTTACAATAGAAGATTGTCCAGGTTTTCGTCTATCCAGTTCTTGTTGAATTGCTTCTATATCTAACTCGATTCCAGCCGGACAACCATCAATAACACCCCCTAACGCAGGCCCATGTGATTCTCCATAAGAAGTTAAAGTGAATAGTTTTCCGAAGGAATTTCCTGCCATAAATAATATTTTGTTGCTAATGTAATTTTATTCTTAGAGAAACAAAAATTGAAACCCTTTAAATCATAAAAAAATTACACTAAAGCTTGTCGTAAAATAGTTATTGGATGCCTTGCTTCTCTTTGGGTACCATCTTTGATTTGGTGCCTACAACTCGTTCCATTAGCGGAGATTATACTTTCATTTCCAGCATTTCTAATGGCTGGAAATAAGGTTTGTTCTCCAATTCTCATACTAACTTCATAATGTTCCTTTTCATAACCAAAACTTCCTGCCATTCCACAACAACCACTTGGAATAATAGTTACCTTATAATTTTTAGGTAAATTTAAAACTGCAAAACTTGAAGATTGATTTGATAACGCCTTTTGGTGACAATGCCCATGAAATTTTATTTCTTTTGGTTCTAAAGTGAACTGTTCTGCTTTAATATTACCAATTTCAATTTCTTGCTGAATAAATTCTTCAATTAAATAGGTATGTTTTGAAATATTTTGTGCAGATGTTTTATCATCTGCCAATTTTAAATACTCATCTTTAAAGCTTAAAATAGCTGATGGTTCAATCCCAATTAAAGGAGTGTCTTTTGAAACTAAATTTTTGAAACTATTGACGTTTTTGTTTGCTACATCTTTAGCCTGTTTTAATAAGCCTTTAGACAAGAAAGCACGGCCTGATTCAGAATGATCTACAAGTTTTACCTCATAATTTAGTTTAGTTAATAAGGCTATGGTATCTAATCCTATTTGAGTATCCAAGTAATTAGTAAACTCGTCATTAAATAAATAAACAGATTTAATATAATTTATTTTATCTATTTGTTTTTCAATATTTTGAAATGTTTTACTTAAACTTCTATTTGAAATTAAAGGTAGGCTTCGCTGTTGTGCGACTCCAATAGATTTTTTTAATATTGAAGAAATAAATTTATTAGAAAACATGAAATTAGTGATGCCAGGAAAATGACTTCCATACTCATTGAATGTGTTGTTATATGCAAATATTTTTGTTCTGAGTGGAATACCGTTTGATTTTTGATATTGATATTGAAATTCGGCTTTCAAACTAGCGACATCTACACTGCTGGGACATTCACTGGCACAAGCTTTACAGCTTAGACACAAATCAAAAACCTCTTTTAATTCATGATGATCAAATCGATTGGGCTTATTTGAATGTGTTAAAAACTCACGTAAGGCATTTGCCCGAGCACGCGTTGTGTCCTTTTCATTTCTTGTGGCCCTGTAACTGGGACACATGGTTCCACCAAATTCAGGTAATTTTCTGCAATCACCAGAACCATTGCATTTTTCAGTTTCTCTAAGAATTCCTAAGGAAGACGAAAAATCTAATAAAGTATCAATTACTGGTTCTTTTCTATCAGGTTCATACCGCAGGGACTTATCCATGGGGAAAGGATCTGCAATTTTACCTGGATTGAAGATATTATAAGGATCAAAGGCGGTTTTTATTCTCTTTAAAATGTTGTAATTAGATTCTCCAATCATAGATGAAATAAACTCGGCTCTCACAATGCCGTCACCATGCTCACCACTCATTGAACCCTTATATTTTTTTACTAAATGAGCTACATCTGTTGTAATTTTTCTAAACAGTACTATATCTTCAGACTTTTTTAAGTTAAGCATAGGGCGTAAATGTAATTCACCTGCACCCGCATGTGCATAATAAATGGCTTCCTGATTATACCCTTTCATTAAAGCTGTAAATTCTTTAATATAATTAGCTAAATCTGGCAAAGCCACCGCAGTATCCTCAATGCAAGCAGCTGATTTTTTATCTCCCACTATATTTCCTAGAAGTCCCAAACCAGCACTGCGTAATTGTGTCGCTCTTTCTATATCATTTCCAATCAACTTTGGAAAAGCATAACTTAGTTTTGTTTTGATTAAATCATTTATTAAAGCATCTGCCTTTAAATTGGCTTCTGAAACCGTATCTGCTTTCACTTCGCACATTAAAATAGCTTTTGGGTCCCCTTCAATGAATTTGCGATTTTCTTGTTGTGTTTTATTATGCTTGGTACAATCTAAAATGGTCTTATCCATCATTTCACAAGTAAACAAATCATGCTCCATAAGCTTTTCAACAGCATTTAAGCAATTTTCTATACTACTAAAATGCGCCAATACCAAAACTGATTCCTTCTTTAAAACTTTGTCAAGTTTTAATTTTATTTGAGTAGTAAATGCTAAAGTTCCTTCACTACCCGTTAACAACTCACACATATTAAATGGAACATCACTAGCAGAAAACACTTCTGAATGGATTAATTCATCTATAGCATAACCCGTATTTCTTCTGTGAATTTCAGGTTTAGGAAAGTTGTCAATGATATTTTTTTGTACAGATTCCGACAATAGTTCGGAATAAATACTTTTATAAATTTGTCCTTCTAAAGACTCTATTTTTAATTTTTCATGAAATTCATCCTTTGACAAATCATTAAATATGACTTCACTTCCATCACTTAAAATAGTATGAAGTTCAACAACCTTATCTCTTGTAACACCATATTTTATTGAGGTTGTTCCCGAGGAATTATTGCCAACCATACCTCCTATCATACATCTGTTTGATGTAGACGTATTTGGACCAAAAAACAATCCAAATGGTTTTAAATAGTTATTTAACGCGTCACGTACAACACCAGGTTGTACAGTGACGGTTTGCTCCTTCTCATTAATATCTAAAATTCGAGTAAGATATTTAGAAACATCAACTACTATTCCGGTTCCAACACATTGTCCAGCCAGTGAAGTCCCGGCTGTTCGGGGAATTAAAGAGGTTTTATGTTTTCTAGCAAAAACAATTAATTTTTTAATATCTTCTTTATCCTTAGGGTAGGCAACTGCTAAAGGCAGCATTCTATAAACAGAGGCATCTGTTGCATATAATGATTTCATCAACTCATCATAAAACAATTCCCCAACAAGTGATTTTTGTAGTTCCTGTAAATGAGGAGTTAAGACCATGTTTTTGATAACTATGTTTATAAATCTAATAGAAAGCTAAATATAATTACAATTTTGGCGTTATTTTTGTAAAAATAAAAAGAATTTTAAATGGGCTTTTTTATCAAATCGCTCGTATATCAAAAAACTAATATTTATAACTTATGAAAAAATTATTTTTAATAGCCTTATTTTTTATGGGCTTTACCTCTTTATCAAATGCTCAAACAATTTCTGAGAACGCTCTTGGATTACGTTTAGGAGACAGTGATGGCATGGGCGCTGAAATTTCTTATCAACGTGCTTTAGGCGAAAACAACCGTTTAGAATTAGATTTAGGTTGGAGGAATAGCAACAATTATGACGCTTTTAAACTAACGGGCTTGTATCAATGGATGTTTCTATTAGATGGATCATTTAACTGGTATGTTGGTGTTGGTGGTGGCGTAGCCTCTTTTGATGGTAAAAACAATTTGAATAATGATCAAAGTCAAACGACTATTTTTGCAGCTGGAGATATAGGTATTGAGTATAACTTTGATATACCATTACAACTTTCATTGGATTTCAGGCCTGAATTTGGTAATAATGATTTTACAGATAACACTGTTTTTGATATTGCATTAGGTATTCGCTATCAATTTTAGTTCTAAAATTACATAAACAAAAAAGCACCTAATAGGTGCTTTTTTGTTTAATCAATAATCATTATAATATTATAATAATTAGCAAAATTATTATGATAGCACCTGCTGATATGTATAAGCCGCCACCTTTTGATCTTATTTCCTTTTTAATTTCTCGAAGTTCTTTTCGAAGTACTTTACGTTCAGAAGAATCTAAATTAGTTTTATCCATTGATTTTATTTCATCCAAACGATTTAGCAAAGGTTTTATTTCCGCTGGAATTTCTGTTTTTGGTTTTTCGATTGGAATTGGATTTTTTTCAGATGCCATAACTTTACTAGGAAACACACTTAATAATATTGCTATTATTAAATAAAAGGCTGTTTTTTTCATGTTGTTTTTATTTAAATTAATAGTTAATAACTTATTCTAAATTTACAACATAAAAAAGCGCAGTTAATTACATGTTTTTAATTATACCTTATATAATTAACATTTAAAATAAAAAAACAATATGTATCAAATAAAAAATTATAGTACTAAACATTTAGACAATGTATCCATATAAATAGCTTCATATTGTGGTACAATTTTATGAAGATCAAATTTTAAGGCTTCTTTGCGCGCATTCGCTTTAAAAGTTTCAAGTTGGTTTTTATCTTTTAATATATAAAGGGCATTTTTGGTCATATCATCCACATCACCCACATTACTTAAAAAACCAGATACGCCATGTATATTAACCTCTGGAATACCACCAGTATTACTTGAAATAACAGCTACGCTCGAAGCCATGGCTTCTAAAGCAGCTAATCCAAAACTCTCTGTTTCTGAGGGCAATAAAAACAAATCACTAAAACATAATATCTTATCAATTTCATTACTTTTTCCAAAGAAAATAACCTTGTCTAAAATTCCTAATTTCTGACATTGAAGTTCTATTTTTTCACGTTCAGGACCTTCACCAACAAGCATTAATTTAGCAGGTATTTCCTTTTGAATATTATAAAAAATGGATATCACATCTTTTACTCGTTTTACTGGTCTAAGGTTACTGATATGTGTAATAATTCTTTCATGATCTCTCGCCATCATAGCACGTTGACAATCTTTGAAATTATTACTGTATTTATCTAAATCTATAAAATTTGGAACTACGGATATCTCATTCTTAATATCAAATAACCTTAAAGTATCATCTTTTAAACTTTGAGAAACTGCAGTAACTGCATCCGATTTATTGATACTAAAAGCAACAGCAGGTTTATAAAAGGGGTGGCTTCCTACAAGAGTAATATCTGTTCCGTGTAACGTGGTAACTATTGGTACAAAAATCCCTTCTTCCTGAAGCATTTTTTTTGCCATATAAGCAGCATAAGCATGTGGTATGGCATAGTGCACATGTAAAATTTCAATTTTATGAAGTTTTACCATATCAACTAATTTACTAGATAAGGCTAATTCATAAGGCTGATAGTGAAATAATGGGTATTCTGGAACTGTTACTTCATGATAATGAACATTATTACTCAATAACTCTAATCTAACAGGCTGGTTATAAGTTATAAAGTGAATTTCATGTCCGCGTTTAGATAATTCTAAACCTAATTCCGTAGCCACTACACCACTACCGCCAAAAGTTGGATAACAAACAATACCTATAATCATAATTTTTATTTTATGAATAAAACTTTTTAGGTTTTAAACATTATACCTGTCTAATCTTCTATCGCTTCATAAATTAAGCGTTGAATTTCTGTCCTTATATTTTCTTTCAACAGTAAATTTTGTCCTGCATTAGGATATGTTCTATTTGCTAAAAATACATATACAATTTCCTCTTCCGGATCAGCCCAAGCATACGTCCCAGTAAAACCGGAATGGCCAAAACTAGTCATAGATACACAACCACAAGTTGGACCTTCTTCATCTAACTGGGGTTTATCAAAACCTATTCCTCTGCGATTCTCCTTAGTACAAAAATAGCAAGTATTAAACTTATCCATGGTCTCTGGCTTAAAATACCGTTTTCCACCATAAAATCCCTTTTGCAAATACATTTGCATAATTTTAGCAACATCATTGGCATTACTAAAAATGCCTGCATGACCTCCTACACCATTTTGCATGGCAGCTCCCATATCATGAACATAACCATGAATTTCTTGGTTTCGATAATAGTCATCAATTTCAGTTGGTACAATATCTTTCCCACTCATTTTATGATAAGGATTATACATAGTTAAATTAGCTCCTAAAGATTCATATAAATGATCTTGCACTAACTCATCTAATCCTTTGTCGTAATGATTCTCTATATATTTCTTTAAAATGTAATAAGGCAAATCACTATACTTATAGCGCAATTTAGGTAACAACTTACTATCTTTTATAAAAAGTTGCATAGAATCTGGATAATCACTTCTTAAATATAAATTATTAGCTATCTCAATATTAAATCTATTACTTCTGGCGTTTCTGTAATATTTTGCACTTGGTTTTTTAGTAAACGAATCTAAAGTCGCAACATAAAAAGGAACCCATGGTATTAATCGGGCATAATGGGATAACATTTGCTTGACTGTAATATTCTTTTTATTGGAATTTTTGTATTCTGGAAGTAACTTTGATAATTTATCATCTAAATTCACAATACCTTGTTCTTCCAATTCCATGAGTAAAGGTAGGGTCGCTAATATTTTTGTTAAAGAGGCTACATCATAAATATCATTTGACGTCACTAATTCATTTCCGTCATACGTATGCTTTCCAAAGTTTTTATTGTAAATAACCTTTCCTTTGCGCGCTATTAATAATTGAATTCCTGGTGTCATTTTATTGTCAACAGCATATTGAGCCACCGAATCCAACTTTTCCAATTTCTTTGAACTCATCCCAACTCGTTCTGGTATGGTATAACTCAATCGCTCAAGAGCATTATTTTGAATTCCGGTTCCAGCTTTAAAAAAATCACCCATTGAAACCGGTAAATTTCCTTTTGATGGTATGGCACCAAAAATTAATTGTGCCGATTTTTGTTGTGCAATTTCACTATTCTGATAACTGACTATAATACTTTCAATATTTTCAACAGTTTTTAAGTCTGCAAGAACATATGGTTTTACAAAAACATCTAAAATCACCGAATGAGTTCTAGCTATTTCATATAACCAAACCAATTCCTGATCTGTAAATTCATAACTTTTCCAAGGGCTATCATTAGAACGATGAAAACCTAAAATTACGGTATTATAAGATTGCAATTGTGTTAAAAGTTCATCCAACTTCTCTGCTTTCACTTCATGAACTTTTCCGTATTTTTTTAACTCTGTAAGAAATTCTGACCCATTATCATCCCCCATTTTAACATAAGCTATTGTTTTAGTTTCCAATCTGCGAAGTGGGACTAAATCAGACTCATTTTTTACAATTGTTAGAGCACTTTCAATAAGTTCTTCGTATAAACTGACATCTTTAATGCGATTTAAATCTTCTGCCAAATTTTTTACTTCTATTGGTTTATAATGATTTAATCCTACCTTATATTTTGCTTTTAAAATTTTCTTAACCGAATTTTCTAAGCGCTCTTCTGTGATTTCACCTTCATAATAAGCATCTGTAATTTTAGCAATTCCTGTTGGTGGGTCTTCAGAAATTAATAACATATCATTTCCAGCCAAAAAAGCTGCCAAATCTATTTCTCCTGACTCATCAAAATCCGCAGCACCTTTCATATTGAGCGCATCAGAAATAATCAATCCATTAAATCCAAGTGAATTCATTAAAATGTCAGTCACAACATGATTTGATAATGACGATGGATATTTGGCTCTTTTTTCTAAACTTGGAACATTTAAATGAGCCACCATAACGCTAGAAAGCCCTTCATTAATTAATTTTTTATAAGGATACATCTCTACTGAATCAATTCTTTTTTCATCAAAATCTATAGTAGGAAGTGTTTTGTGAGAGTCGGTTTCAGTATCTCCATGACCAGGAAAATGTTTGGCGTTGGCTAAAATGCCGGCACCTTGCATGCCTTTCATAAAAGCAGCAGCTTTATTAGTAACATTATCTCTGTCTTCACCAAAAGATCGATTCCCAATTATTGGATTCTTAGGGTTCGTATTAATATCTACAACAGGTGCAAAATTCAAGTGAACCCCCAGACGTTTGCAATGCTCTCCTATTTGTCTTCCAGCTTGTTCAATTAACTTATTATCTTTAATGGCACCAAGGGTCATATTCCATGGAAAGGCAAATGTAGAATCTAAACGCATATTCAATCCCCATTCGGCATCCATACTAATAAGCATGGGAACTTTAGAAAGTCCTTGTAGCTCATTATCTAATTTAGCCTGTCTTACTGGTCCTCCTTGAGAATAAATAATACCTCCTATTTGATATTCCTTTATTAATTGAATTTTTTCCTTTTTAGTAGCTTCATCTTGATTAGAAAATACTTGTATAGTATATAATTGACCCACTTTTTCTTTTAAACTAAGTGTATTATAAATACTATCGACCCATTTTTGTTGCTGCTCAGGATTTGAAGATAATAAAGGGTCTTTTATATTTTGTGCAACGATGGCATTAAAAATAAAAAATATAGAAATTGTTAATTTAATTTGGTGCATAAATATGGATTAATTTTAGTTTTTCAATCACTTATTAAATAGACAAAAAACTATGTCAAAATAACACTTTTAACAGGAAGAATAAAAGACTTTTATGATAGATTTATAACAAGGTTGTAAACAGCATTTTTAAATAGAAAACAATCATTATAAAAATATTAACTCGATATAATATATTCAGAATTATGTGAAAATAAATTTATGTTATTCAATTAAATCAATGTGCCTATCGTGATAGCCTAACAAATATAGAACGCCATCTAACCCTATACTAGAAATAGAACTTTGTGCATTTTCTTTGACCGTTGGTTTTGCATGAAAAGCTATCCCTAGTCCTGCCAGATTAAGCATTGGCAAGTCGTTTGCCCCATCTCCCACAGCAATTGTTTGACTGATATCTATTCCTTCTTTTTTCGCAATTTCTTTTAGAAACTCTGCTTTTTTATTACCATCAACAATTTCACCAATATACCCCCCTGTTAAAACACCGTCTATAATTTCCAATTCATTGGCATACATATAATCCATACCCAGTTCCTTTTGTAAATAGCGCCCAAAGTATGTAAACCCACCTGATAAAATAGCTGTTTTAAAACCATAACTTTTTAAGGTATCAATCAATCTTCTGGCTCCTTTAGTAATAGGTAAATTCACAGCCACCTCATGAAGTGATTCTTCACTCAAACCTTTCAGCAGTTTCATGCGTCTTTTAAAACTTTCACTAAAATCTATTTCTCCAAGCATAGCAGCTTCAGTAATGGCTTTTACTTCATCACCAACACCGGCCAATTCAGCTAATTTATCAATAACTTCAGCCTGTATTAAGGTAGAGTCCATGTCAAAACAAACCAATCTTCTATTTCGTCTGTAAATATTATCTTCTTGAAACGCAATATCTACATCTAATTCTCTTGAAATTTTCATGAACTTTTCAGTAAACTCAGGTTTATTATCTATTTTACCTCTGATAGATAACTGTATACAGGCTCTGGGGTATTCCTGCTCTTTAACCAGAGATAACCGTCCTGTTAATCGTTTAATAGAATCTATGTTTAAATTCTTTTCTGAAATGATCTTAGTAACTTCTGAGATTTGTTCTGCCGCCAGTTTTTCTCCTAAAATTGTGACTATGTATCGGTCTTTACCTTGAAGTCCTACCCATTTTTCATAATTTTCGAGAGTAATAGGCGTGAATTTAGCTTTAATACCAAGTTCATAAGATTTAAATAGTAAATCCTTTAATACGGTGGCCGAATTTACTCCAGACTCCACTTCAAATAATATTCCTAAAGATAAAGTGTCATGAATATTTGCTTGTCCAATATCCAACACCTTAGCATCGTATTCTGCCAAAACACTCGTTAAGCTAGACGTTAATCCCGGTTTGTCTGGTCCTGATATGTTTAGTAGAAAAATCTCGTTAGCCATAATTTATGATTACTTTTTTGAAAGCCGTAAAAATGATTATTCTATCTGAGATATAAAAGTTTTTTTTAAACATAAAGCATGATAATTTGTAATATTTTAGATTCTCTTAAAATATGAGAAAAAACTATTTAACAAATCTGCTATGCCAGCTTTCACTTGCGGGAACTTCCCAGTTTTCTTTAAATTCAGCAATATTATTTACCAAATTATTAAATACAATGGTATTTTTTGAAACCGCTTTTTCCTTAGCCATTTTTCTGAAATCGGTTAATGTTTTGTAAGCAATAAACTCTCCTTGTTTATACGAGACATTCATCTTATCTAATAAATCCACTGAAAAATCCTTTTCTAATTGCTGAATAAAATGAACCGAAGCATCTATAGAACATCCCGTAGCATGGTTTAAGTTTTGATTTAAACCAAGAACTATAAAACGTTTATATTTAATACAATAACCAGATTCCAAATCACCTCCATGAGCTGTCCAATTTTGGATAAATTCAATTATTCTGGATTGAATTGCTTCAATCTCTTGGTCTGTAAACGTACGATTGGCTTGGTAAATCCAAACTCTTGATTCGTCAGGTAATGTATTAAAGTCTACTAACATTAATTTTTATTGCTTTTTAAAATCCGTCCAGTTATAATAAGCCCAATTCCAAGCCCTACTAATATTCCTGATACAAAATCAATTCCATCATTATTCAAATAAGAATTTAAAAACACTCCAATCAACAAAATTATAGTTCCAAAAATTCTTACTCTATTCATTTCAAAATTTATAAATCCTGAGCATTAGCTATCAGCTCTGCTATATCCATAACAACTACATCTTCTTCTCTTTCTTTTACTTTAATGCCATCTGTCATCATGGTATTACAAAACGGACATCCTGCAGCGATAATGTCTGGTTTTATTTCTAAAGCCTGTTCAGTACGCTCCACATTGACTTCTTTATCTCCTTTTTCAGCATCCTTAAACATTTGAGCACCTCCTGCTCCGCAACACAAGCCATTCTTTTTACAGTTTTTCATTTCAATGAGTTCGGCCTCAAGTTTGATTATTAAATCTCTTGGAGCTTCATAAACATTATTGGCTCTGCCTAAATAACATGGATCATGAAACGTTATTCGTTTCCCTTTAAATTTTCCGCCCTCAATAGTTAATCTTCCATCATCCAATAAACTTTTTAAAAACTCAGTATGATGCATAACTTCATAATTACCTCCAAGTTCTGGATATTCGTTTTTTATGGTATTAAAACAATGCGGACAAGCGGTCACAATTTTTTTAATTTCATAAGCATTCATTAATTCTATATTAGTAACAGCTTGCATCTGGAATAAAAATTCATTGCCTGCACGTTTAGCAGGATCACCTGTACAACTTTCTTCTGTCCCTAAAACGGCAAATTCTACCTGAGCCTTATTTAAAAGTTTTACAAAAGCTTTAGTGATTTTTTTTGCTCTATCATCAAAACTACCAGCGCAACCAACCCAAAATAAAACTTCTGGTTGCTTGCCTTGAGCCATAAATTCAGCCATGGTTGGCACTTTTAGTAATTCGCTCATGTCTATCTTGTTTTTTTGAATTCGTTTGCTTTAAGCATCAAATTTCTATTCGTTTTTCCAATTAAGTCTGTCCATTTGATTGTAAGGCCATGGCGCTCCATTATTTTCAATATTAGTCATCATGTTATTTAATTCAACAGGTGCTGCTGATTGCTCCATCACTAAATAGCGACGCATATCTAAAATAATGGACAACGGATTGATACTAACAGGACAAGCTTCTACACATGCATTACAGGACGTACAGGCCCATAATTCTTCTCGTGTTATATAATTATCTAACAATTGTTTACCATCTTCTGCGAAAACCCCTTTATTCGCATCCAGATTTTTACCAACTTCTTCTAACCGGTCTCTGGTATCCATCATAATTTTACGTGGGGACAATTTTTTACCAGTTTGATTAGCGGGACATTCACTGGTGCAACGCCCACACTCCGTACATGTATAGGCATTAAGCAGTTGAACCCAATTTAGATCTTGCACATCACTAGCGCCGAATTTCGCCGGCATTTCTGCATCTTCGGCTGGCGCTGCAAAGGGATCAACATTTGGATCCATCATCATCTTCACTTCTTTGGTGACGGCCGCCAAGTTATCAAATTGTCCTTTAGGCTTTAAACTCCCATAAAATGTATTTGGAAAAGCTAAAAGAATATGTAAATGCTTTGAAAAATAAAGGTAATTCAAGAAAACTAAAATTCCTAAAATATGAATCCACCAAGCCGTTCTTTCAATGATATGGAATGAGCTTTCAGACAAGCCATCAAATAACGGCACTATATATTGGCTAATAATGTTTCCTGAATTCATGGTTTGAAAATGAATATCAGCTGCATTCATAATCAAAAATAAAGACATTAAAACCATTTCAAAATACAAAATGTAATTGGCATCATTCTTTGGCCAACTAGTCATTTCACTTTTCCAGAAGCGTTGTAACTTTAATATGTTTCTGCGAATCCAAAATACAATAACAGCAATAAAAACAAGCAAAGCTAATATTTCAAAAGTACCAATTAAAAAGCCATATAAAGCACCTATAGAAGAAAATACTCTATGGGTACCTAATAAACCATCAATAATTATTTCAAGAACTTCAATGTTTATTATTACAAAACCAACATATACAATAATATGCAAAAACCCAGCAACAGGGCGTCTTACCATTTTGCTTTGACCAAGAGCTATCATGGTCATATTTTTCCAGCGTTGTGATTTGTTATCACTTACATCTGTATCATGACCTAATTTAATATTTCGTATGAGCTTTTTTACATTTTTAGTAAAGTAACCAACACCAACTATGAGCGCAATAGCAAAAAGAATATTTGGTAAATAATTCATGGATTATCAATTAGTTTCTTATTCCTGATAAGGTATTTCCTTTTTTGATAAAACTCTAAAATATCGCTTTGGGTGTAGTTTAATATCCTTAAGTAATGCTTCCATTTCTTTGGTAGCTCCTTCCAAGTTTTGATACAATGCTTCATCTTTAAGCAATTTGCCCATTGATCCTTCACCATTATTTAGATTCGTAAGTAGATTGTTCACATTAGTTAAAGTCGCATTTAATGATTCAACCGTATTTCCCACGTTAGCTTCTTTTAATTCTGAAGTCATAACCGCTAAATCATTACTGGTAGTTTTAAAATTATCAAGAATGGAGGTTATGTTCTTATCATTTTCAGAAACCACACTATTTAAGGAATTTGCTAAATTTTTAAAAGACTTTAAAGTGGCGTTAAGTTCAGCTATTGTTCTTTTTAATCCCGCGTCAGACTCATCTATAACAATTTTATTAATATTGGTCAGAAGCGTATCTGTAGATTTTAAGGTAGCATTTAAATCGGTGCTCAATCCGGAAAAGTTTTTTGAAAGACTAGTAATAAGGCCTACTTGAATTTCAGATTCTAAAACATCCCCTGGTTTTGCTAACTCACCATCATTACTAATAATAATCGCTATTGCATTGCCTCCCATTAAACCAGTTTCATATAATCTGACTTTACTATTTACAGAAAATTTCAATTGTTCATTTACAGAAAAAGCTATTCTTGTCTTGCCAGTTTTATAATCATAAATAATATCCTGAATTTTACCAACTTGATTGCCTTTAACAGTAACAACTGAAGAACTGCTTAAGGCATTATAATCAAATTCAGTATAATAAATAT
This sequence comes from Yeosuana sp., assembly GCA_036525815.1. Taxonomy (GTDB): domain Bacteria; phylum Bacteroidota; class Bacteroidia; order Flavobacteriales; family Flavobacteriaceae; genus Yeosuana. The sequence goes on along the minus strand of DATCZQ010000058.1, from coordinate 19,398 downwards.
TCTTCGGTTCAAAGAGGTTTTGTCCCTTTAAATAATTATATCCAAAAATAAACAGGAAGATTCCCAATAATACAAGAATGGCGGTTTTAATTTCTTTTGTTATTTTCAAAGTGATTTATTTTTATTCAAACAAATGTAAAATAAATTTAAAAAGAATAACCTTAATTAGCGCTTGTTTTTAATGCTTCTGATATAGGAATTCTTTTACCATTTTTAAAAGCTACTATAAAACTAGATTTATACCCTTTTAATTTAGCGATATTTTCCATTTCTATTATTTTATTATAGTCGTAAGAAGCACCATAATAATATTTGTACAGATTATTCTCCTTGTCATAAGAAATATCGTCTAATTGATTAAAATTATAGGGCTTTGTATCAATTTTTCGAGAACCAGCGGCTATTTGCACTTTAAAAATAACATTGGTATCAAAAGTATTGATCGTTACAGTTTCATTATTAGTTTCAATTTCATGAGCTACTTCTTCAACAAATAATTCATCGCCAACATTTTGATCGAGGCTTTTTTTGTAATTAGTTATAGCTACCGATATTGAATTGGAAATTTCATTTTGTCCTTTCCTTGAATTTAAATAAGCACCTTCTGAATTATTAGTTATAAAACCAGTTTCGATTAAAACACTTGGCATCACTGTTTGATGCAATACAATAAAGCCTGCTTGTTTAACTCCTCTATCTTTACGTTTTAATTTATTTGTAAACTGATGCTGTATTAAACTAGCTAATTGTATACTTTGATCTAAATACTCTTCTTGAGCTAAGGTTAATCCTATAACAGCTTCTGGAGAATTTGGGTTAAAACCCGCGTATTTCTTTTCATAATCTTCTTCCAAGTAGATTACCTCATTTTCAGCTTTTGCTACATCAAAATTTGTTTTATTTCTGTGAATTCCTAAAACATAGGTTTCAGCCCCTTCTGCTTGCGTATGATGCGCGTTACAATGCACAGACACGAATAGGTCTGCTTTAGCTCTATTGGCAATTTTACCCCTTTCAAATAAATCCACAAACACATCTGTTTTTCTTGTGTAGATAACTTTAATGTTAGAGTTTTTCTCTAGTTCTTCTCCAACATCCAAAACTATTTTCAATGCGATATCTTTTTCTATATAGCCATTTTTTGTAGGTCTGCCTGGATCCTTACCACCATGGCCCGCATCAAGAACTACTACAAACTGGTGTGATTTATTTTCACTTGAAGTAACAAATGAGGAAAATATTATAACAAAAATAAAAGATACGAAAAGTATAACTTTAGGCGTTTTCATAAGGATTTTAATGACTTAAAAGCAAGTTTTATTTATTTTAAATTTTATTTAATAATGAAATAATCTCAAAAAAATATATGTAATTTTGACTTTTCAAAAACCGAGCCATACTTTTACAAAAATACATTTAAAAGCATTGCATACAAACAACTTTAAACTACTTTTTATATTAAGTTTTACAATGTTTATAAACATGTACAGCTTTAGCCAAGATATACCAAAAAAGGGCTCTCCTATAAAACCAGTAGATAAAGATAGTATTGTTCTTGATAGAACAAATTTACCAAAAATTAACGTTTCAGAAAAAGTTCAGGACTCCATTTTAAAAGATACCACTAAGACCAAAAAAAAGGAACTATTAGAGCATATTGTTGACTATAAAGCTACAGACTATACTTCCTTCAATCAAAAACTACAGAAATTATATTTATATAACGAAGCTGAGATTACTTATGGTGATATGAATATCAAAGCAGGTAATATAACTATAGATTATAGCAAAAATGAGGTATATGCAAGAGGTATTAAAGATTCTATCGGCGAATATTCACAAGCTCCTATTTTTACACAAGGTACCAATGTGGTGGAGCCAGATTCTATTTTATTTAATACCAAAACTCAAAAAGCCCTTATTTATAATTCCAAAACAGAACAATCTGGTGGAACCGTAATTGCTGAAATTACTAAAAAGGAAAATGATTCAGTTTATTTCATCTCTAGAGGAAAATATACAACGGCACAGGATTTAGAAGATCCGGAATATTATATTTTATTAAGAAAAGCTAAAGTAGTTCCTGGTAAAAAAATTGTGACGGGATTAGCCAACTTGTTTATTTATGATGTACCAACACCACTAGGCTTGCCTTTCGGATTTTTTCCACAATCAGAAAAACAAACTTCAGGCATATTATTCCCTGCATTTGGAGAACAAAATCAACGTGGCTATTTTTTACAGAATGGTGGTTATTATTTTGCGATTAGTGATTATGTGGATTTGGCAGTATTAGGCGATTATTATACAAACGGAAGTTATGGTTTCCGATTTGAAAGTAATTATGCCTTGCGTTATAAGTTCAGAGGGAATTTTGGATTTCGATATGAAAATTTAATTGCCAGCGAACGTGGTTTTCCGGATTACTCAAAATCAACAGTTTATAATTTGCGCTGGTCACACAGTCAGGATGGAAAATCAAGTCCAAATTCTCGATTTTCAGCCTCTGTCAACTTAGGTAGTAGCAACTATTACAGAACTTCTATAAATCAGGTAAATACAGGAAGTTTTTTAAATAACACCTTGTCATCCTCCGTATCCTATTCCAAAACGTTTCAAGGTGATCCCCAAGTAAATTTTAGTTTAACTGCCACACACCAACAAAACACGAACACTGAACAAATCAATATGACGCTTCCTACCTTTCAGGGTAGTGTTGGAAGGATATTTCCTTTTGCTCCAAAAGCCGGCTCAAAAAAAGGGATTATTCAAAACGTTAACCTTCAATATAATTTAAGAGGGGAGAACAGAATACAAACTTCTGATTCCTTATTCTTTAAAAAGGAAATGTTTCAAGATGCAAAGACTGGTTTTCAACATACTATTCCACTAAGTACTAATTTTAAAGTCTTTAAATATTTTAGTTTAAGTGCGAGTACTAATTATAATGAAGTCTGGACATTTAAAACCATTGAAAAATCATTTGATATAACTGAAAATAAGGCCGTTACAGAAACTGTGAATGGTTTTGACTCCTTTAGGACCTATAACTTCAGCACAAGTTTGGGAACTACTATCTATGGAATGTTTGATTTTAAAAAGGAAGGTAAAGATCCAAAAATTCAGGCTATCAGACATGTTATGAGACCCTCTATTAGTTACAATATAAATCCGTCTTTTGATAAGTATTATGATTCTTATGAAGTGGTCAGTGCAGATGGATTAACAACAACTGATGTTGAATACACAAGATTTGAACAAGGTGTTTTTGGCGTGCCTAACAAGAACTTCTCCAGTTCAATGGGTATTTCGTTATCAAATAATTTAGAGGCTAAAGTAAAAGATAAGGATAGTACAGCTACAGAATCAAAAAAAATCATTCTCCTTAATAATTTAAATTTTTCAACTTCTTATAATTTTGCTGGTGATTCTTTACAATGGAGTCCTATAAGGATGACTGGGGGCACCCAGCTATTTAAAAATAAAATGAGTATCAATTTTGGAGCAACTTTAGATCCATATGCACTTGATAACAACAATAATAAAATTGCTGATTTTAATATAAATAATGGGGGTAGCCTATTTAGACTGACCAGTGCCAACTTAACTTTGAATTATTCACTTTCAAGTAAAGACAATAAGGCAGATGATAAGAATAAAAATGGCATTGAAGAGAACATGAGAAGCGGTGGCCGTGATGATGGTTTATTTGGTCTTCCAGATGGTTATACAAGTGATCGATTTGATGAAGGAAAGAAGGATGAAGATAAAGAGGAAGTGAGTCAGTTTTATAATTTTAAAATACCCTGGAGTTTGCGGATTGCTTATGCTGTTAATTACAACAATTCGAGAAGACAAAATGAAATTTCATCTCATTCACTCATGTTTTCTGGTGATATTGAGCTTTCTCCAAAATGGTCAGTTGGTGCTTCATCTGGTTATGACTTGAGAAATCAAGGATTTACTTATACACAATTGCGTTTTGAACGTGATTTATTAAGTTGGAGGATGAATTTTAGCTGGGTTCCTTTTAGTTCAAGAGCCTCCTGGTATTTCTTTATTGGAATTAAATCAAATATCTTAAAAGATCTTAAATACGATAAGAGAAACCAACCCGATCTTCAGCTTTAATATTTTATTATATAAAATTAAATACTATGAAAAAAATTATAATCACTTCCAAAGCTCCTGCTCCAATTGGACCGTATAATCAAGCCATATTAAAAGGAAATACCTTATATACTTCAGGTCAGATTGCTTTAAACCCTGAAACTGGTGAATTGATTTTAACTGATATTAAAACTGAAACCCAACAAATAATGAAAAATATGCAGGCCGTTTTAGAAGCTGCTGATATGACTTTTGATGACGTTGTAAAAACAACCATATTCATTACGGATATGAATGATTTTGGGCAAATAAATGAAGTCTATGGCAGTTATTTTAATGAAGACAATGCGCCTGCCAGAGAAACTGTACAGGTAGCAAAATTACCAAAAAACGTGCATGTTGAAATAAGTATGATTGCCGTAAAATAATTTAGGAATTAGCACCGGTGTCTTTAGGTGCATATTTAATTAATAATTCTTTCAGCTTATCTGATTCTATTGGTTTTGCTAAAAAGTCATCAATTCCAGCCTTTTGAGCATTTTGTATATCTTCTTCAAAAGCACTTGCAGAAACCGCTATGATTGGGATCTTATGCTTCACATATTTTTCACTTGCCTTAATTAGTTTGGTAGCTTCATATCCATCCATTTCAGGCATGAATATATCCATAAATACCATATCAAAATCAAGAATATTAAATAGTTTAACCGCGTCTGAACCATTTTTAACAAAAGTGCAATCTGCACCTTGTTGTTCTAACAGGAACTTAATAACCTTTTGATTCATTTTATTGTCTTCAGCCACTAATACATTAAACTTATAATCAAACTGATTTAATAAAATAGGGCTTGGTTCTATTTTTTCTCTTTTTAAATTCAGGGTTTTTTGAAGTTGAATACTAAAATAAAATATAGAGCCTTCATTTTCCTTACTTTCCAATTTTAGTTCACCACCCATTAACTTTATAAGTTGTGAAGAAGCTGTTAAGCCTAAGCCGGTACCTCCATAATAATCTGTAATAGACAAATGGTTGTTTTCAGATTCAGCAAAAATTCTTTTCGCTTTTTCTGGAGGTATTCCAATCCCTGTATCTTTTATATAAAAGGTGACTATTTGATAATCATCAGGCCCAACGGATTGATCTATAACTAATGATACTTTTCCTGAGTTTGTGAATTTAATGGCGTTGCTCATTAAATTGGTGATGATTTGTTTTATTCGCTTTAAATCGCCTAGCAATAAAAATTTTTCCTTTTCATCCGCTAAAAACTTAAATTCAAATTCAAGACCGCTATCCCAGGCTTCATATTCAAATACTTTTACCAGTTTTGACAAATCAGATTTTAAATCAATAGCCGATAATTCTAACTCTATTTTCCCTCCTTCTACTTTGGAGTTATCGAGTATCATACTAACCAATTGCATCACATGTTCTGAAGAATATTCGGCAATTTCTAATTGTATTTGCTGATCTGTTGTGAGTTGACTTTGTTTGAGCATATTGATCATTCCTAAAACAGAATTTAAGGGAGTTCTAATTTCATAACTCATGTTAGCTAAAAAAACTGATTTATACTCGCTAATCTTAATAGCTTCTTCGAGATCTGATTCTAATCTTCTGACCTTAGTTTTTAATATCTCAAAAGACTTGTCTAAACTATTCACATCATCAATTTTAGATATCAAAAGTTTGTCACTATGAACACTGATATCGTCCATTTTGGTCTTAAGTCTACTAAAATCATTAGTCATTCTGCGTGCTAAAAAATAAGCTACAACTATGAGCAGAATGGCAATTAGAACAAATAAAATTAATCCGTTATTGTAAAGAGATTTCTTTTTTCCTTGAAATACTTTGTTTAATTTAATAATTAAGGAATCAATCTTCGCATTTAAATTTAATTGACTTATGGAAGAAGTATTCAATAATTCTTTCGAGGTTGAATTTTGAATTAATTCAATTTCCTCAATTATTTGAATGATATCATTATCAAAATCAAGTGAATGATTATTCAGGACTTTTTTAAGACGAATTAATTGTTCTTTATTTGAATTTAAATTAGTTACAAAAAAATCTAAATTATTGATATATATTTCAGTTTCGTTAAGGCCTTGATTATTCTCAAGTAAAGAAGATTGGTAATTAAGTAAACTCCTTGAAAAATCAAATTTGATGTCTTGAAGATCACTTACTGCCATTGGTAAATAATCAAGTCTTTTTTGAAGTTGAGTAAATCCAATAAACAGGACTATTATTAATAAAATAAATGTAAAAAAAATCAATGTAATCCTTACTTTAAAGGATCGCATTGATTGGAAAAGAAATGCCATCTTTAGGTGCTTTTTTACAAACTTATTTATAATTGATGGAATTCCCAAAAGTATTATCTCTATTAGTATATATAATTTTTCTCCTTTTTTAGTAAAAAGTTAGATTTTAAAGGTAATACTAATTTTCAATATTTTGTTGATGTATTTTTCTCGTTTTTTTTAATATTCAATTTTAAAAATAATACATTTGAAATGACTTAAATTAAATGAAAAATGCGCATAGAATATGATTTAAAATTAGGCTTTAAAGATGTTATGATTCGTCCAAAAAGGTCAACGTTAAAAAGCAGGTCTCAGGTTAATTTAGAGCGTGATTTTAAATTTTTACATAGTCCACATATCTGGGAAGGCATTCCTGTTATGGCGGCTAATATGGATACGGTAGGGACCTTTGAAATGGCAAAAGCCCTTTCACAGAAAAAGTTATTCACTACTATTCATAAACATTATTCTATTGATGATTGGAATATTTTCTGTGCTTCTGCCCCAAAAGATATTGAGAGTTATATTGCTATTAGCACAGGAACCAGTAATAAAGATTCTGAAAAGCTGGCTGAAATTTTTAATTTTAATCCACATTTAAAATTTATTTGTATTGATGTTGCCAATGGATATTCTGAACATTTTGCAAACTTTGTAAAGAAAACAAGAAAACAATATCCTGATAAAGTGATTATTGCTGGTAATGTAGTAACAGGTGAAATGGTTGAAGAATTATTGTTATCAGGTGCCGACATTGTAAAAGTTGGTATAGGTCCAGGATCTGTGTGTACTACAAGAATTAAAACTGGTGTTGGTTATCCGCAATTATCGGCCATTATTGAATGTGCTGATGCCGCTCATGGTTTAGGTGGACAAATTATTAGTGATGGCGGTTGCACAACACCTGGCGATGTTGCTAAAGCATTTGGAGCTGGTGCTGATTTTGTAATGCTTGGAGGTATGTTAGCTGGCCATGATGAAAGTGGTGGAGAAATAATTGACAAAAGCGGTAAACCATTTAGAAAATTTTATGGAATGAGTTCTTCAACTGCTATGGAAAAACATGTTGGTGGTGTTGCCGATTATAGAGCCAGTGAGGGAAAAACAGTCGAAGTCCCTTATAAAGGAAAAGTGGAATCAACATTACAAGATATATTAGGAGGTTTAAGAAGTACTTGCACGTATGTTGGGGCTCAACGACTTAAAGAGCTTACGAAAAGAACCACTTTTATCAGAGTTGCTGAGCAAGAGAATAGGGTTTACGAAAAGGAATAATATCATTAAACAAAAGTTGTGTTGTGATTTTGCATTTCTTTAGATGATATGTTTCTATTTTTATGATCTAAAATTTTCCATATTTTAATTGCAATAACCGTTTCACCTTAACTATTAAACACAAAATAATTTCTCTGAATTACTTTATAAATAAGGCTGATAATTATGTTAATAACAGCCGCATATTTTTTTACAAGCTAATGCGTTTTCATTTAAAAAACATTTAAATTGTACCTTACCAAAAAGCAACTTCTAAATGGCATTAAAAATTGTAATATCACATAAAACGCTCTATAAATACGATCGCCCTGTAAAATTATCTCCTCATATATTTAGATTAAGACCAGCACCACATAGCAGAACTCCTATTGAATCCTATTCTATAAAAATAAAACCTGAAAACCAATTTTTTAATTGGCAACAAGATCCATTTGGAAATTATTTAGCACGTTTAGTTTTTCCTGAAAAAACAAAAGAATTATCCATTGAGGTAGAAATTATTGCAGATTTAAAAACAATCAACCCCTTTGATTTCTTTGTTGAAGAATATGCTGAAGACTTTCCCTTTAAATATGATGAAACTTTAAAAAAGGAACTTTTACCCTATTTAGAAATAGGCGAAAACGGAAAATTGCTTCAAGACTTTTTAAAAACGATTGATCTTACGCCAAGAAAAACAATATACTTCTTAATAGATATCAATAAAAAGATATATGATTTTCTGAATTATAATATTAGGTTAGAACCTGGTGTTCAAAGTTGCGAAGAAACATTAGAACGAAAAAATGGATCATGTAGAGATTTCGCATGGTTATTTGTGCAAGTTATGAGACATCTAGGATTAGGTGCCAGATTTGTTTCGGGGTATTTAGTGCAATTAAAAGCAGATGAAAAATCTTTAGATGGCCCTTCCGGACCAGAGGAGGATTTTACAGATTTACATGCATGGGCTGAAGTATATATTCCTGGTGCAGGTTGGATAGGTTTTGATGCCACTTCTGGATTATTAGCTGGTGAAGGCCATATTCCGTTAGCATGTACACCTTCTTTTGAAAGTGCAGCACCTGTGAGTGGCTTAACAGATGTCTGCGAAACAGAATTCTTCTTTAATAATTCTGTAAAACGCATTTTTGAATCTCCAAGAGTGACCAAACCTTACACTGAAGAACAATGGGATGCTATTTATAAACTGGGGTTTAAAGTTGAAAAACAATTAGAAAAAAATGATGTAAGGCTCACGATGGGTGGCGAACCCACATTTGTATCTATTGATGATATGGAATCCCCAGAATGGAATACAGATGCCGACGGACCTCATAAAAGAGAGCTCGCCAAAAATCTTGCAGTTAAACTATATGATTCTTTTGGCAAAGGTGGTTATTTGCATCAGGCACAGGGCAAATGGTACCCTGGTGAACCATTACCTAGATGGTCTATTGAAATTTGCTGGAGAAAAGATGGTCAAAACATATGGCATAACAGAAAATTGTTATCCTTATTTTCAGATAATCCAAAGTTACCTAAAAATACAGACAAAGTTTTTTTAACAACGCTTACAAAATATCTTGGTATCACAAATAAAACGGTATTGCCTACATTTGAAGATGCCTTTTATTTTCTTTGGGAAGAAGGTAAAATGCCCATTGACGTTGACCCAACTAAAGAAGACGGCCATTTGCTGGTTAAGAATAAACTGCAAGAAATTCTTAATCAAGAAAAATCGAATCCTGCAGGCTATTTGTTGCCCTTAAATAACACAAAAAATACATGGTATACCTGCGTATGGGATTTTAGAAGAATACATGTATTCCTCTTGCCAGGAAATTCACCAGTAGGTTTAAGATTACCCTTAAACTCATTAATTAAAAACCCAAAACAACAGGAATTCCCTCAAAATATTCCGGATAATTTCTCAAAAAAGAAACCTTTACCAGATTATAAAGAAATAGTAGGAAAACGCTATAAAAACTTAAGTAAAAAAGAGCTTCCAAAGAACCATTCAGAATATTTTATAAGAACGGCTCTTTGTTCAGAAATTAGAGACGGTAAATTATATCTGTTTTTACCTCCTTTAGACAGTGCGGAAATATTTTTGGATTTGCTGGCATCTATCGAAGCTACCGCCAATGAACTCAATATTCCTGTCATTTTAGAAGGCTATGATGCGCCACATGACCAGCGATTAGAATCCTTAAAAATTACTCCAGACCCAGGAGTCATTGAAGTCAATGTGCAACCCGTTAAAAGCTGGGGTGAACTCACCAAAAATACGTTTACCTTATATGAACAAGCTAAGCAAGCCAGGTTAGGAACCGAAAAATTCATGGTAGACGGTAAACATACCGGAACTGGTGGAGGTAATCATGTTACTTTAGGCGGAATCACTCCGGCTGATAGCCCTTTATTACGAAGACCAAATTTATTGCGCAGTCTTTTAACATTTTGGCAACATCATCCTGGCCTTTCATATCTGTTTTCTGGAGCTTTTATTGGACCAACAAGTCAAGCTCCAAGAATTGATGAAGCACGCATGGACAGCTTGTATGAGCTAGAAATTGCCTTTGACCAAATCCCAAAAAACGGTGAAGTCCCATTTTGGTTAACAGACAGACTGTTTAGACATTTACTAACAGATTTAACAGGAAATACACATCGATCAGAATTTTGTATTGACAAACTGTATTCACCAGATTCATCATCAGGCAGATTGGGTATATTAGAACTACGAGCCTTTGATATGCCACCACATCCGCAAATGAGTTTAATGCAAAACTTATTAGTCCGAACATTAGTCTCTTGGTTTTGGAAAAAACCATACGAGCATAAGTTGGTGCGCTGGGGTACAGAATTACATGACAAATTTTTAATTGAGCATTTTGTAAGAGAAGACATTAAAGATATTGTTGAGCAATTAAATCAAGCTGGTTATAACTTTAAAGAAGATTGGTTCAATCCATTTTTTGAATTTAGATTTCCACTGCATGGCATGGTAGACATCAATAATATCCATTTAGAATTAAGAGCTGGTATTGAACCCTGGAATGTTTTAGGTGAAGAAATGACCGGTGGTGGAGCCGCAAGATATGTAGATTCATCTTTGGAGCGTATTCAGGTTAAAGTATCTCATTTTAATCATGACAGATATGTATTAACTTGTAATGGCCTTAAAGTAAATCTAATTAGAACAGGTGTCGAGGAAGAATACGTAGCGGGTATTCGATATAAAGCTTGGAATCCTTATTCAGCCCTGCACCCTACTATAGGAGTAGACTCGCCTTTGGTTTTTGATATTGTTGATTCATGGAATAAACGCTCTATTGGAGGATGTACTTATTTTGTGACGCATCCGGGAGGACGTACCTATGAAACATTCCCAGTTAACAGCTATGAGGCTGAGTCTAGAAGAATTAATAGATTCTGGGATTTTGGGCATTCACAAGGTGAAATAGATTTACAAGAAAAGATAAAGCAAAACAAATCAAATAAAGGGGCTTCAGATTACACTTCACAGAAAAAATTTAAATATAAAGAATTACCTATAAATCCAGAATTCCCAAACACACTTGATCTTAGGAAAAAATAATAATAACATTTATGACGGTTAACACCAATATATTATTTCAAAATTACTTTTCTGATGTAAAGAATTATGATGAAGTCATTAATAGCAATATGATTATAAATTCCAATTGGGAAAACTTACTTGAAAATTTAACTAATATTGGAATCCCTCAACTCAAATTAAAGCAAAATGAGCTTAATTGGTTAATGGCAGAAAATGGTGTTACTTATAATATTTATAATGATCCTAAAGGATTAAACAGACCCTGGAATTTAAATATAGTGCCCTTTCTTATTCATGAAAATGAATGGACCAACATAAAAAAGGGCATTAAGCAACGTGCTGAATTACTCAATTTAATTTTAAATGATATTTATGGAAAAAGAGAACTCATTTCCAAAGGGATTGTTCCGCATGAAGTCATTTTTGCACATCGCGGTTTTCTAAGACAATGTGATCAGATTCAATATAAAACATCAAAACATTTATTGATTTATTCTGCCGATTTAGCGAGAGGTCCTGATGGTAGAATGTGGGTTGTGAACGATAGGACACAAGCACCATCAGGTATGGGGTATGCCTTAGAAAACAGATATTCTATAAGCAGAGTGATTCCTGATATTTTTAAAAATATGAACGTCAAGCAAGCGGCTGGATTTTTTTATGATTTTAATCAAATGCTGGTAGAATCTGCTCCTCAAAATCAACAGGACCCCAATATTATCATTTTAACACCTGGTCCGCATAATGAAACCTATTTTGAACACGCATACCTTTCTACTTATTTGGGATATCCTCTGGTTCATGGCAATGATTTAGTTGTAAGAAATAAAAAGGTATATATCAAATCACTAAAAGGATTAAAACAAGTAGATGTCATTCTCAGACGTGTTGATGATGCTTATATGGATCCTTTAGAACTAAGAGAAGACTCTTATTTAGGTGTTGTGGGATTATTAGATGTCGTTAGAGAACAGAACGTAACCGTTGTAAACCCTATTGGAAGTGGTGTTTTAGAAAACTCAGGTCTAATCCCTTTTATGAATCATATTTGCAGGTTTTTTTTAAATGAGGATCTCATATTACCTCAGATAGCTTCGTGGTGGTGTGGGCAGGAAAAAGAACGAAACTTTGTCTTAAACAACATGACCCAACTAGTTGTAAAGAGAATTGATAGGTCTCATAGAGAATCCATCTATTTCTGTGAGTTTTTAACTCTTTCCCAATTAGAAGAATTGAAGAAAGCCATACAATCCAATCCTTATAGTTTTGTGGCTCAAGAGAAAATATCCTTTTCAACAGCACCTGATTTTGTGAATGACCAATTGGAACCACGAAAAGTCACTTGCAGGACCTTTGCCATTGCAAAACAAAATGGTTATAGTGTCATGCCTGGAGGCCTTGTAAGAGTAGCTCCTGAGCGAGAAGATTTATATGTTTCTAATCAACGCGGTGGAATTAGTAAGGATTTTTGGATAATTTCAGATAAAGAACAAACCACTATTCAAAATTATACTTGGGATAAGTCCTTAAGAATATCTATTTCTGATATCAACGATTTACCAAGCCAAACAGCTGAAAACTTATTTTGGTCTGGAAGATATTTAGGAAGAGCTTTAATTACTGCAAGATTTTTAAGAATGGCCTTAAACAGAATGAACGACTTGCAATTTAATGAGCAGCAAACGGAATCGAATAATTTACAATATATCTATCAAGCCATTACAAATATAACATCTACCTTTCCTGGTTTTATTGGTAAAGGCAAAGAAATAACCTTAAATAATCCTTTGAAAGAAATTTGCTCGTTAATTCTTGATGAAAAACGATTTGGAACATTTGCTCAAGCTCTTAACAGTTTTAATAACTCATACTACTCTTTAAGAAACTTATGGTCAAAAGATATGTGGCGGGTATTTGACAGTATTCAAAAAACTTGGGCCAAATTCAAAGAGGACAGTAATTATAGTATTTCTGAACTTATAAAATTACTTGATAAGATAATTACAAGGTTAATTGCTTTTATGGGGCTGATTGAAGAAAGTATTATGGTGGAGCAAGGTTTGCTTCTATATTTTATAGGTTTACAAACCGAGCAAGCCATGATGAATATCGAAAAGTGCCGAGCTCTTTTGGTCTTTAATCATGAAGAACATCTTCAATATCAAATCCTAGAATCATTATTGACCAGTCATGAGAGTTTAAACATTTACAGATATAGTTATCGCTCATATTTAAGTGTTGAAAACGTTATAAAACTGATACTTTTAGATGAGAAATTTCCTAAATCATTGACGTATCAATTGAATAGAATTCAAAAAGATATTGATAATTTACCTCATTCTAATACTCAAGATAATCTTTCTGAGCCTCAAAAATATATTTACAAAGCCCGTAAGATTATTAGTGAAACCAGTATCCATTCGCTTTTAGAACTCAACCAAGATGGAAGTTTAAGACAAAATCTTGATAATGTTCTTTCTGTATTAAGTGATTTACTGCATGAAACTTCCTTATCTATTTCAAATACGTATTTTAATCATTCTCAACAACAAACACAGTTGGTAAATCAAGATTTTCCTTCGTCAATATGATATATAAATTATCCCATACTACCAGTTATAAATACGAAAGTAATGTTACCTTTTGTCATAATATAGCCATACTTAAGCCAAAAACGATGGTAGGTCAATCCTTATTGGAGTATAGGCTTGATATTAATCCCCTACCAACTGAAATTTCTGAAAAAGTTGATTTTTTCGGTAATACAATTACCCGATTTTCAATTCAAAAATCACATAAAGAGCTAAGCGTTAAAGCCACCAGTAAAATAGTACGCAATTTTAGTTTACAAGCTGATATATTCAATTCAGTTGAAGGGAAAAGTATCACATTGGAATCGGCTTTAGAAGCACTAGAAATAATTTCATCTGAAATCTTAGAAGTAAAACAGTTTTTACTTGATTCCATTCTTATATCAAAAATAACAGATGACATTAGAGCCTATGCGCAGATCTCCTTTAAACCATATAGGTCTGTTTTTGAGGCTAGTTTTGAACTTATGCAACGTATTTATACGGACTTTAAATTTGATTCAAAATTTTCAAATATTGCCACTCCTTTAACCGAAGTAATGAAAGCAAAAAAGGGCGTTTGTCAAGATTTTGCGCAAATTGCTATTGCTTGTGTGAGGTCTATAGGTTTACCCGCAAGATATGTCAGTGGTTATATTGAAACGATGCCTCCACCTGGTAAAGAAAAACTTATTGGAACAGATGCTTCCCATGCTTGGTTTTCTGTGTATATCCCAAAATTTGGCTGGATAGACTTCGACCCAACAAACAATCAAATACCTAAAGATCAACACATTACGGTGTCTTACGGAAGAGACTATTATGATGTAGCTCCTTTAAAAGGAGTTATTTATAGTAATGGAAGAAATAGTATGAAAGTGTCTGTTGATATAAGACCAGATACTGAGAGCTAATGAATTTATTTAAGACTATTGGTATGAAATTTAACTAGGCCTTCAATAGGTCTTCTTTCAAAATTACCAGTCGTAAATCCCATTTCTTGAGCCACTTCTTTAATTTCACCTTGTGAAAAATAGGCAATAGATCCTGCAAAATGAACCGGCACCGACTTAAGCTCTTCTTTATATTGCATGATATAATTTTTCACAAACTGTCTAATACCATCTTTGATAAGATCCCTGATATATTCAGAATCTTTATTTAAAAACATAAACTCAGCAAAATTTGCTAGATAGGCATTAGGATTCGGTTGCTTATAAACATTATACTTTATATAATCTGCATCCAGATTATATTTAGTTGAAAAAGCAATTTTAATGTCTGTTGGCATATGGTTAAAATAATAATCTCTTATTAATTGTTTACCAAAAAAATTCCCAGCAGCATCGTCCATTAAAATATAACCTAAAGATTGCACTTTTTGATGCAATTGTTTGCCATCATAATAACTGCAATTAGACCCTGTGCCTAAAATACAGACCACAGCTGCCTCATTTTCATGATTAATAGTAGAATAAACCGCTGCCATAGTATCCTCTTCTACTTTAATAAAGGCATTTAGAAAGATTTCTTTTAATACGTTGGCGACAGATTCTTTACCTCTATCAGTCCCACAACCTGCACCATAAAAATAGACATGAGTGACTTCACTTCTGTTATTTTTAAGGTCCTCATTTTTTTTAATTGTTTTCTTAAGTTTTTTTTCAGTCAAAATTTCCGGGTTAAGCCCCTTAGTACGAATTTTTTCTAATAACTGATTACCGTCTTTATCAACTGCAATCCAATCACACTTAGTAGAACCACTATCAACAATTAAAATCATAAGCTTTTAAGATAAATAAAAACCCATGGAATTATTAGCGTTAAATAATTCCATGGACCATATATTAAAAATTATACAGAATGAATATGTTGTGCTAAATCAATTAATTTAGTTGAATATCCAAATTCATTATCGTACCAAGATACCAATTTGAAGAAATTATCATTTAATGCGATACTTGCATCAGCATCAAAAACACTTGTCATCGATTCTGAAACAAAATCTTGAGAAACTACAGCCTCTTCAGTATAACCCAAAATACCTTTTAATTCATTTTCAGAAGCTTTCTTTAAAGCGGCTTTAACTTCATCCCAAGTCGCTGATGTTTTTGTTCTCACAGTTAAATCTACTACAGATACGTCTGGAGTAGGAACTCTGAAAGACATTCCTGTTAATTTACCGTTTAATTCAGGAATTACTTTACCAACAGCTTTCGCTGCTCCTGTTGAAGAAGGTATGATATTAGCTAAAGCACTTCTTCCACCTCTCCAATCTTTTTTAGAAGGTCCATCTACAGTTAATTGTGTTGCTGTTGTAGCATGCACGGTAGTCATAAGCCCTTCTATAATTCCAAAATTATCATTAATAACTTTAGCTAAAGGTGCTAAACAATTTGTTGTACATGAAGCATTTGAAACGATCGTATGAGCCGCCGTAATTTGTTTATGGTTTACTCCCATTACAAACATCGGTGCGTCAGCAGATGGTGCAGAAATAGCTACCTTTTTAGCGCCAGCGGTAATATGCTTTTGGGCTCCTTCTAATGAAGTGAAAATACCTGTACAATCTAATACAACTTCAGCTCCAACAGCATCCCATTTTAAATCTTCTGGATTACGTTCAGCTGTAATTCTAATTTCTTTTCCGTTTACAACTAAATTTCCGTTTTTCACTTCTACGGTTCCACTAAATTTACCGTGCACTGAATCAAACTTTAATAAGTATGCTAAATGTTCTACATCTAATAAATCATTGATCCCTACTATTTCAATTTCCGGTCTTGATGCTGCTACTCTAAAAGCAATTCTACCAATCCTACCAAATCCATTAATTCCTAATTTTAATTTTGACATTTTATTTATGTTAAGATGTTAAGTGGCCATTATTTCTGACACACGCAATAATTCTAAATTTATTTTTGATTTTCCTTTAATAGCCTTTTCTAAAGGAGTTAATTCAATTTCATTATTAAGTAATCCCACCATGAAATTAGTTTTACCTTCCATTAAAGACTCCACAGCTTTTACACCCATTCTACTGGCTAAAACACGGTCAAAACATGACGGTGCCCCTCCTCGTTGCATATGACCAAGAACTGACACTCTCACATCATAGTTTTCCATATTTTCATCTACATAGTCTTTTAACTCAAAGACACTTTTTCCAATTTTATCTCCTTCAGCTACAATAACGATACTCGATGATTTACCTGATTCTCTACTTCTTCTGAGTGACTCAACCAATCTGTCTAATCCTAAATCTTCCTCTGGTATTAAAATTTCTTCAGCACCAGATCCTACTCCAACATTTAGAGCAATATGCCCAACATCACGACCCATGACTTCTATAAAAAAAAGTCTGTTGTGTGAGCTTGCAGTATCTCTAATTTTATCAACAGCTTCAACAACTGTATTTAAAGCAGTATCAAAACCAAGGGTATGAGAAGTTCCATAAATATCATTATCAATAGTACCAGGAATACCAATAACCGGAAAATTAAATTCTTCATTAAAAATCATACCTCCGGTAAAAGTTCCATCACCACCAATCAAAACCAAGGCATCAATCCCTTTATTTTTCAAATGAGTATAGGCTAATTTTCTTCCTTCTTTGGTTCTAAATTCTTTTGACCTGGCAGATTTTAAGATCGTTCCTCCTTTGTTAATGATGTCTTTGACACTTCTGGCATTCATTTCTTTAAAATCACCTTCCATTAAACCTTCATAACCACGGTAAACTCCCACACATTCTATATTATGATAAGCACATGTTCTTACTACAGATCGAATAGCTGCATTCATCCCAGGAGAATCTCCTCCAGATGTTAAAACGCCTATTTTTTTTATTTTATTTGACATTAATTCGTAATTAAAAAGTAAAATTACTAAACTAAAATTAGATTACTAACCGCATTTTGTTTTTTTTACGTAAGTACTAAAACTACAACGTTTTAGTTAATAAAAAAGAGGATTTAATAAAAATTTATCATCTAAAATTAATAAAATGTATTAATTGTCCTTTTCTTCAGGATTTTTAAAACCAACAAAATCTGGCAAGGCACTTTGGGGTTCTTTCTCAGGTTCTTTCTTTGGAGTAGCCGTTTTCTTTGAATTCAAGAAAAGTCTTAGAAGCAATTCTTTGAAAGTGTCAAAATCAACATTATATGAAATACCAATTCCTTGAGTATACCCAATTTCTTCTCCGAAATTACGTATGCTATTTTCTCTGTTAAATACTTTAGCCCTTAACGTACCCTCTTCATTAAGTAAAAATTCAATCTGGACATCACCTGCCACTACTGTTTGAGTCTCTCCTCCAACAGGAACGCCTACTTTACCATTTATAAGTACGCGATCACTTATTTGAGTTTGTAATGTTAGGTCAAACCGATCATCTGTTTTGTAGTCTGGCCTATTTTCGCCTACTTCATAATTTACACCCACATTAAATTTACTATCATTACTGGTAAAAATACTATTAACAATTCCATTCAATCGTTCTGCGATAGTTCCAGAAAAATTAAGTTCACTTAAACCTCTTGAAAACGAGCCTGTTGACAATAAATAAAGTGCTTGGTTCTGCCTATCATCGTTTGATTCCAATCTATATTGCAATTCTGATTTTACTGTAGAATTTACGTTTGGAAACTCAAATTCAAAACTTGGATCTGGCTGTTCTAATTCACCCGTTAGATTAATATTTAATTCAACAGGAATACTTCTGTTAATGGGGTTGTCAAGTAATGGCGACGGATTTGCCTGTGTTTTATAAATTGCTTCCATATTAATACGCGCTTTTAACGGATCTCCATCCCAGGCTAAAGTTCCACCTGGCTGCACTATAAATTTTTTAGCAACTAAGCCTCCATATGCAAAATTATAAACACCTTCAAATACCGAAAAGTCGCCATAAATATTAAATTTTCCATTAGTATTTATTTCAACAAGCATACCACCAACTCCTTTACCCTTAAGTGCATGGCCTGTAGCCTTATTAATAATGATTTCGATCTCAGCATCTTCCGTAATATCTAAATCAAAATCGAGTTCAAGACCTTTGATGTCTTCAAATTTAAATTCCATTCCACTTCGTTTGGCCCTTTTCTCTTCGGGGCTCAAAAAATGTATATAAGAATTGTCACCGAAAGATTCTGTATCACTTAGGGGAATTTTGAAAAATGTTCCTGATTTTGTTTCTCCAATTACACTAATTAATAATTGATCCGTTGGACCCTTTATGGTCGCTTTCCCTCCAACAAAACCTGTTCCGTAATAAAGAGCTTCTTCAGTTTCTGTGGTATTAAGCACTAATAACCTCTCGGTATTCAATTCTAAATCTAAACTCCAATCAGATAAATTAACATGGCTTAATGCGCCGCTAAGTAGCCCTTTTGAATTAAATTTAGTGTCCGTTAATTCAAGTCTGTCAAAGATAAAACTTTGATTTTGAAGCGAAACTTTAGTGTTATCTTCAAAATCTAAATCTACATTGAGATATGGAATATTAAATCCTCCATTATTAACTATTAATTCACCATTTATCTCCGGTCGTGTTTAATTTGC
>DATCZQ010000057.1:0-23972 GCA_036525815.1 Yeosuana sp. | reverse complement strand
AGAAGCTTTAGCGGGGCAAGGCTCTTTTTCAACAGGGTATAATTATAGCTTTACCACTTCTGGTTCAGAGGTAACCTTTACGTTTGAATTACTTGATGATAAGACAGGGGTAATAGCGTATTTATGGAAAGAAACACCTTTCAGCGAAACACCAATGTCAAATGTTTCTGGTAAAATTTTTACTAAAACAATTACAGGGCAAACACCAGGAGCAACTTTGCGTTATGCCTGTAAGTTTGCCTTTGCTGGAGGTTTAGCAGTTACTAAGTACTTTTCTTACGTAGTTGGCGATGCTTGTGCTTTGAGTACTTTTGATAACCTTTGGAAAGAAGGCTTTAAAGTGTATCCCAATCCAACTCAAAATAGCTGGATAGTTAAAACTAAAGACATCAAGATGTCATCTATTAAAGTATTTGATATTTTAGGGAAACAAGTATTATCATTAAAACCTGAGGCAGTTGAAGCTAACATTGATGCATCTCAACTTAAATCAGGATTATATTTTGCTAAGATCGATACAGCTAATGGTTCATCTAGTTTGAAATTAGTGAGACAATAAAGCTTTATTAATTGCCTATTTTAAAAGGAGAGGTGTTAAAAATCTCTCCTTTTTAATTTTAAAACATGTAATGAAATCATGCGTTGAGAGCAGTTTAGTGTTTATAAGATTTTTAAAAACAAGAAACCAACTAAACTTTGAAATTGGATATAATTATCTATATTTGTTTGGATATAAAAAATTGAAGGATTATTCATTCAGATTAGTATAATTTTATGAATAAATGGACGTTTTATCTTATAGATTGAACAATTCTAACGGTATTTTATCGATGAAAGAGCTCCTTTTGTAGATGTTTTTTTAGATGAAAATTACTTATTTTTATTGTTTACCCGCTTTTTTTTATATTTTTGCGATGGAATGAAAATACAAAATAAAAGACTTTTTGCCTCAATCTTATTTGTATTAATAAGTGTGCTGTGTGTAGCTCAAAATGGCCCCCCTTACCCTTTCCCTGGTGGTGGCCCTCCGGGACCACCGGGTTTTCCAATTGATGGTGGTATTTTTATAGGTGTTGGTGTTGCTTTATTCTATGGTGTTAAAAAAATAGTAAGTAACAAATAGTTACTTTTTCAAATCAAGCAACTTAGAGACGTACTTTCCTAGAACATCAAATTCTAAATTGACTATTGATCCTATTTTAAAGGTAGAAAAATTGGTGTGCTCATAAGTGTAAGGTATAATGGCCACACTAAAACTGTCATTTTTTGAATCCACCACGGTTAAGCTGGTGCCATTAACAGTAATAGAGCCTTTCTCGATAGTAATATTATTTAGTTTTGAATCATAATGAAAGCTGAACATCCAGCTGCCATTGGTTTCTTCAACCATGGTGCAAACGGCCGTTTGGTCTACATGCCCCTGAACCATATGGCCATCAAGCCTGTCTCCAAGTTTCATGGCGCGTTCTAAATTCACTTTATCATGAATCTTTAAGGTCCCAAGATTTGATTTATCTAAAGTCTCCTTTATGGCGGTGACGGTATAAACATCATCCTCAATATCAACAACCGTTAAGCAAACCCCATTATGAGCCATACTTTGATCAATTTTTAATTCTGGCGTGAGAGCGCTTTTTATTGAAATATGGAGATTGCCTAAATCCTGCTTTAATCCCGTAACAATTCCCATATCTTCAATTATTCCTGTAAACATAATATTGTCTGTTTATTTGGTTAAATTTGCATTAACAAAATTACAAACAAAAGTTATCTTTTTTAATGAAGAAAGCAGAAAATATAATAGTTGGAATATCAATAGGAGACTTAAACGGGATTGGCGGAGAAGTTGTTTTAAAAACGTTTGAAGACGCAAGAGTTTTAGAGTTTTGTACTCCGGTAATTTTTGCTTCGTCAAAGGTGATGGCATTTTTAAAGTCTCATTTTGAATCTGAAATTAACTTTAATGATATTAACCACATAAATCAACTTGTTTTTGGCAGGGTTAATGTTTTGAATTGTTGGAGCGAACCTGTAAAAATTGAATTTGGACAGGAAGATTTTAAGATAGGTGAATATGCTATAAAATCGCTACAAGAAGCAACAAAGGCCTTAAAAAACAACAGTATTGATGTTTTGGTTACAGCGCCAATTAATAAGCATAATATCCAGTCAAAGGAGTTTAATTTCCCTGGGCATACAGATTATTTGGCACAACAGCTTGAAGGTGAAAGTTTAATGTTAATGGTAACAGAAAATTTACGCGTAGGTTTGTTAACAGATCACGTTCCTGTAAAAGAGGTTGCTGTAAAGATTTCGGCAAAGTTAATTGAGCAAAAAATAAATACCGTTTATGAAACGCTTCTTAAAGATTTTAAAATAAACAGGCCCAAAATAGCCGTTTTAGGAATTAATCCTCACACAGGAGACAATGGCGTGATTGGGAATGAAGATGATGACATTATGCGCCCTACTCTTAAGAAAATTAAAGATTCAGGGAAGCTGGTTTTTGGTCCGTATGCCGCTGATAGTTTTTTTGGTTCTAATAATTATAAAAATTTTGATGCCATCATTGCTTCTTATCATGATCAGGGATTGATTCCGTTTAAAACCTTATCTTTTGGTCAAGGAGTTAACTTTACTGCGGGTTTAAGCAAAATTAGAACCTCTCCAGATCACGGAACAGCCTATGAAATAGCGGGAAAAGGCATAGCCGACGAAAATTCTTTTAAAGAAGCAGTATTCACAGCATTGCAAATATTTAAAAACAGATTTGATTATGAACAGCTTACCTCAAATTCGTTAAAACAGGCAGGAAAAAAATTATAAACAAAAAAATGTTTATAAGTGCTGTAGCATAAATTAAAAATTTATATATTTGCAGGCTCAAATTAGAAGTGATAATGAAGCCATTAAAAGAGTTTACTATTCCTTTTATAGGGTTAAAAATTGGAACTCATCATTACGACTATAAAATTGAGAAAGCGTTCTTTGAATATTTTGAGTATGAAGATTTTAATGATGCCAATGTAAAAGTTGATGTGACCCTATTGAAAAACACAACATTACTGGAGCTAAATTTTAAAATTGCAGGGACTGTTAATATTAATTGTGATATGACCAATGAGCCTTTTGATCAAAACATTAAAAATGAATTTGATCTGGTGGTGAATTTTGGGGATGAATATAATGATGAAAATATTGATATTTTAGTGCTTCCACATGGAGCTTATGAAATAAATATTCAGCAGTACATATATGAGTTAATTGTATTGTCGGTTCCAATTAAACGCATTCACCCTGGAGTTGAAGATGGAACCTTAAGTTCTGACATACTTGAAAAATTAAAAGAGTTAAGCCCAAAGCTTGACGACGAACAAAAAGAAGATAATAAGGAAATTGATCCTCGTTGGAATACATTAAAGAAACTATTAACGGATAAATAAATATAGAAAATGGCACATCCTAAAAGAAAAATCTCGAAAACAAGAAGAGATAAAAGAAGAACTCATTACAAAGCAACTGCGCCACAGATTGCAACTTGTCCTACAACAGGTGAGGCTCATTTATATCACAGAGCACACTGGCATGAAGGTAAACTTTATTACAGAGGTCAAGTTTTAATTGACAATACTGAAGCGGTAGAAAACGTAGCTTAAAAAATTGAAACTGAAATAATCAAGCGCTCCTTTGTGAGCGTTTTTTTTATGATAAGTTTTTCTATAAGTCAAAAACGTCTTAATTTGCACTATATTAGACCAAAATTTAGTATTTTGAACAAATTTTTCAATGTTTTTGTCAATTTTTACGATTTTTTGGTCAAATTAACTATAAAGTTATGAGTAAAATATCAGCAGCAATTACAGCTGTAGGAGCATATGTACCTGAATATGTATTAACTAACCAGATTCTTGAAACCATGGTTGATACAAATGATGAATGGATAACTTCTAGAACCGGAATTAAGGAACGTCGAATTCTTAAAGACGTTGGCAAAGGTACTTCTTACTTAGCCATTAAAGCAGCCCAAAATCTTATTAGTAAAAAGGGAATTGACCCCAAAGATATTGAACTGGTCATAGTAGCAACAGCAACACCAGATATGAAAGCAGCCTCAACCGCAGCTTTTACAGCTTTTAACATTGGCGCTATCAATGCCTTTTCATTTGATTTAGACGCCGCCTGTTCTAGTTTTTTATATGGAATGTCAGTCGCCGCTAAATATATTGAATCTGGTAGGTATAAAAATGTTCTTTTAATTGGCGCCGATAAGATGTCTTCAATGGTTAATTATGAGGATAGAGCTACATGCATCATTTTTGGAGATGGCGGTGGTGCCGTATTATTTGAACCAAACACAGAAAACTTAGGGCTGCAAGATGAGTATTTAAGAAGTGATGGGTCTGGTAGAGAGTTTTTGCAAGCTACTTATGGAGGCTCATCTTATCCTTCCACAGTTGAAGCATTAGAAGATAAAAAACAATTTGCTTTTCAGGAAGGGCAAACAGTATTTAAAAATGCCGTGTTTAATATGGCGGATGCTGCAGTTAAAATTTTAGAGAGAAATAAATTGACCAAAAATGATGTCAACTGGCTGGTTGCTCATCAAGCAAATAAGCGCATTGTTGACGCCACAGCCAAGCGGATTGAGTTAGAGGATGACAAGGTGATGATGAATATAGAAAAATATGGAAATACAACTTCTGCTACCTTACCGTTATTATTAAATGATTACGAATCACAACTAAAAAAGGGAGATAATTTAATTTTTGCTGCCTTTGGAGGCGGATTTAATTGGGGATCCATTTATTTAAAATGGGCATATAATTCAAAACACTAACTAACTAATTTAAAACCAAAACTATGGATTTAAAAGATATTCAAAACTTAATCAAGTTTGTTGCTAAATCAGGAGCAAGTGAAGTTAAACTTGAGATGGAGGATATTAAAATCACTATCAAAACAGGTTCAGATCCAGAAACGACTACATTACAATATGCACCGGTAGCCACACAAATGCCTCAGGCATTTGCGCCTTTAGCAGAATCTAGACCTCAAACGGAAACACCCCCTGCTTCAGCCCCGGCAAAAGCAGATGATAATTCAAAATACATTACTATAAAGTCACCAATTATAGGGACTTTTTATAGAAAACCCGCGCCAGACAAACCTTTGTTTGTAGAAGTAGGACAAACTATTGCAGAAGGAGATGTGCTTTGTATCATTGAAGCAATGAAACTTTTCAACGAAATAGAATCAGAAGTTTCTGGAAAAGTAATAAAAATACTAGTTGATGATTCCTCTCCTGTAGAATTTGATCAACCATTATTTTTAGTAGATCCATCATAACCATTAAAAATTCCAATACCAGATCTCGAAATCCAATATTTGGAATTGGGCGATTGGAATTTGAAATTTTTAATACCAAAAGTTATGTTTAAAAAAATACTAATTGCCAATAGAGGAGAAATAGCGTTACGTGTTATCAGAACCTGTAAAGAAATGGGCATTAAAACGGTGGCGGTTTACTCTACGGCAGATGCAGAAAGTTTACATGTTAAATTTGCTGATGAAGCGGTTTGCATAGGTCCACCATCAAGCACGGAGTCTTATTTAAAAATGTCTAATATCATAGCCGCTGCAGAAATTACTAATGCAGATGCCATTCATCCGGGATATGGGTTTTTATCAGAAAACTCCAAGTTTTCCAAGATTTGTGGCGAACATGGCATCAAATTTATTGGGGCTTCTCCAGAAATGATAGACAGAATGGGAGATAAAGCTTCTGCAAAAGCGACAATGAAAGCAGCAGGAGTACCTTGTGTTCCGGGAAGTGATGGCATTATAGAAAACTTTGAATCTTGTGAAAAACTAGCACTAGAAGTGGGCTATCCGGTAATGCTTAAAGCAACTGCTGGTGGCGGAGGAAAAGGGATGCGTGCCGTTTGGAAACCTGAAAAATTAAGAGATGCCTGGGATTCTGCCCGTCAAGAAGCGAAAGCGGCTTTTGGGAATGACGGCATGTACATGGAAAAACTTATTGAAGAACCAAGACACATTGAAATTCAAGTGGTTGGGGATTCAACAGGGAAAGCCTGTCATTTGTCAGAGAGAGATTGTTCGATACAACGTCGTCATCAAAAATTAACAGAAGAAGTACCTTCTCCTTTTATGACTACAGAATTGCGTACTAAAATGGGTGATGCAGCTGTTAAAGCAGCAGAATATATTAAATATGAAGGAGCCGGAACTATTGAATTTCTAGTAGATAAAAACAGAAATTTTTATTTTATGGAAATGAATACGCGTATTCAGGTGGAACATCCTATTACTGAACAAGTGATTGATTTTGATTTAATACGTGAGCAAATATTAGTAGCTGCTGGGGTGCCTATTTCTGGAAAGAATTATACCCCTAAACTTCATGCTATTGAATGCCGAATTAATGCAGAAGACCCTTATAACGGATTCAGACCATCTCCGGGCAAAATCACTACCTTACATGCGCCAGGAGGCCATGGGGTGCGTTTAGACACACACGTTTATGCCGGGTATACGATACCACCAAATTATGATTCTATGATAGCTAAGTTGATCACCACGGCTCAAACGCGAGAAGAGGCTATCAATAAAATGAAGCGTGCTTTAGAAGAGTTTGTTATTGAAGGTGTAAAAACAACCATTCCTTTTCACAGACAACTTATGGAACATCCGGATTATTTGGCAGGTAATTATACTACCAAGTTTATGGAAGATTTTGTTATAGAAAAACAAATAGAAGAATAAAAACTAAAAACTCCGAATGAAAATTCGGAGTTTTTTTATGCCTTTTATTGTGAAAAAAAAAGTAATTGTTCCCCAATAAATATTCCAAGGAACCCCTGTTTTATTAATCAAATAATCAATACATTTATCAAATGTTAGAAAACAAAATAACTAAAATAAATGAAATGCCTTGGGTATTCATTCCAGGATTCTAGTTATTAATTACTTCCAGAGTTATTTTATCATCAAATTTCTTTAAAAAACAACAAAATGAGCAATATAATAGTTTTAGGTGCGGGTATGGTTGGTAGTGCCATGGCGATTGATCTCTCTACCAAACATAAGGTTACCTTAACCGATCTCAATCAGAACGTATTAGACAAGGTTAAACAAAAATGCCCGGTTTTAAGTGTTGAGCAACTTGACGTTACAAATAAAGTAAATCTTGTAAAAGCGATTATCAAACATGATTTAGTGATATGTGCAGTTCCCGGTTTCCTAGGTTTTGAAACCTTAAGAACCATTATAGAAAGTGAAAGGAATGTTATAGACATTTCTTTTTTCCCGGAAAACTCTCTGGATTTAGATGCTTTGGCAAAAGAGAAAAAGGTAACAGCTATTGTGGATTGTGGCGTTGCTCCTGGAATGGATAATATTATTTTAGGCTATTATAATGAACTAATGGAATTAACAGATTTTGAATGTTTGGTTGGAGGACTGCCAAAGATAAAAAAATGGCCATTTTGTTATAAAGCCCCTTTTTCTCCAATTGATGTTATTGAAGAATATACGCGTCCGGCCAGATATGTTGAGCATGGTCACGAGCTTATTAGAGAACCCTTAACAGATTGTGACTATGTGGAATTTGAAAAAGTTGGGACATTAGAGTCTTTTAATTCTGATGGGTTAAGATCTATTATTCATACCATGTCCCATATTCCCAACATGAAGGAAAAAACCTTGCGTTATCCAGGACATGTTGAGTACATAAGGGTTTTAAAAGAAAGTGGGTTTTTTAGCAATGATAAAATTGAAATTCAAGGAAAGGCAATATCTCCGTTAGATTTTACCAGTAAAATTCTGTTTAATGAATGGAAGCTTGGAGAGAAAGAAGAAGAATTGACCGTTATGAGAGTCACGGTAAAGGGTAAAAATAAGAAGGGTCAATTAGAAGAAGTGGTTTATAATTTGTATGATGAATATAATTCTGAAACAAATACAGCTTCTATGTCCAGAACAACCGGATATACAGCAACCGCTGCAGCCAATCTATTCTTAGAGGGTCTTTTTAGCGAGAAGGGCGTTTTTCCACCGGAATTAGTTGGAAAACACGAAGTATGTTTCAATTATTTCATTAATTATCTTGAGGAAAGAAATGTAGTTTATAAAAAGTCTTCCAGATTACTTTAAAAATAGTTGTTGAGTTTATAAATTAAATGAATTACTTTGTGAACGCTGTTGAAGCACATTCAATAATAGTCCTTACTCCAATATTAGATCAAAATGATTAAGAGATTCTTTAAATACATTTTTAAATTAATGCTTTGGTTATTTGGGTTTTCAATAGTCATAGTCATAGTCTTCAAGTGGGTACCAGTACCCATTACCCCTTTAATGTTAATCAGAAATATTGAACAACTACAAGATGATAAAAAACTTGTTTTAAAACATGACTGGGTTCCCATTGAAGCCATTTCAAAAAATTTACAATTAGCTGTTATTTGTAGTGAAGACCAAAATTTTTTGACTCATAATGGATTTGATATGGAAGCTATTGAAAAGGCTGTCGAGCACAATAAAAAGGGTAAAAGGATTAGAGGCGCAAGCTCTATTAGCCAGCAAACGGCTAAAAATGTCTTTTTGTGGCCGCAACGAAGTTGGTTTAGAAAAGGTTTAGAAACGTATTTTACATTTCTAATAGAATTGTTTTGGTCTAAAGAACGCATCATGGAAGTGTATTTAAATAGTATTGAAATGGGCAATGGGGTATATGGTGCCGAGTCAGCTTCCCAATTTTGGTTTAAAAAGCCAGCTATTAAATTGAACAGAAATGAGGCTGCTGCAATAGCAGCTATTCTTCCAAACCCTAGGCGTTATAGAGCTAATCCAGCAACAAATTATATACAAGGCAGAAAAAACTGGATTGTACGTCAGATGAATTTCTTTGGACCATTAGACTACAATCAAAAGCATGAAAAGTAAACTTGAAATTAAAAAGGAACTATATAATCAATGTTCTGATTTTATAGAACACCGATTATTGGCTATAAAAAACACCATAACTGATATTCAAGAGTCTTTAGATTCTGAAACAAAAAGCAGTGCAGGTGATAAACACGAAACCGGGAGGGCCATGCTTCAATTAGAAAGAGAAAAACTGGGTCAGCAGTTAGCAGGGATACAAAAATTAAAACAAGAGCTTCTAAAAGTTAATATTGAAACTGTTTCTAAAAAAATATTTTTGGGAAGTCTGGTCTATACCTCAAAGCATAATTATTTTATTGCCATTAGCGCTGGAGAGTTGAGTTATAAAAGCGAGAAATTTTACGCTATTTCTTACTCAACACCTATTGCAAAAGTATTGTTAACTAAAGTAGTTGGTGACCATATTGAATTTGGAAACAGTACTTTTGTAATAACAAAAATTGTGTAATAAATAGTTCCTTTCTCGAAGAATTTTCATGAAGCAAATAGAGCGGATTATAAAACATATTATTAAGTATAGAATTGCTATAATTGCTACTCTGGTTATTTTAATGAGTGTTTCAGGGTATCAAACACTTAAAAAACTCAAAATAGACAATTCATTGACTATCTGGTTTTTAGAAGAGGATCCTAGTTATAAGGCCTATATTGAGTTTCAAGAAAAATTTGGTTCTGATGAAATTTTTATTACCATGTTTCCAGTTGAGAATGCTCTTCAAGAAAATGAAATTAATAGGTTATCCAGACTTCATGAGGCAATAGATTCGCTGTCGTATGTAAAAACCTCTTTTAGCCTCTCTAAAGCCAAATATCCTATTTATGCCAATCAGAAAATTATTTTTGACGAATTATATAACAAGAAGAGAAGTGAAAATGGATTAAAAAATCTATTTTCAAAATTACCGAATATAACATCCCAACTAGTCTCTAAGGATTATAAAAATCTATTTTTCTATGTTCAACTTAACCCAACACCAACAATTGAACAAAAACGGCAATTAATATTAGGAGAACTCACTAGCATTATTGAAAAGCATTTTGATAATTACCATCTCACGGGGCCACCGGTTTTAAATGAAGCCTACAGTAAGGGTATTTATAAGGAAAGCCTCATATTTGGAGTCTTAACGATATTGGTCATTACGTTAATGCTACTATTTTTACTGCCTAATCGGCGTTATTTGATAGTTTCACTCTTGGCAGTGGCTGTTCCAGTAACACTTTTATTTGGGATCATAACCTCTTTAGGTTTTGCATTGAATATGATTTCAATGCTTATTCCAACCATACTTATGGTATATAGTGTAAGTGATGCCGTGCATATTATTAATATTTATCATAAGGAAGGTGCAGGGAATAACAAGCTTAATAAAATTAAGCTATTGACGCTAACTGTTCGCAAGAGTTTTACGCCCTGTTTCTATACAACCTTAACAACATTTGTAGGATATTTTGCTTTATACTTATCTCCTTTGCCTGCTTTTAAAAACATGGGAATATTTACATGTATAGGTTTAATATTGAGCTTTCTTTTGGTTTATGTTATAACTATTATAGGGTTTAGTTTTATGAGCCTCAATTTTGAAACATCTAAACCTATCTTTTCAATAAAAAATATAGGTCAGACCAATTTTATAGTATGGCTAAATAGAGTTACATCACAGTTTAAAACAAGCATTGTCGTGGTATTTACGCTTGTTTTAATTTATGGAATATATGCGGTGTTTCAGGTTAAAATAGACACAAACTCTCTCGATTTATTGGCTGAAGGGAAAGCAAAACAAGACTTGAGAGCAGTTGAAAGTCAGTTATCTGGAAGCTCAAGATTGCAATTAAATATTACGGCACTCAAAGAAGAAACAATTTTACATAAAGAGGCCATAACCTTATTAGAAAAGTTTCAGGCTAAACTTGAAAGCAACCCTTTAATTTCAGCACCGGTTTCTATGATTAATATAAAATCGTTTTTAGAAAAGCGATCTAAATTAGCTTCTTTTAGTAATGTGTCGCAAGAAAAAATAGAAAGTACTTTATCCGAAATTGACAATGCCGATAATAGTTTTTTTAAATTATTTTCAGAAGATTTTAAATCGGCTGGTATCACTATAAGTTTTAAAGAAATAAATACCGCTCAGTTAGAACAACTCATCCTTGATATTCAGAATGATTTTGATGAGACCTTTAATGCAAAGGACTATAAACTTAAAATAAATGGTTTCGCGGTTGTTTTTGCCAAACTCAACAATTTTATTTTAGAAACCCAGTTGAAGTCTTTTTTTGCAGCTTTCTTTATAGCTTTTCTATGTTTATGGTTTTTTATTAAAAGTATAAAAACAACCGTGTTAGTGTTAATACCTAATATATTGCCGTTAGCTATTTTGGCAATTTTTATGAGTCTTTTAAAGATTCCGTTGGATGTTACTACAGCCATGATTACGCCTATAATGTTAGGTATTGCAATGGATGATACCATTCATTTAGTATATAAGTACAGGCGAAGTAAAACTGTTTCTGGTTCACCTGAAAAAAGAATGAATAATGCCATGCACTATACAGGAAGTGCTTTATTTTCAACTACTATTGCTTTAGTTGCAGGGTTTTTAATAATAAGTTCAAGCGCGGTGCCTTCTGTTAGAGATTTTGGACTACTATGCGCTATAACCGTTGGAATAGCTTTAATTACGGATATATTTTATTTGCCCGCCTTATTAAAATCATTCGACAAATAAACTAGCTCAATATTTTAAAAAAGACAGTGGAGTTTGCTTTTAATTGAGAATGGTGTTTGATAAAAACGGCTTTAGAATGATATTCCACTTCTATTAGCCATGAGTTTCCAATAAAATAAGAGGTTTTTACGCGTCCTTCTAAATCTGATTGGCCAACAATTTTAAGTTGATGTGCATACTTAATGCCTTGAAGTTCAAAATCATTAAATTCATCAAAAAAAGAAGCTATAAGAGA
The DNA here is from genome assembly GCA_036525815.1 of Yeosuana sp. GTDB lineage: Bacteria > Bacteroidota > Bacteroidia > Flavobacteriales > Flavobacteriaceae > Yeosuana. The sequence goes on along the minus strand of DATCZQ010000057.1, from coordinate 12,041 downwards.
CTGTTTCGGGTCTTTATACAGATTTTGAGGCGTATCATTAGCAATAATTTTAGCTTCATGCAGAACAATCATGGTGTCTGAATAAGATAATACGTCCTGTTTGTCATGAGTCGCTACAATACAGGTTATTTCTTTTTCTTTCAAGTATTTAAAAAGGCTCCTTCTTAAGGATTGCTTTTTAAAATTATCGATGTGACTGAAGGGTTCATCGAGTAATAGTAATTGAGGTTGTTTGGCTAATGCCCTGGCCAAGGCTACGCGTTGTTTTTGGCCGCCACTTAATTCTTTCACTTTTGTTTTGGCGAAGGGTTCTAATTCAACAACTTCTAAAAGTTCAGCAATCCTTTTTTGTTTTTCTTTCGGAAAAAAATTAGACAGAAATTCACCAATGTTTTCTGAAACGGTTGTAAATGGCATCAAATCAAATTCTTGGGCTACATACTTGATGAATTCTGGACCAATGATGAGGTTATATTTTGGTCCTAAAATCTTAGTGTCATTCCAAAAAATTTGCCCTTTAGTTAGATCATAAGTTCCATATATTAATTTCAAAAGAGTGCTTTTACCTGAGCCACTTTCTCCAATTATAGATAGGTGTTCGCCTTTCTTAACATTAAAACTAATGTTCTCCAGTACGAGGGCGTTTTTATAACCAAAAGAAATGTTTTTGATTTGTAGCATAGCACAAAAATAACATAAAAAAATCGCCTGTAATCCAAGCGATTTTTACTTTTTAATAGTTTTAATTTATCCTTTTATTTTTTTATTTAATTTGCTTGGCAGCACTTTAAAACCCATATTAAACAAAGTAAACCCAAAAATATCTGCATATTGTTCAATGGTTTTACTAACCGGAGTTCCGGCACCATGCCCCGCATCAGTTTCTATTCTTATTAAGGTTGGATTTGACCCTGTTTGTTTACGTTGCAATTCTGCCGCAAATTTAAAACTATGCGCAGGTACAACCCGATCATCATGATCGCCAGTAGTCACTAAAGTTGCAGGATATTCCACACCTTCTTTTACATTATGAACAGGAGAATAAGCCATTAAATATTCAAACATGTCTTTACTTTGTTCTGAAGTACCATAATCATAAGCCCAGCCGGCTCCAGAAGTAAAGGTGTGATAGCGCAACATATCTAAAACACCAACGGCGGGTAATGCCACTTTAGCTAAATCGGGGCGTTGTGTCATCACCGCAGCAACTAATAGACCACCATTGGATCCGCCTCTAATGGCCAAATAATCATGTGAAGTATATTTGTTTGCTATTAAATAGTCTCCGGCAGCAATGAAATCATCAAATACATTTTGTTTTTTTTGAAGTATGCCGGCATCATGCCATTTCCGTCCATATTCACCACCACCACGTAAATTTGGAACTGCTAATACGCCTCCTTGTTCCATCCAAACAGCATTAGCAATACTGAATGAAGGCGTTAAACTGATATTGAATCCACCATAACCATATAAAATGGTTGGGTTATTCCCGTTTAACTCAAGTCCTTTTTTATAAGTAATCAGCATGGGAATCTTTGTGCCATCTTTTGAAGTATAAAACACCTGATTACTTTCATAATCATTACTATTAAAATCTATTGTTGGCTTCCAATATAGCGCGGTATTACCTGTTGTTGGATTTAATTCATAAATGCTTGAGGGCGTATTATAATTAGTAAAGGAATAGTATAAAGTAGTGTCCTCTTTTTTTCCTGAAAAACCTCCTGCAGAACCAGGACCAGGCAACTCAATATCTCTGATAAAGGCACCTTTAAAATCATATTGTTTAACTTTTGAAAGCGCATCTACCATATATTCAGCAAACATATAACCACTTCCTTTTGAAATGTTCAATACATTTTCTGTTTCAGAAATGACATCCACCCAGTTCTCTGGTGTTGGATTCGCTGCATCCACACTGACTACCCTTTTATTAGGCGCATCAAGGTTGGTTTCAAGGAATAATGTACTGCCTTCGTTCTCTAAAAAAGATGTGTCGCTTTCAGTGTGGTCTAAAATGGTGATTAGTTTACTATTTGGTGTAGATAAATCTTTAATATAAAGTTTATTGCCAGAGGTGGAAATTCTAGGTGTAATCACTAAGTACCTGTCATCTTCAGTGACAGTGCCATATATGTAGCGATGTTTTTCTTCGGGTTTCCCGCCAAAAATTAATAGATCTTCTTTTTGTGGAGTTCCAAGTTTATGGTAATATACTTTATGTTGGTCTGTTTTAGCAGAAAGTTGGCTCCCTTTCGGCTTATCGTAACTTGAGTAATAAAAACCTTCATTTTTATACCAGGAAATGCCACTAAATTTAACATCAACTAAGGTATCTTCAATAATGTTTTTAGTTTCAGCGTCCAAGACAATGACTTTACGCCAATCACTTCCTCCTTCAGAAATAGAATACGCAAGTATTTTTCCATTTTTAGAAAAACTCATGCCTCCAAGGGATACAGTGCCATCTTTAGAAAAGGTGTTTGGGTCTAAAAAAACTTCGGCTTCACCATCCCCCTTTTTTCTGTAATATACATTTTGATTTTGCAGCCCATCATTTTTTGAAAAATAGGTATAATCTCCTTCAATAAAAGGGGCGCTTAGTTTTTCATAATTCCATAATTTTGAAAGACGCTCTTTAAGGTCTTCTCTGAATGGAATTTGTTCTAAATAATTAAAAGTAGTTTTGTTTTGAGATTTCACCCATGCTTCAGTTTCACTGCTAGTATCATCTTCTAGCCAACGAAAAGGGTCTTTTACTTCAATTCCAAAATAAGTATCTACACTATCAACAGTTTTAGTTTCAGGATAATTCACGGTTACTGCGTTTTTTTCAGAAAGATCTTTTTTACAAGCAATTAACAAAACAAGTAAAAATAAGTTTAATATTAATTTTTTCATGATAAAAGATTTATTATCAAAAATAAACAATAAAAAAGCTTTTACATAAAAATGTAAAAGCTTAATAGTATTATAAAACAGAGGTCTTTTATAAAAGACCTCTTTCAATTAATGCCTCACCAATCTGAATAGCATTAGTAGCAGCTCCTTTCCGTAAATTATCAGCAACAATCCACATGTTTAAAGTATTTGGTTGCGTTTCATCTCTTCTTAATCGCCCTACAAAAACATCATCTTTATCGTGTGCAAAGATGGGCATAGGGTATAAGTTAGTTGAGGTATCATCTTGTAAAACAACTCCGGGCATTTCACGAAGCAATTGGCGAACTTCTAATAAATCAAAATCATTTAAAAACTCAACGTTGACAGATTCAGAATGACCTCCAGAAGTTGGAATTCTAACGGCGGTCGCTGTAACAGAAAAGGATTTATCATTAAATATTTTCTGAGGTTCTTTAGCTAATTTCATTTCTTCCTTAGTATAGCCATTCTCTTCAAAAACGTCACAATGAGGCAGTGCATTTCTTCCTATTGGGTAAGGATAAGCCATTTCCCCTTGAATACCCGCAATTTCATTTTCTAATTGCTTAACAGCTTTTACGCCAGTGCCAGAAACGGATTGGTACGTTGAAACGACAACGCGCTTCATTTTATATTTTTTATGAAGTGGCGCTAAGGCCATTACCATTTGTATAGTAGAACAGTTTGGGTTTGCTATAATTTTATCGTCTTTAGTTAGTTCATGAGCATTGATTTCTGGAACCACCAATTTTTTAGTAGGATCCATTCTCCAGGCAGATGAATTATCAATGACCGTGGTGCCTACTGCGGCAAATTTTGGAGCCCATTCAAGAGACGTGCTTCCACCAGCTGAAAATATAGCAACATGTGGTTTAGCAGCAACTGCTTCTTCTAAACCAATAACGGTATATTCTTTGTTTTTATAAATTAATTTTTTGCCTACAGAACGTTCTGAAGCGACTAAAAATAATTCTGTAATGGGGAAATTTCTTTCTGCAAGAACTTTTAACATGACTTCGCCAACCATACCTGTGGCACCAACAACAGCAACTTTCATATGTTTTATTTTTAAAAAAATTAATAAGATTTGGTGAGCAAAATTAGGTATTAATTATATTTTAAAAATAAAAAAAAGACCTCATTTTTTTAAAAGAAGGCCTTTTTAACAACAAATAACACATTGTTATATATTTAACACAATGTTATTTTTTAAGCAAATCTCTGATTTCTTTGAGTAAATCATTGTCAGAAGGTCCTGATGGAGCCGGAGCCGGAGCTGGTTTTTTCATTTTACCATAGGCTTTTATAATGATAAACATAACTAAACCAACAATGACTAAATTAACTAGCGTATTTATCCAGGCACCATACCGAATGGCATTTTCTGCAATAGCCGCTACATCGCCATTAGCAGGAACCGCTTCCGTAAGGATTATTTTTAAATTAGCAAAATCAACACCACCAGTAAAATGTCCTACAACAGGCATTACAATGTCATTTACAAAACCGTTTACAACCAGACCAACTGCGCCGGCCATGATCACTGCCACTGCAAATTCAATGACGTTACCAGTCATTATAAAATTTTTGAATTCTTTTAACATGATTATAATTTTTAGTTAGTGAACTACTAAAATAGAAAAAAAAGTGAAAACATTAACACTTGTTAATGTGCTTATTTTATGTAAACCCGTTTGACACGTTTTGAAATAGCCGTAATAAGTTCATAAGAAATAGTATGTACTGTTTCAGCTAATCTTTCTGCAGTTTGCTCAGGACCAAAGACAATCACTTCATCGCCTTCTTTACAATCAATATGCGTAACGTTTACCATAATCATGTCCATACAAACATTACCAATAATAGGCGCAGGCTTACCATGAATATTTACAAATCCTTTACCATTACCATATTGTCTTCCAATACCATCGGCATGACCAATCGGCAAAGTAGCCGTTGTCATGAAAGCGTCACTTCTATAAGCTCTATTATATCCAACAGATTTTCCTTTTTCAATAGCGTGTATTTGAGAAATAATCGTTTTTAAAGTGCTTATTGGTTTGAAGTGGACATTTTCTTTTTCAGAATTTCCAAATCCATAGAGACCAATACCTGTGCGAACCATATCAAAATGAGCTTCAGGGTAATTTAATATACCAGAAGTGTTACAAATATGAAGCATGGGCTTATACCCTAATTTAATAATAAAATTTTTAGAAATATTTTTGAAGGCACTTATTTGATTTAAGGTAAATTCTTTTTCATTTAAATCCTCGCTAGCGGCTAAATGAGAAAATAGTGATTTGACCTTTATACAGGTTTGTTCTTTGAGTTTTGAAATCAAAGAGTCCACATTATTTTCAGAAAAACCAAGGCGGTTTAAACCTGTATTGAATTTGATATGAACGGGATAATGCGTTTGATTTTCTTGAGAGGCTATCGCAGTAAATTCATTCAAAATTTTGGCATTATATAGGCTGGGCTCCAAACAATTGTCAATTAATAGTTTAAAGTTAATGGCTTGAGGATGCAGAACTAAAATAGGTTTTGTGACACCTGCATTTCGTAATGCAACACCTTCATGTGCATACGCTACTGCAAAATAATCAATATTGAGATCTTGAAGAAAAAGTGAAATTTTATTAGCATCACTACCGTAAGCAAATGCCTTAACAACACCCATCATTTGTGTGCCTTTTTGAACACGTGATTTTAAATACTCAAAATTATGTTTGAGTGCTTTTAAATCAATTTCAAGGATGGTTTCTTGCGCTTTAGGCATCTGTGTTTTTTGGTTTTGAAGTCACTTCTTCAGCATCATTGACCTTCATGTTGCGCACTTTATCTCTCATCATCGCTTTATAAAAGGCAGCCCTGCTTAAAGGCTCATATTCTTCAACTTCACCTAAAAGCACGAGGTTGTCATTTTTAGATTTCCGGTAACTATATTGTGCTAAATTACCCGTTCTGGTGCAAACAGCATGCACTTTGGTAACATACTCAGCCGTTGCCATTAAATTGGGCATCGGACCAAAAGGATTCCCTTTAAAATCCATATCTAATCCTGCAACAATGACTCGCACACCTTTATTGGCTAAATCATTACAAACACGTATAATTTCGTCATCAAAAAACTGAGCTTCATCAATACCAACCACATCACAGCCATCGGCTAAAATAGGAATATTAGCAGCCGCTGGAACTGGCGTTGAACGTATTTCATTGGCATCATGAGAGACTACCATGGTTTCATTATAACGCACATCAATAGCGGGCTTAAAAATCTCCACTTTTTGTCTTGCAAATTGGGCACGCTTAAGTCTGCGGATTAATTCTTCTGTTTTTCCAGAAAACATGGAGCCACAGATCACTTCAATCCACCCAAATTGTTCTTTCTGATTTACCGTATTTTCGAGAAACATTTTGTAATTTTAACACTAAAACAAACCAATTATTCGTTTGCATAAAGGTGGCGTAAATTTATTAAAAATAAAAGCCTAAATAATAGAAATCTAAAAAATTAAAAATAATGAAGAAGAAGCTAGAATCTGATCTAATGAGTATAGCACACAGAATTCTAAAACTAAAAGGAAAGGAAGATGTCATAAAAATGCATCTAGAAGTTCAAGCTCTTTATGAAAAGTTGTCGGTATTAAAGTTTGCTCATGAAAATTTTGAAGATGAAATTCCAACAGTTGGAAATGATTCCTCTTTTTTTGATATGCTAGATACCGCGTTTAATAACACTATAAGTGATACTATTGAGGTCGAAGATAAAATTTATATTAATCTTGATGAAACAGACCAAGAATCTATTATAGAACCTGGTATGAAAACGATTAAAGATATGGTAGCCCATATGCCTTTGGAAACCGAGAATGAAGATGGAGTATTAGATCAAGTTTTATCCAAAAAACGGATTGATAAAGGTGATTTAGAAAGTTTAACGGCCGATTTTAAAAACATGCCTATTTTTGACGCCATTTCTAAAAATATCAATGGATTGACTGAGGAAAAAAAATCTTTAAATGATAGGCTAAAAGCGAATACTTTAAATATAGGATTAAATGATAAATTGGCCTTTATAAAACATTTGTTTGAAGGGAAAGCGGAAGACTATGAAAGAGTCTTATCTCAAGTTAATACTTCGAGTAGTTTTATAGAAGCCAGTAAGCTCATCAAAAGTATTGTAAAACCAGACTACAATAATTGGATTGGTAAAGAAGTTTATGAAGAACGTTTTATGGAAATTATAGAAAGTAAATTTAATTAATGAGTAAACTCTATATTGTTCCAACGCCTATTGGGAATTTAAAAGACATGACTTTTAGAGCCGTGGAGGTTTTAAATGAAGTCGATTTAATTCTTGCCGAAGATACCCGTACCTCAGGAAAACTATTGAAACATTTTGAGATTACAACACATATGCAATCACACCATATGCATAATGAACATAAAACCGTTGAGAACCTCATTCAAAAATTAAAAAGCGGAATGAGTGTGGCTTTAATTAGTGATGCTGGAACGCCGGCTATTTCAGACCCTGGGTTTTTATTAACAAGAGCCTGTATTGAAAATAATATAGAAGTAGATTGTTTACCTGGCGCAACTGCTTTTGTGCCCGCATTGGTAAATTCCGGGTTGCCAAATGACAAATTTGTATTTGAAGGGTTTTTACCAGTTAAAAAAGGAAGACAAACTCGCTTGCTGTTATTAGCTGAAGAAACCAGAACCATTATTTTTTATGAAAGCCCACATAAACTTTTAAAAACCTTAGCCAGTTTTTGCGAGTATTTTGGTGAAGACCGGCAAGTCTCCGTTTCCAGAGAACTCACCAAACTGTATGAAGAAACCATTCGTGGAACCGCCAAAGAAGTACTGGATTACTACACCAATAAACCCCCCAAGGGAGAGATTGTGATTGTGGTTGGTGGGAAGAAGTAAAATGTTTTGTCAACAATTAGATTAAACATGCTTCCCTTTTTCCCAACCATGCTTCCCTAAGTATTGATTACCACTTTCAACCGCACCATCTTCAATACTGGTTCCCATACTGTCATTCCAACGGTTTAAATATCCAAACAATGCTATCACGCCTAGCATTTCTACAATTTCCCCTTCATCCCAGTAGGTATACAATCGTTTTTTTATAGACTCATCAACGGCATTTGGCACTTGACTTGCCGCTAAACTAAAATCTAATGCAGCACGCTCTGCCTCATTAAAAGCGCGATGCGTTCTATATTCCCAAATATTATCTAACTGCTCTTGTTCCGCACCATAACGTTCCGCCGCTCTAATGGCATGTGCCTGACAATACCGGCAACCTGTGGCATTACTACTTACCCAGGCTATCATACGTTTTAAAGCAGAAGTTACCCTGCCTTCGTTTGCCATTACGGCTTTATTCAAATTTATAAAGGCCTTACTAATGGCAGGTCTGTGTTGCATAGTAAGTACAGAATTAGGACAAAAGCCTAAGGTTTCATTAAAAAATGCTGCAAGTTTTTTGGTTTCTAAATCGTGGTCTGATGATAATGGTTTAACTAATGGCATAGGATGCTTTTTTTAGTGAATTAATCTGTATTTTTGATATATACAAGTAACAAAAAATAATACAGAAATGACAAATCATATTACAACAACCTGGAAAGGAAATATGAAATTTGAAAGTACCAATCCGTCTGGGCATAATTTGTTTATTGATGCAGGTCCTGAAAATGACGGAAAAGGAGAAGGCTACAGGCCTAAAGCATTGATGTTGTCTGCGTTGGCTGGTTGTTCGGGCTTGGATGTAGCCTTATTAATAAAAAAAATGAAGCTAAAGGTTACCGGTTTTAAAATTGAAATAGAGGCTAATCTCACAGAAGAACATCCAAAATATTATGATAAGGTCACTGTGGAATTTCATTTTTTTGGAAAGGAACTCAATGAAAGTAAGCTTCAAAGAGCCGTTGATTTATCCATCGAAAAATATTGTGGCGTTATGGAAATGTTTCGTCAATTTTCAGAGTTAAAAATAGAAACTCATTTCCATAATCAATAGCCTGTAGAATCAGCCTTTAACTTTGATATAAAAATGCGGTGGACACTAAAACCTAAACCGGAATCCTCTAAAATTGAAGCATTACAAAAAGCACTTCAAGTAGATCCTATTATTGCAAATCTACTATTAGAAAGAAAAATTGAAACCTTTGAGGAGGCAAAAAAGTTTTTCAGACCAAGTTTGAGTGATTTACATGATCCATTCTTAATGAAAGATATGGATAAAGCTGTTGCTAGAATAGAAAAAGCCATTATAAACAAGGAGAATATTTTAGTTTATGGTGATTATGATGTTGATGGGACCACGTCTGTTGCATTAATGTCTTCTTATTTAAAAACCAGACATGAGCTTGTTCTAACTTACATTCCAAACCGCTATGATGAAGGTTATGGTATTTCTTATAAGGGAATCAATTTTGCTTTAGAAAATGATTTCACACTTATTATTGCTTTAGATTGCGGAATAAAAGCGGTAGAAAAAGTGGCTTATGCCAAAGAATTAGGAATTGATTTTATTATTTGTGATCATCACAGACCTGGAGATGATATTCCAGATGCGGTGGCTGTTTTAGACCCGAAACAAGAGGATTGTAATTATCCTTATAAAGAATTGTGTGGCTGTGGCGTAGGTTTTAAATTGATTCAAGCCTTAAATTCAAAAGAGGGGAAAGGCGTTGAAGATCTTGTTGAATATCTTGACTTAGTGGCCACTGCCATTGGCGCAGACATCGTTCCCATTACGGGAGAAAATAGAGTCTTAGCCTATTTTGGATTGCAGGTGATAAATACTTTTCCGAGACCAGGTATAAAAGCATTGCTAGAACAGGTCAATAAGACGGAATTGACTATTACAGATGTCGTATTTGTAGTAGCACCAAGAATTAATGCGGCAGGAAGAATGAAACACGGCAATTATGCTGTGATATTGTTAAATGAAATTGACTATGAGAAAGCTTTGCGATTTGCCGCAGAGATTGAGGAATATAATTCAGATAGAAGAGAAGAAGATAAACGTATTACCGAAGAGGCTCTTATTCAAATAGAACAGCTTGGCGAGCAAAATAATTTAACAACGGTGGTATATCAGGAAGATTGGCACAAAGGGGTTATTGGTATCGTCGCTTCCAGATTAACGGAAACCTATTATAGGCCAACCTTGGTGTTTACCAGAAGCGGGGACAAACTAGCAGCATCGGCCCGTTCAGTCAGAGATTTTGATATTTATAATGTTATTGAAGCATGCAGTGAATTTATTGAACAATTTGGTGGACATAAATATGCCGCAGGATTAACAATGAAAGAAGAGAACTATCAGGCATTTAAACAGGCTTTTGAAGATGAGGTTTCAAAAACGATCGATAGATCCTTATTGATTCCTGAAATTAAAATTGATGCGAAAATTGATTTAAAAGATATCACCCCCAAATTTTATAGAATTATTAAACAGTTTGCTCCTTATGGACCAGAAAATATGACTCCGGTTTTTATGACAGAAGACTTAAAAGATACGGGGTATGGAAAATGCGTTGGAGCAGACAAAACACATTTAAGAATGACTGTTGTTCAACCTGGTTCTAACGCTTTGGCGGCTATTGGTTTTGGTATGGGAGATAAAGTCGATCTAATTACTGATAATAAACTTTTTAAAGTGGTTTACTCGGTTGATGAAAATGAATGGAATGGCAATGTGAGTCTGCAACTCAAATTAAGAGACGTGAAAGCGAATGATTCAGAATAAATGAATAAGAATGACCCGTATGCAGCCTTGAGAATAAAGGAATTCAATATTTTTTTATTACTCAGATTGGTGTTAGTCTTTGGTTGGTCCATGCAATTTATAGTTATAGAATGGCAGGTCTATAGTCTTACAAAAGATCCGTTGTCACTCGGACTTATTGGGTTGATGGAAATTGTGCCGGCATTTACTATGGCTTTGTTTGCCGGACATATAGTAGATCAAAGAGAGAAGAGAAATCTTTTAGCTACAATTATAGCAGCCTTTTCACTCATTAGTTTTGGCCTATTTTTACTTACCTGGCCCGTAGTTGTTTCATCATGGTCTACACATACTATTTTATATTGTATTTATGCTTTAGTGTTTTTTGGAGGGTTTTTACGATCCTTTTTTGGCCCGACCATTTTTTCATTAATCGCATTAATAGTACCTAAAAAACTATATGCCAATGCAGCCACCTGGAGCAGTTCAACCTGGCAAATGGCATCCGTTTTGGGCCCTGCCTTTGCTGGCTTTTCTATTGGCTGGATTGGTGTTCATTGGTCCCTTTGCATCATTTTCGGATTGATTATTTTGTCATTGCTTATTGTTTTTAGAATTAAGAAAAAGCCTATTTTAAATCCAAAAATTGGAGAGCCAGTAATTAAAAGTTTAAAAGAAGGCGTTCAGTTTGTTTTTAAAACAAAGGCCATTTTAGGAGCCATAACTTTAGATATGGTAGCCGTTTTATTTGGTGGAGCGGTGGCCTTATTACCCATATTTGCACAAGATATTTTAAAGGTAGGTTCAGAAGGTTTTGGGGTTTTAAGAGCGGCACCTGCTGTAGGGGCTTTTTTAACCATGTTAATTACGGCCTATTTACCTATTAGTAAAAATGCCGGTTTAAAACTATTGGGGGCTATTTTTGGATTCGGTGTATGTATCATTGTTTTTGGTCTTTCTACAATCTTTTGGATTTCTGTTCTGGCCCTATTTTTTAGTGGTGTTACCGACGGGGTTTCTATGGTGATAAGACAAACCATTTTACAAATAAAAACACCTGATCATATGCGTGGAAGAGTAGCGTCTGTGAATTCTATGTTTGTGGGCTCTTCAAATGAGCTGGGAGCTTTTGAAAGTGGTTTAACGGCTAAACTCATGGGAACCGTAACGGCCGTTGTGTTTGGAGGAACGATGACCTTAATTACTGTTGTAACCACTGGTATTGTGTCTCCGTCATTTAGAAAATTAGATCTTAGAAAGGATATTGAAGATCATGAAAAGGATTAATACTTTTTTAATTCCATTTTGTCGCCATCAAAAACACCATAGGTGTAATAGCCAATCCAGTCGCCAA
>DATCZQ010000056.1:0-2263 GCA_036525815.1 Yeosuana sp. | reverse complement strand
TTTATAATTTTTTATTATAGAATTTTTTGTGAACACTTATCAAGACTATGCCCATATTTAAAACACCTGACTTCTGTTATGGTATTATGTTCAGCATCATAAACAACCTCAACAAAGAACTAGGATAGCCCCATTTAAATTAATACAAATTGCAGACAAGCATACTATAAACATTAAAATTTATTGTAAAAAAAAACCACCTAATTACTTAAGTGGTTTATTAAAATTTATTGTAAAAGTATCTATAATTAGTGAGTCATTTTAGGTAATCTTATCCAATTAGATTCTTTGATCACTGACCATTTACTGTTATCCGATCCAGACATCAAAGTTTTAAACTCTTCACTTGCCATTCTGGTTTTCATTCTATCTTCCCAATGATTGTAATAATCAAATCTTGTTTTATCAATTAGTATGATCATATAATCTGCATCATTCCCTCCGAAGACAGATTTAAACATAGCCACATGATAGTTGATTCCTAATTTAGCATCTGCTTCACTAGCTTTTTTCCACCAAGCTTCAAAAGCATCACCTTGCATAAGGTCTACGCTAAAATACTGTACTCTTCGGTATAGTAGTTGGTCACGTTCTTCCTGAGTCATGGATTCCCAAGATCTAGGAAGAGTACTGCCCTCAGAAACAAACTCCCAAACCGAACTGTTTTTAAAATCGGTACTGGACAAAAATTGATCCCAACTTCCCTCTAATTGACCAGGCATTGACCTAAATTCCTCAGCAATCTGTTCTTCTTTTTCTTTCTCATTTTTCCTGGTATCAGCCATTTCCTGCAAGGAACCATAAAATCTGGTTGCAATTAATTCTCGTGAGCCATCAACTTGATGTACACGCATTTGGGCACTTTCTGTCTCGGTCACTTTCTTGAGCGAACTCATCCATCGGTTAAGGATATCCTCATAAGCAGAGACATCTGTGGTTTCAATTTCGGAAACAACCATAATCATCTGTGAATGAGAGGTAAAGACAAATAGAAATAGGGTAACAAAAGAGAGCAATAGTTTTTTCATAATTATTTAATTAATTGGTTAGTTCGCTAATTTATATAATTTTTTAAATAAATGTGATTAAAAACATTTTTCTATTCTATACCCTTTGGAAAAAAACTTGATTTCATCAATTTTAGGAGCATACTTATCAAGACTATGCCCATATTTGAAACTTCTGACTTCTGTAATTGTGTTATGTTCAGCATCATAGACTACCTCAACAAAGAACTTATCTATGGCATAACAGTTGATTTTAATGTCTTTGGTTATGTAGTTGACTAAAAACACACCCTTATCCCAAACTGTTGCTTGTTTTTCTTCAAGAGTAAGTATGTTGAACTCGTATAAGGTCATTTGGTTTTCAGAAGTAGGCGAGAACAAGCAATTACTTATAGCATTGTTGTGCTTTCGTTATTCTACCTTCTTATTGATTTTTTCTATTAATAATAGAGCATTTTCCTTATAATTTCTTAAATGTCCTAGATAACTCTCCCCTAGAAAACTCTCATAGTATAAAGTATAAAAAGAATTCACCCTATTAAGATAATCGCTTGATGTAAGCTGGTAATTTATTAATTCATCACTTTTTACTTTATTTATATAGTCTTTGAACCAAGCTTTGTTATTCTTAAAATAGGAATAATTATCCTCATAATCAATGATTACTTCATCTAGGGCTACGCCAATTTCAGTATTGAAATAAGCATAAAAATTACTAATTTCGATAGAAAGGCTATCTTGATGTGAATTAAAAACAGCGCTATTATCTTCTAATAACTTTACACCACGCTTATTCAATGTTATATCTGGGAATCCATATAGAATAAAACAACAGTACTCGCAATTTAGATAATCATCTTTGGTCATATCATTATTAATAACTCTTTTGAAAATGCTATCCCTTGGTGCCATTTCGGTAATTACTAAATCAATATTTTTAATATCAGATTGAAGGTCTGTTTTAATAATGGAATAAACACTTTTCATAGTATTCTGAAGTTTTCGCATTTCATTCCAATTATTTATACTCAAAGCAATCAAAATTCCAATCACAACAAGTACAATTTCACCAATTGCATAGAGCAGATATTTTCTGAATTTGTTTTCAGTCAGCAGTTTTTGTCTAATTTTTCTAAAGAATTTTATCATTGGTCATTTCTTTTAAGTTCATTGTCTATCAAACTTTTTATTCTTTCTAACCTTGTTATAAAGTAGTCATTTAAAGAGCTTTTTCCACCAGCTGATATATAAAAAAT
>DATCZQ010000055.1:0-17903 GCA_036525815.1 Yeosuana sp. | reverse complement strand
TACAAATTATTGTTTAATACAAATTATATAGTATTGAAGATAAATTGCTTACAAGCTATTTCAAATGACCTACGTCATTTGAGTCAAACCAAATATTAAGTTATTTAAATATTGTAGAAATAAATTTTTATGAATTGATTAAGGTCATTTCATTAAGCTTATTTCTAAATTACTTTAGACAATCATTAAACAATAAATTTATATGCCATGTCAGTATTAAAAGTCATTGAAGTATTAGGAAATTCAACTGTAAGTTTTGAAGATGCTGTTAATAATGTAATTAAGGAAGCATCAAAAACAGTAAAAAATATTAAATCTGTTTATGTGAAGGATATGCAGGTAACCGTTAACAATAACCAGATTAAAGAATATAGAGTTAATACCAAGGTTTGCTTTGGCATTATGGATTAACTTAAACTTAGAAAGTAAAAGACTTATAGTTTTTACAAGGAGCCTTCCTGAAGGTTATTGAATTAATATTAGATCTTTCAGGAAGTTTTTTTATTATATGTTTTAAAAAATGGCCTTTTGCCGTTTAAATTCCCATTAGATATTTAAATTAAAAAAGGCCTTGATAAAAGTATCAAGGGCCTTTAAAAAGTTTAATATTTAGAATTGTTAGGCATATTCTGTGTAATATTCTACTTTAAGTTCATTTTTAACGTCGTAAACACCAGGTGCGTTATAAGCTGCTGCTTCGGCATCTTCTTTTTCTTTAATAGAATGTACTTTACCACGTAAGGTTACAGTATGACCATGAGTTTCTAGAATAATATTATCAGCATCAAGGTTAGCCATGCGTTGAAATGCTTTTTTTATTCTGTCTTTAACTTCTGTGGGTTTAATGTTATTTTTTAATGTGATAAGATTGCTTACACCTTTCACGCCCAATAGTTTCTCTGCAGCATTTTTTGCAGCATTCATTTGGTAAGCCCATTGTACTTCACCAGTTAAATAAACCCAGCCGTTTTCAACTTTCACCATGATATCATCTTCAGGAACTAAAGCGTTCCATTCAAATGCATCAACTATGGCCTTAGCAATTTCTTTGTCCGTTTTTTTAAAATCGGTACCATATTTAACTTCAATATCTAAAGCTACAGCTTTTACCCCTTCAACCCGTTTTGCTGCCTTTTCAGCATCCAGTTTTTTAGCGA
Organism: Yeosuana sp.; assembly: GCA_036525815.1. GTDB lineage: Bacteria > Bacteroidota > Bacteroidia > Flavobacteriales > Flavobacteriaceae > Yeosuana. The sequence continues at coordinate 16,746 of DATCZQ010000055.1, read as the reverse complement.
AGCTATTAACCACACCACTAAGAGTTACTACCCCATTTTCAACAATAACTCCTATTTGAGTTTCATCAATATTTGGCTGCCAAGCTAATTCATCTAATACATCATCTTTAATTTCAAAATCTGTTTTCATAATTATAAAAATTTAAATTAAACACTATTTATAGAGCGCAAAATAAGTCTGTTATAAAAGACTGGAAATGATATGGGTCAATGCGACTAATTTTAATAAGATTTATTGTGACATCTAAATCTTTAAAATGAAACAGGTGTATTGATCTTCATCATTTTATGATTTAAAATGAATATGCAAATTTGTTAATAAATATTATAGAGATGTTTAAAGATAGAAATGAAGCTGGTTACCTACTAGCTAATAAATTAGAAAAATATAGAAACGCTGATGCGGTAATTTTAGCAATACCAAGAGGAGGGATACCCTTAGGTTTTATAATGGCACAAAATTTAAATTTACCTTTAGAAGTAGTGCTTTCTAAAAAAATTGGACATCCTTTACATAAGGAATATGCTATAGGTGCAGTGACCTTAAAAAACAGGATTTTAAGTGATGCTGCTGCAGATGTATCTCAAGCATACATAGAATCAGAAACAGAAAATATTAGAACCAAACTTAATAAACGTTATATAGATTATTATGGAGATCATACGCCACTTTCTTTAAAAGACAAGATTTTAGTTATAGTAGATGATGGAATCGCAACCGGCAATACCATGTTGTCCATCATTAAAATGCTCCATGACGAAAAACCTAAGAAAATTATAGTAGCAATACCTGTAGCTCCCCCCGATGCCATTAGAAAACTTGAGGCGTCTCCTTATATTGATGAGGTTATTTGTCTTCTAGTCCCTAATAATTTTCGGGCAGTGGGCCAATTTTATAAAAATTTTGATCAAGTAGATGACACAGAAGTAAAACAGTTATTAAACAGAATGCTCAAATCATTTTCAAATTAATAATTGATTATTTTATTTTTTTGAAAACAATATCGTGTTTTTCGATATGTTTTTTTAAGGATGTCTCGTGATTGTATTAAAAACTGCATAGATGGCTTCATTTCAGACTTTTGTTACATTCTTTCATTCGTTTTTTACAAGATTAAAAAACATTTCAATTGATATTTATCATTATGAGAAAATATTAAAAACACTAAATTTTAGATTACAAATCATAAACTAAAAAATCATGTTAAAAACAGAAATTTTTGATAAATATGTTGAAGATTATGAAGCTTGGTATGACAAATACCCCGAAGTATATGAATCTGAATTGGCCGCTATTAGAGAGCAATTTTTAAAATTACCTGAAAATATTAGGGGAATAGAAGTAGGCATCGGTACAGGACGCTTTGCACAACCATTAGGTATTAAGGAAGGTATTGAACCGTCTGAAGAAATGGCAAAGAAAGCTGTAAGCAGAAAGATTGAGGTCTTAAAAGGAGTTGCAGAATATTTGCCTTATCGCGATTTGCAGTTTGATTTTGTTTTGTTTGTGACCATCTGCCATTTAGATAATGTAAAACTTGCCATAGAGGAAGCTCATAGAGTACTTAAACATCATGGATCTATCATTATTGGTTTTTTAGACAAAGATCATGCTGTTGCAAAAGAGTATAAGGAACGAAGAGATCGTAGTACTTTTTTTAGTAAAGCCAAGTTTTATTCAGTGATGCGCATCAAACAAATAATTGAAGAAGCAGGATTCAAAAATTTAGAGTTCAACCAAACCTTATTTGGTAATCTGGAATCTATTAAAGATATCCAGTTACCAAAATCAGGCTATGGTGAAGGATCTTTTATAGTACTTAAAGCAACAAAAAAATGAGTATCACTTACGTATCTCATACTGCAGACATAAGGATGTTGATATTTGATAAAACATTGGAAGGTCTATTTGAGCAAGGGGTAAAAGGCATGAACAATATTTTAAAGGAAAAGTTCTGTGAAAAAACACCTAATATTGATATTAGGACCCTTGTTAATGTAGAAGCTTCAGACACTACTAATTTGCTTGTGGATTTCCTGTCAGACGTTTTGTCCAGTTCTTACATTGAAAAGTCAATTTACTGTGAAATGAAAATCATTGAATTTTCAGGTCAGAAAATTAAAGCGGAGTTATTAGGCACCCATGTTGAAGCATTTGATGAAGAAATAAAGGCTGTAACTTATCATGAAGCTGATGTTATAATGAACGATTATGGCCTTTGGGAAACTTTTGTCATTTTCGATATATAAATGAAAAAAGTAAAAAAAGAAGATATCATTAAACTTGAAGATTATCTTTGGGAAATTCCCAAATCTTTTAGAAATGATATGCTAGTGCCTGCCAGAATATTGGCTTCTGAAACACTTTTAGACGATATTATTGAGGATAGGTCTTTGAATCAACTGGTAAATGTAGCTGTATTACCAGGTATTCTAAGAGCATCTATGGTTATGCCTGATGTGCACGAAGGTTATGGGTTTCCTATTGGAGGCGTTGCTGCAACACTGTATCCAGATGGTGCTATTTCACCAGGAGGTATTGGCTACGATATCAATTGTGGCGTTCGCCTACTGCTTTCGCATCTTCAATATGAAACCATAAAAGACAACATCGAATCATTATCAAAAGAAATGTATGCACAAATACCATCGGGTATGGGTAAAGGTGGAAAAATAGTACTATCTGCTAAAGATATGACAGATGTATTGACTGAAGGTGCAGAATGGGCTGTTAAAAAGGGATATGGCAAAAAGGAAGATTTGGAGTATATGGAGAGCCATGGTCGATTATCCTTTGCTGATTCAGATTTAGTATCGGACTTTGCCAAAAAACGAGGCACAGATCAGTTGGGTACCATTGGCTCAGGGAATCATTTTATTGAGGTGGATTATGTAGAGGATATTTACGACAATGACATTGCAAATATATTTAACCTAAAAAAAGATCAGGTTGTTATACTTATCCATACAGGATCCAGAGGACTGGGACATCAGGTAGCCACAGATTATATTAGAATCATGATGAAAGAAATGATTAAATATAATTTTAAACTACCAGATAGGGAATTGGCTTGTATGCCTTTTAGTTCAGAAGAAGGACAACACTATTTTAAAGCAATGTGTGCTGCGGCTAATTATGCATGGTGTAATAGAGAAATTATATCCTGGGAAGCAAGAACAGCATGGAAAAACTGTTTTGGTAAAGATGGTGGAGAGTTGAAGCTACTGTATGATGTGGCTCATAATATCGCAAAAATTGAAGACCATATTATAGACCATGTGAAACAAAAAGTAATTGTTCACAGAAAAGGAGCAACACGGGCATTTGGTCCAGATTCTGAAGAATTACCTAAAGCTTATATTAAATCTGGTCAACCTGTAATCATACCCGGAAGTATGGGAACATGTTCTTATGTTTTATCTGGAACAGCAAAAAGTAAAGACCTTACTTTTGGATCTTGTTGTCATGGTGCCGGAAGAAGATTATCCAGGCGAAGTGTAAAACAACAAGTCAATGCACCTGCACTTAAAGAACAACTCAAAGAACAAGGTATTTATATAGAAGCTGGGTCGTATAAAGGTATCGCCGAAGAAGCTCCACAAGCTTACAAAGATGTTAATTTAGTCGTAGATATTATTCAAACTTCAGGTATTGCAAAAAAAGTGGCAAAGCTGCGACCCGTTGCCGTGGTTAAAGGATAAATTATTTTATATCCACAATGTTTTAAAAACGGGCAAACATTTACATCCCTCAATCTATTTATAAATCAAATTCATTCCATCTAAATTTAATATATTTTAACCTATTTACGCAAATGGATGACTTTCCAAAAGTTTAGGAATTACATTGCTAGTGGTAATAGGTGTAACCGCCTGCGATGTGTTAAACCAAATATATTCATCAAATTGTGATGGTAAAACAGCTTGGAAATAGTGACTCATACGTTCTGTTTTTGGTCTATACATAACACCAATTGCACGTTCCAGTTTTGGAGCATTCAATAATTTCCTTAATTTTTTTCCAGAATCATTTTCACGCAATGGGAGGGTAAAATTGGCTATTTGGGTTTGACTGCATAAGTTTTCGTAACTACCCGGCAAAGAAGGATTGACCTGCATTATTTCCATGGCACCTCCCCAATTATGAGCGGCTGCAACCGTACCATTATGGGTGCCAAAACCTATGTGATATGATTTATTCTTAAAATGCTCTTTACATAAATGACCAATATTTATTTCTCCTCTTGAATGCATTTCTGTAGCCAAAGCGTTCCCAATATGAGAATTGTGAGCCCATACAACGGCCTTGGAATGAGACCCAAAATAGGATAAAAGTGATTTTAATGTTTGAAACATATGAAAATCACGTAAATTCCATGAATCTGCATTTCCATAATACATGGCTTTATAATAGCGTTCGGCATCTACTACCACATTGGCATTCTGGTAAGCATAAAAATATTCGGGAGAATGGTTCAATTTAATTTTATTCTTGAGTAAATCTATGAGCATTTTTAAGATCCCTTTTTCACAGCTTATCAATTGATTACTCAATACCATTTTACCATATATGGATGGATCTGACATATAAGGCATAATACAGGCGTACCTTGTTTTTGCCAGTTTAGCCAGTTCAGTATCTTTTTTTTCTAAATAATCAATAACCAGCGTTATTGAATTTTCCATTCCATATAAATCAAGACCATAAAATCCGGATTGAAGTTTATGTTTGATATTGTAAGCTCTTAGCCATTCCACAAAGTTTAATACTTCCTTATTTTTCCACATCCATTCTGGAAAACGGGCAAAAGGCATCCACTGGTTCTGAGTATACTTATCTTTTACATAACTGTTTATTTGTTGAGCATCACTCCAGTCTGCTTCAGCACAAACAAAATTAAATCCTTTTTTTTCAATAAGCCTCTTGGTAATTTCTTGACGCATTAAATAAAATTCTGAAGTTCCATGAGAGGCTTCACCAAGTAAAACTACCTGTGCATCACCAATTCTGTCAAGAAGATCATCAAGAGGAAAATCTTTGATGCCTTCAAACGGCATAGCTTTTAATTTAATTTCATTAATAATATCTTTCTCAGGGAAGTCTGTTGATTCAATTTCAGGTAAAATTTCAGGATGAGGAATAAAAAAATTATCTCTTAATTTTTCTATTTTATAATCATTTTCGGATACTCTTTGTATTATTTCAAATACCGAATGAACCCAATCAGGACCTACCGGAATCAACAATTTTCCTTCTATATTTAACTGTTCTTTTAAACCTTTAGGAACCTCTTCAAGTTCTGAAGCTATTAAAATAACATCAAATGGTGCTTTTGCCTTCCAACCCAAAGTTTTATTGTTATTTTTAGCAAAAACATTAGTGATTCCTATATTATTTAATGTTTTAACAGCCCATTCTGAATACATTTTATGGGCATCAATCATGTAAACTTCCTTATATATTTTGGATAGAGCTGCCAGTATATAAACAGAATCAACGCCTATGGTCAAAATCTTTGCTCCTTCTTTAATTTTTAATTGTTCCAACATTTTGGCAATAACTAAAGCCCTTGTTTCTATAGGTTTAAGTGCCTCTGTTTTTTCTATTTCCTGATAGGAAACTGTAGGGAAGTCATTTAATAAAAACACAGAGAAAGGAATATCTTGAAAAGCCTTTAATAGTAAGGCGTTTTTTATTCCCCTATTTTTTAATTGCATAACCATTTCATTATTTTTCATAACTCATCTTATTTATGATTCAATTTAGTAAGGCAGATTCATTTTTAAAATGATACGTGTCAATTACAAATTAATTTCAAGATGTATTGGACAATGGTCAGATCCATAATAATCAGATAGAATGCTGGTTGTTTTTATGTTATTTTTTAACATGCTGCTGATTAAAAAATAATCAATCCGCCAACCTATATTTCTTTCCCGCGCTTTAAAGCGATAGCTCCAGTAAGTATAGGCTATTTGATTAGGATGTAGATGCCTAAATACATCTACAAAACCTGCATTAATCATAGCCGACATGCCATCAATTTCTATTTGAGTATAACCAGCCGTTTTGTTGTAATTGGCTTTGTCGTTTTTAAGATCGATCGGTCGATGAGCCACATTAAAATCACCGGCAATAATGAGTGGTTTTGTTTTTTTAAGATTTGTTAAATAATTAAGAAAATCTGAATCCCATTTTTTTCTGTAATCAAGTCTTTCCAATTGCTGTCCAGAATTCGGAACATATACATTAACTAAATAAAAATTGGGATATTCCAAACAAATAACTCTTCCTTCATAATCATGTGCATCTAGGCCAATATCATTTTGTACAGATATCGGTTTTGATTTAGAAAGGGTAGCAGTGCCAGAATATCCCTTTTTTTCTGCAGAATTCACATATATGTAATAATTGTTCAATAAAGACAGCTCCTTAATTACCAGGTCGTCTTGTGCTTTGGTTTCCTGAAGGCACAAAATATCGGGATTCAACTTTTTTATATCCTTATAAAAATTCTTTTTAACAATGGCTCTTAAACCATTAATATTCCAGGAAACCATGTTCATGTTAGGCTCAATTTTATTGGGTAATGCTCAATTCTATAATTACTTAAGAATTTGTTTTAAAATTAGCGAAGCATTAATAGGAACGAAATGATTTAGATCAGTGAAACTATGCCTTATAATTTTTTAATAGAAGCATTTTATTTTAACGATTTTCTATTAAGAGTTCCACATCGCGTGTACCTAATATGGTTTCTAATTCTTCTTTTTCTATAGTTTCTTTTAATAGCAAAAGTTTTGCTAAGGCTTCCAGTTCGGTTTTATGAGTTCTTAATATATTTTTTGTGCGTTCATAAGCATTTAGTACTAATTCTTTTACTTTCTTATCAAATAAACGAGCCATATCTTCACTATACGGTTTTCCTAATATGGCTTGATTCTGCCCATTTGAATCATAAAAACTGAGTGGGCCTATTTCGTTATCTAATCCATAATAAACGACCATAGAGTAGGCTTGTTTAGTAACCTTTTCTAAATCATTTAAGGCTCCTGAAGAAATTTCATTAAATATAATTTCTTCGGCTGCTCTGCCACCCAATGAGGCACATATTTGATCCATAAATTGAGCTTTAGTGACTATCTGGCGTTCCTCAGGTAAATACCATGCAGACCCCAAAGATTTTCCTCTTGGGATTATAGATACTTTAACCAGCGCATCAACATGTTTTAAATACCAACTGGCCACCGCATGACCTGCCTCATGATAGGCGACAATTTCTTTTTCTTTAGGAGAAATTATTTTACTTTTTCTCTCCAGTCCACCCACAACACGTTCTCTGGCTTCAATAAAATCTTCTTGCTCAATGGCTTTCTTTTTTTTCCGTGCAGCAATCAAAGCTGCTTCATTACAGATGTTCGCAATATCTGCTCCTGAAAAACCAGGGCTTAATGTTGACAACTCTTCTATATTAACATTCTTTGCTAATTTAAGTCCTCGTATGTGGACTCCAAATATTTCAATGCGCTCTTGCTTATTTGGCAATTCAAGATAAATATGCCTGTCAAATCTTCCTGGCCGTAACAAAGCTCTATCCAAAATATCTGGCCTATTGGTTGCTGCGAGTACTATAATGCCAGTATTCGGACCAAAACCGTCTAACTCTGTAAGCAATTGATTTAAGGTGCTTTCCCTTTCGTCATTGGCTTGAAATGCATTTACTTTACCTCTGGAACGTCCTACAGCATCTATTTCATCAATAAAAATAATACTTGGTGCTTTTTCCTTAGCACGTTTGAAAAGATCCCTCACACGAGAGGCGCCAACACCCACGAACATTTCGACAAATTCTGAACCGGACATAGAAAAAAATGGAACCCCGGCTTCACCTGCCAATGCCTTTGCCATCAATGTTTTACCCGTGCCTGGCGGTCCTATGAGCATGACGCCTTTTGGGATTTTAGCTCCCAATTTAGTATATTTTCCAGGGTTTTTAAGAAAATCAACAACTTCCATCACTTCAACTTTTGCTTCCTTCAATCCAGCAATATCATTAAAAGTTATATGGCTTTTTTGTCCTTTTTCAGACACTCTAATAGTTGCTTTTCCAAAGTTGAATAGTGGGTTAGTTCCTTTTCCTGAGTAGATTCCTCTTATAATGACTAACCAGAAAAAAAACAACAGGAGTATAGGAATAAGCCAAGAAAAAACATTAATAAAACTATTTCTTGTGCTAAAGAGTACGGTGATTCTCTCTTCTGGGATGACTTCTTGTTGTGCTTCTTCCAGCTTACTTTCAAAACTTTCTACAGAACCTATTTGTATCTTGTAATGTGGTCCTGTGTTTAAGCTGAATTTATTCCTTTTTAATTCTTCGTATTTAGGATCTTTAAGTCGGTCTGGCTTAATATATATTTCTGCAACTTCTTTATTGACAATAACAATTTTATCGACATCATGCTGGCTTAAAATGCTACTATTAAACTCTTTCCAGCTTATTTCTTTTAAATTAGAAGAAGGATTGTTAAAAATATAAATAGACAATAAAATGGCTGTTATAATAACATATAACCAACTGATGCCAAAACCTCCTGGTGGTTGATCTGAAGTCTTTTTTTTAGATGGACTTGATTTATCTGTTTTATGAGGTTTCTTTTCCATTTTTCTCCAAAACAATAAATTGTTCTAAGGCTTCCATAGCCTCACAACCATAAACAACTGCCGGACCGCCTCCCATTAGTACGGCAACACCAATGGTCTCTAAAATTTCTTGGGAATTGGCTCCCGAACTTAGTGCATGCTGTACATGAAAGGCAATACAACCATCACATCTTACAGTTATAGCTATTCCTAAAGTAATAAGTTCTTTTGTTTTTGTTGAAAGTACTCCATCAACAAGAGCTGCCTTATGAAGTGTATTAAAACCTTTCATAACCTGTGGAATTTTTAATTCCAGTTCGCTTATGGATTTTGTTAGATCATGGTAATTTTTTGAATAATCTTTTATCATTTCCTTGAATTTTGGTTACCTGCCTTATATCTTTTTAAAATGATATAATCCTTTATTTTTTGATATAGTTCAAAACTATTTAAATTATTCAACCTTCAAAATGACCAGCATCATTTCACTTGTTTTATTGGTGTATTTAATTTGTATTACTAAAAAATAAAATAACAGTCTTAGCTTAATAATTATAAAAAGGGCTAACTGTAAAATTAATTTAACCTTTTAATAAAAACAGATGAAAAAAGGAAATCAGTTTCTAATAATCCAGCTAGTGGCATTTATGTTTATTGCACAAAGTTGCGGGCCTGTTGTTTTTTCTTCGAGTTTGGAAACAGCTCCTCCTGTTTGGTTTTATCCTAACAGAGTAGAAACTATTAGATATGTCTATTTTCCAGACTATATGATTTATTACGATCTGTCATTTGGGAATTATATTTATTTAAATAACGGCGCTTGGGTAAGAGTAAAAGTTTTACCTCAACGCTATAGATCCATTAACCTCAGGCAAAGCCAATTTGTTAGAGTAAAGAACTATAGAGGTGATAATATTTCTGAATATCACAGAGCTAATAATTCAAATAACAGGAGATCTAATACACAATCAAATATTAAAAACAGAAGAAATTAAATCTCTTAAATAAAAAGGCAAATAATTGTTTAATTTAAAAACACATAGAAATGAAAAAGTTAACAACCCTATTATTAATGTTTATAATTATAGGATGTAATAGTCAAGAAAAAGAAAAAAAACAAATAGAAAAAAATATAAAAGAAGACTCCATTGTAAAACCTGAGGAAAAATGGGATGTACATAAAGAATATGATGAGTTTGGGAACCTCATTAAATATGACTCTATTTACTCTTGGTCATATTCAAATGTAAAAGGAGATCGGTTTCGGGTAAACTTAGACAGTATTATGGATTCTTTTAAAGGATATTTTGATAAAAACATCCCTTTTAAAGGGCATGAAGATTTTGCCTATTTTCCAAAAAAGGACTCCCTTTTTATGAATGATTTTTTTAAGCAAGATTACTTTATTAGAAATTGGCAAATGCAGCATTCTGAAATAGAAGAAATGATAAAAAAAATGGATTCTTCAAGGAATGCTTTTTTAAAGAATTATTATCCTGGTTTAATGGAATCTAAAAAATAAATACTAAGCCATTTTACCCATTTTTAATGTCGTTTTGAAACAATTTAATTTTCTTTTTCTCTCTTTTATTAGCGCAGTATAATTTGGGTGATCTTCATCAAATAAGATAAAACTACTGCCAAAATTGTAATTGGCTTATAATTTCCTTTTTTTTGTTTTTAATAATTGAAATTTATCGAAAGAAAAAATATAATTATTTCATTAAAATAAGACTTAAACTTTTTAGGGGATTTGATTTAATTTATAAATTTTGTAAAAAAACAACTCAAATTTTTAACCTATATTTGAGGGCGTATTTTTGATATTTTTTCAAAAGAAGGAAAGATGAATATTCAGGTTAAAAACAAGAAATAACCTACAAGTGAATTGCTGGAATTCCAAGAGAAGATGGAGTCTTTTAAAAAAGAAGAAGAAGTCATAGCTTATTTAGCACTCGTTCAGGAGATTTTCAATAATAAAAATAAACAGTTATTAAGGGGCACGAAAACAGCAGGTTTTTTTAGACTCAGTTTACAGAAAAAAATACTTTGATTTTGTCATGGAGAAAAAATTTATAAGTCAAATAGATTTTACAATAGATAATATTTCTGATGGGTTTGTGTCTCTAGACAATGATTGGTGTTATACGTTTATAAATAAAAAGGCTGGGGAGTTTTTAGGCAGAAAACCGAGTAGTTTAATTGGTAAAAATATTTGGACTGAATTTCCTGACGGCGTAGGTCTTCCTTTTTATCACGCCTATTATAAAGCTGCGGAAACTCAAGAAACACAATATTTAAAAGATTATTATGAACCATTGGGCAGATGGTTTGATAATAGGATTTATCCATCAAAAGAAGGGTTGTCAATTTATTTTACTGACATTACAGAAAATAAAATAGCAAAAGACATCATCCTCCAAAAAGAGCGGGAATTAAATATTATTTATGAGACTTTAATTCAGCCTATATTCATCTTAAAAGTAGAAGAGACTAATCAATTTAAATTTATTTCAGTCAACAATAGTTTTTTAAATATTTTAAATATCTCTGAAAAAGAAATAATTAATAAGTCTATAAATGATATTGTCCCTGAGCTTCCATTGAGTCTGGTATTAGGAAAATACAAGGATGCCATCCAAAGCAAAAAAACAATTCAATGGGAGGAAACCATCCCTTATAAAACAGGTGTTAAAACAGCGATTATTACCATAAGTCCTTTATTAGATTCAAAAGAGAACTGCACACATTTGGTTGGTATAATTTATGATATTACGGAACGAAAAAAAGCTGAAGAGCAAATAGTGAAAAGTGAAAAATATTTAGAGAACATTATTAATAATATTGGCGATCCCATTTTTGTAAAAGATGATCAAAGCCATTTGTTGTTAGTAAATGACGCTTTTTGTAAAATATTTAAACTTGAAAAAAAAGACATCATTGGTAAAACATTAGCCGAAAATGTAAGGCCAGAAGAAAAAAGTATTTTTTTGAGTATTGACAAGCAAGTAATCTCTACGGGTGTTGAGAATATTAATGAAGAGACACTTACCATTAATAATGAAGAAACAAAAATAATTTCCACTAAAAAGACAAGGTTTATTGATGATAATAATAACAAATATCTTATTGGAATAATTAGAGATATCACTTCACGTAAGCAGGCTGAATTATTATTACAGGAAAACGAAAAATCGTTATTAGAAGCTCAAAAAATCGCCAAAATTGGAAGTTATAACCTAAACTTAAAAACTCAAACTGCTACAACTTCAATTACTTTTAATGAAATTGTAGGACTTGATGCAAATACTGTGTTAACTTTTGATCTTTGGAGAACTATAACCCATCCAGAAGATATTCCTAACAATCAAAAAGTGCTTGAGAAGTGTATAAGAACAGGTGAAAAATTTGATTTGGAATATAGAATTTTCACAAAAAATAAAAGAGAGTTAAAATGGATACATGGGTTAGGTGAAGTTATTTATTCAAACGGAGAGGCTATCAATTTTTTTGGTACTATTCAAGATATTACTGACCGTAAAAAAATTGAATTAGATTTAAAATATGCCAAAGACTTTTCTGAAGGCCTTATACTAACAATGGCTGAAGGTTTAGCAATTGTTGATCTAAAAGGTATTTCTTTAGATGTAAATAAGGCCCTTTGTGATATGACTGGGTTTACCAAAGAAGAACTTATAGGAATTAAAGCGCCATTTCCTTATTGGCCCTCTGAATCTTATGAAGAAATAAATTTAGCCTTTGAAAAAACCATAAAAGGAGAAGATAATCGGTTTCATTTTAATTTTATGCGTAAAAATGGTGAACGGTTTCCTGTGTCGCTTTGTGCAAAACCTCTTAAAGATAAAGATGATAATACAGTTGCTTTTTTTGCCACTGTGCAAGACTTAACAGAGCAAATTAAAGCTGAACATAAAATAATTCAGGCAAATCTAGAACTTTCAAATGCCAATATTGAGTTAAGTGCCTTAAGGAATCAGTTAGAACAAGAAAATATTTATCTCAGGAATGAACTTGATTTAGTATTTAACTATGAGGAAATGGTGTATGGAAGTGCGGAATTTAGTAATGTTCTTTCTGAGGTTGAAAAAGTGGCTTTAACAAGTGCAACAGTACTGTTGTTAGGCGAGTCTGGTACTGGTAAGGAATTATTGGCCAGAGCCGTTCATAAGATTAGTTTGCGCAGCAATAAACCTTTAATAAAGGTCAATTGCTCGGCTATACCTAGGGAACTCATAGAAAGTGAGTTGTTCGGTCATAAAAAAGGATCCTTTACAGGAGCGTCTAGTGATAAAATTGGAAAATTTGAATTAGCAGATGGAGGTACCTTATTTTTAGATGAGATAGGCGAACTTCCACTAGATATGCAGCCAAAAATTTTAAGATTTTTGCAAGAAGGCGAAATTGAAGTTGTGGGTGGCACAGGTACTCGAAAATTGGATGTACGAATTATTGCAGCGACTAACCGAAATCTTAAAGAGGCAATAGAAAAAAAACAATTTAGAGAAGATTTGTATTTCCGATTAAACGTTTTTCCCATTGTAATACCTCCATTAAGAGAACGGATTGATGATATTCCGCTGTTAGTTGAACATTTTGTAGATAAGTTTAATAAGGCGTATACAAAAAATATCAAGTATATTTCTGATGCCGCCATGGCTAAATTAAAAGCATATAACTGGCCAGGTAATGTGAGAGAACTGGAAAATTTAATAGAAAGGGCTTCCATTTTATCAAATGATGAAACCTTAGTAATTCCAGGGTTTGAAACTGAACCCCAAAAGTCTAAACTTTCTATTAAAAAGACAAAAAACTTATCATTAGATGCTATTCAACGCAATCATATCGTCAGTGTATTAGAAAGGTGTGATTGGAAAATCTCAGGACCTAATGGGGCTTCTATATTATTAGGTTTGAAACCTAGTACCCTGCGTGATAAGATGTCTAAATTAGGGATTAAAAAGCAGTAAAAAAAACACGGTATTCCGTGTTTTAACTTTTAAGCGGTAAGGTTAATAACGGCATACCGTGTATATATGTATCTCCATATTTATTTTATTAATTTTTAAAGTATTGATTATCAATAAAATAAAATTATAAGTTTTGATAATTTAGCTTTTGGCACATCAATTGACATTTGTTTTTTAAAATTTATTAATGAACAACTTGATTGAGTTTGATGGTATTAAATATTGGGCAGACCAAAATATGATTCCCTGTGAATTAAATGAACATTTTGATTTTCGATCTCAAAAGGGAGGTATTTCTAAATTTTTTGATAATACCATTATGATACTTTCTAATGATAGATACCCGTCAATACTTATTAATTTAAAAGAAGTTAGAAATTCTGATTCCATAAAGGGATTTAAGTTTTTTTATCAAAATTTATTAAATAATACCTCTGTTCTTTCAAAGACTTCTGTAGTTAGAACATTTGGATTACAGTCACTATTTATATTTTGTGATTTAGCTTTAAATGATGTTGTTCCTAATAAAATTTATAGTAACATGGATATGGTCATTAATTATTGTAATGAAGGATTTATGATGTTTAATATGGCAAACTAAAACTATGGAAGGAATGATCATATATGAACATGCAAGCATTTGGACAGATAGTTCTGGAATTCTTTTCTGTAAGTTTAAAAGTTTAAATGCCAATAATAAATTAGATTATCCAAAAGCAGAATTATGTATAGAGGCCATTTCTAAATTATCCAAGGGCATTTCTATGCCCTTACTCATTGATTTACGTGATACTAAAGGTACTTTTTCAATTGCAGCAGCTCGATTTTTAGCACGTAGTTTCAATAACCTTTCATTGATCATTTCCGAAGCCTATGTTATCAATTCACTCTCAATAAATATATTAATTCGGTCCTACAAAAGATTATATGATACAAGTATTCCATATGCTGTTTTTAATACTATGGAAATGGCTGAAAGATATTGTTTAGAATTTAAAAATGACATGTCGAAATGAAGATGAATGTTATGTTATTTGATAATTTTAAAATGGATTTGTTTATCGGTCAAGAGAATACTGAACAATTAGCCGTTAACAAAAGGATTAAATCATTAAGAAGTACAAAAGATGCCGTTGAATATTTGCACTATTCAAATGACCAAATAGAAATTTTATATTAATAATTATTAAAAAATATTTAAAAATACCCTAATTCCACACATAAACCCGCAAATAAAGCTTTCATTCATTGTGTTTTTGAGAAAGTGATGCAATGAGCTCGAGGTTTTATTATTTTACACCTTATTAATTAATAGCAATTTGGGTTTTGTGTGGAATTCTTTTAATCAAACATAAATTTATATTTAATAAATACCCATTAATAATTTGTTTGCATTCTTAGTAATGTGATTGATTTATATCATTGCCATAAGCTTAATAATCAGATAATTTTATTCAATTAAATTTAATTATCATGAAAATATTATGGTATCTGTTAACAATGGTTTTATTACTCAATTGTTCATCTACAAAATTAGTAGATAGTTGGGTTGATCAAGAATCTGTAAACTTTACGCCTAAAAAAGTATTGGTTTTAGGGATCACAGACAATTTAACGGCAAGAAAGATATTTGAAGGAGAATTAACGAAAGAACTTCAAATTAGAAACATTAATGCCGTTGAAAGTTTTAATGTGTTTACGACCTCATTTATAAGCACCAAACAAACGGAAGATAATATTGAAAAAGAAGTTGAAAGACTTTCTGAAAATGGATTTGATGCTATTTTGATATCTACTGTGAAGGGTGTTAATCAAAAAACGGTTTATTCTGTAGATATGTATAGAACAGATTATTACTGGAGACGTTTTGGCCGGTATTATTATTTCTATCAAGATGTCTATTTTGATCCTGGTTATTATGAAAATTATAATATTTACAATGTTGAGGCCTCCTTATTTGATTTAAAAAATCATGAAGATAAATCGTTGGTCTGGGTTGCTTCTTATAATATCATTGATCCTAAATCAATTAATACAACAGTTAAGGAATATGTAAAAGCCATTATTGAAACTTTAGAAAAAGAGGCTATTATACCTTCCGTAATTAAATAATAGACATGAAAGTACTCATATACAGTTCAAAGGATTTTGAAATTCCTTATCTGGAAGATGCTAATAAAGGAAAGCATAAGTTAACTTTTATAAAAGAATCTTTATCATCAGAAACCGCCATGAAAGCGGTGGGCTTTCATGCTATTTCTGTGTTTTCAAATGATATTTTATCAAATACAGTTTTAGAAAAACTTAAGGATTTTGGCGTAAAATATATAACACTTAGATCAGTAGGGCATGACAACGTGAATCTTTTTACAGCCCAGACTTTAGGAATTAAAGTAGCTCATGTTCCTGCCTTTTCTCCCAATGCCATTGCAGAACATGCGGTAGCCATTTTAATGGCTTTAAACAGAAAATTGATTCTGTCCAATCAGCGAATTAAACAATTCAATTTTGATGTCAATAATTTAATTGGTTTTGATTTAAAAAATAAAAAAGTAGGGATTCTTGGTACAGGTAAAATAGGCTCTGTAATGACCAGAATCATGCATGGTTTTGGTTGTGAATTGCTAGGATTTGACATTATGGAAAATAAAGAATTGATAGATGATTATCAGTTAAAATATGTTTCAATTAAGGAATTATGCAAAGCAGCAGATGTCATTTCAATTCATTTACCTTTAAATACAGAAACGCACCATTTAATTGATAAAACATTATTTGAATTAATGAAACCTAATGTAATCATTGTGAATACTGCCAGAGGGGCCATAATAAATACTAAGGATGTTATTTCTGCCCTGGTTAATAAACAAATTTCCGGGCTGGCAATAGATGTTTATGAGCATGAAAGAGGTCTGTTTTTCAATGATTATTCTCAAGAAATCCCAAAGGATGATATGTTTATAAAATTAAATGCATTACCTAACGTTCTGATAACAGGACATCATGCCTTTTTAACAGTGGAAGCTCTCACTAATATAGCTGATGCTACCATTTATAATTTAGATTGCTGGAGTGAGGATAAGGAAACAAAAAACGAACTTCATTTTAAATCTCTAA
>DATCZQ010000054.1:0-2997 GCA_036525815.1 Yeosuana sp. | reverse complement strand
CTTCTATGAGTTTGTTGGCATCCTTATTTGTTTTGAAATACACGCCAATTGGATTAGCTTCGGAGTTTAAATCAAATTTAACTTCAACTTTATCAAATGAAATAGCCCCATTTTTCATGCGTTGTCGTCGCATTATTTTAGCAAGATCATCTAATTTCATAATAGCATCGGCTATTAATTGATTGGTTTGATACGCATTCCCTGTTAGTGAAACTTCTTCGTGTATATGGTTGGTTTTAGATTCAATAATAGCTTGTGCTTCTTCATAAGAAAAACGTGCATCACTATAAATAACTGTTCTTCCAAACCATTGGTCCTTAACCTCGGCCTTTTCATTAATATGAAATATTACTGAGAAGGTATACTTTTCTTCATGTGGTCTCAATGAGCACGCATTATTGGAAAGTATTTCAGGAAGCATGGGTACAACCCTATCTACTAAATATACCGATGTGGCTCTTTCATAAGCCTCTTCATCCAAAATGGTGTTTTCCTTTAAGTAATGTGATACATCTGCAATATGAATACCTATTTCATATAAACCATTATCTAAAATTTGAAACGATAATGCATCATCAAAATCTTTGGCATCTTTTGGATCTATTGTAAAAGTCAATACTGAACGCATATCGCGACGTTTTGCGATTTCATCTTTAGTTATAGAGGTATCCAATTTATTAGCAAAGTCTTCAACTTCTTTTGGAAATTCATAAGGAAGACCATATTCAGCGAGTATGGAATGAATCTCGGTATTGTGTTCACCAGGTTTACCTAATACTTTAAGTACCTTTCCAAAAGGAGAGTCTGCATTTTCCGGCCATTCTTCAAGTGAAACTAAAACTTTATCTCCATCTTCGGCTTTATTAATTTTATTTATTGGAACAAAAATATCTTTATACATTTTAGTGCTGTCAGCCACTACAAAAGCATAATTTTTTGAAAGCTGAATCACTCCAACATAGTCGCTTTTTAAACGTTTGATGATTCTTGTGATCTCTCCTTCAATTTTACCGTGTTTTCTGCGTTTGTAAACATAAAATTCAACTTCATCTCCATCTAAAGCCTTATTAATATTATTTGAAGCGATGAAAACATCTTCATCAAAATCTTCACAAATAACATATCCTGATCCTTTTATAGATAAGTCTAAAATACCGGAATGGTACTCTGTATTTACAATAGCTTTAAATTTTCCTCTATCGGTTTCTTCTATCTCTTTTTTAGCTTTTAATTGCTGAAGTTTTTTGATAATTTGATTTCTACTGCTGGAATCGTTTACTCCAAGAATAGCCGCAATTTGTTTATAATTAAAGGTTTTTTGGTGTTCTTTTTTTAAAATACTTAAGATTGTATTGGTAAGGTTGGAAATTTTATGTGATGATTTCCTTTTTTTCTTTCTACTCATTTATATATTCATGATAATTTAGTCTTAATTGAATTGATCTTGTATTCGGGCGAATATTATTTTAATCTGAAGTCTTTTAGAAATCTTGGATTCTTTAAAATCAACTCATTAAGATATTGCAAAGCTACGTTATATATATTAAACTCAGGTTTTGTTAATATTTTTTTAAGATAATTAAGTTGTAAACAATAATAATAATACCATTAAATATTTTTTAAAATTAAATTAAATTTATTTGATTATTATAGATTGTTAATAGGTCTTATAACTTTTTTTATTTTTATTTTTATTACTCATTGTCTACATATTATTGATAAGAAATTAACTCTATTTATATAATTAATGAATTGATTTATAAATACTTTATATAAGATATAAACAAGTGTTAATAGCTATCTTTCATTATTTTTATTTGATAATTAATTTTAAAAATGATGTTTAATTATAACTGTTTTTGAGTTTATAATTAAACTATAAAAAAAGGTTAACTTTTTAGGTATTTTAAAATCTATATCTGATTATAAAAATTATTGAATTTTAAAACTTTTCTTTTCAGTTTATTACAAATAGATATTAACAACTAATTAATATAGTAATTGACACAGGTTATTTGTAATTTTATATGCTCAATAAAATATAATTAAAACTATGAAGATTTCTATAGGAAATGATCATGCTGGAACAGAATATAAAAATGCAATTGTAAAGCATCTGGAATGTAAAGCTATTACAGTAATTAATCATGGCACAAATACTAATAATAGTGTAGATTATCCAGATTTTGTACATCCTGTAGCTAATGATGTTGAAAACCATAAAGTAGATTTTGGGATTCTCATTTGTGGGAGCGGTAATGGAGTTAGTATGACCGCAAACAAACATCAAGGTATTCGAGCAGCCTTATGTTGGAACAAAGAAATAACTGCTTTAGCGAGACAACATAACAATGCTAATATACTTAGTATTCCAGCACGTTATACTTCAATACAACAAGTAATAGCTATGGTAGATACTTTTTTAGAAACACCTTTTGAAGGAGGTCGCCATCAAAATAGAGTAGATAAAATACCGTTACAGTGCTAAATGGGCTATTCACATTCTCATAACCATACAAAAGATAGAAACCTTTTTATTTCTATTTTATTAAATATTTTAATAACTGCAGCTCAAATTATTGGTGGTATACTCTCCGGTAGTTTATCATTATTAAGTGATGCACTTCATAATTTTAGCGATGTTATTTCTCTTGTAGTGAGTTATGTAGCTTCTAAATTAGCAAAACAAAAAGCCTCAATCAATAGAACGTTTGGCTATAAACGCGCTGAAATCTTAGCAGCTTTTATCAATGCTTCAACTTTAGTTATTGTTGCTATTTTACTTATTATTGAAGCGTTTAAAAGATTTAAAAATCCTGAAGAAATAGAATCTAATTTGGTGATTTGGTTGTCATTTATTGCGATCATCGCAAATGGTTTAAGTGTATTGCTTTTAAAAAAAGATTCAGAAAAAAACATCAATATTAAATCAGCTTATTTACATCTATTTACCGATATGATGGCCAGTGTTGCGGTTTTAATTGGTGGACTGTTAAT
>DATCZQ010000053.1:0-13592 GCA_036525815.1 Yeosuana sp. | reverse complement strand
ACCTCGACAAGAACCGCCTTTAAGCAACCCATTGCCAATTTCCAAAATACACAATTTAAACTGGCTGAATGTACTGCACAATTACAAATTCATCAGGCTTTTTTAGATCGATGTACGGTATTATTAGCAAATCACGAGCTTACTGCTGAAAGTGCCTCTATGGCTAAGTATTCAGCAACCGAAATGCACAGTAAAGTGGTAGATGAATGCCTTCAGTTATTTGGAGGTTATGGTTATATGTGGGATTACCCAATTGCTCGCATGTATGCGGATAATAGAGTCGCCAGAATTTATGCAGGAACCAATGAAATCATGAAATTATTGATTGCTCGCGGCTTATATAAAGAGTTGTTTGAACACATGAAATCCATGAAAAAAAAATAAATTCACTTTAAATGGGCAATAGAATTCTATAAGCGTTCCTTTTTATTTAAAGGTATGGCGTTGTTCTTCTGTTGAAGATGCTTTTAGTAATAGGTTGAAGGTTCTAATTGAATCAAAATTTTTAATAATTTCTCCAGATACCGCAATGCCTGAAATACCCGTTTCTAATATGGCTGTAACATCTTCTGTGGTGATGCCTCCAAAACCAATAATGGGAGTTTCCGTTTTTAAGGCTTCTATAATGGCAGTATAACCCTTTAAACCTAAAAACTGACTTAAATGAGCTTCGGCTGTTGTCATTCTAAAAGGACCTAAACTAATATAATCGACTTCTTTGTCAATTAATGTTTGACAATCTTGTAAGGTATTAGCTGTTCCGCCAATCATTTGCCAGGAGTATAAATGCTTTCTGGCCAGCGAAGGGCAAGAATCTGTTTTTCCTAAATGCACACCATCTGCTTTAACGGCGATAGCTATTTTATAATCATCGTTAATAATTAACCGGGTTTGAAAATGAGAGGTAATTTCTCTGGCTTCTTTGGCTAACTTTAATAATTTTTTTTCTGAAACATCTTTTAAACGTAATTGTACTAATTCCACACCTATAGTACAGGCTTTTTGGATGTTTGCTATCAACTCCTTTGGAGAATTTCCCTGCGATATATAATGTAATTTAGGTATAATCATATTTTGATTTCTTGTTACTAAATATGCGTAAAGTCTATTAAAATGAATCGAGATGCAAAAATACGACTATTATAATAACTCAAGTGTATAGGATTCTTTTGAAAACGAATGACTATGTTGATCCTTAAAATTATTGTTCCAAAAGTTTCTCTGGCATGGTTTATAGAACACTTTAAATGAGACAATGAAAGAAGGGAAGCATCGCATGTATGGTAAGAAGATATATTTGTTTCCTATTTAAAATTAGTGTACATTTAAGTTATTCATTGTCAATTATATAAACATTTTTTGCTTTAGCCTCAAAGTTTCTATGGAGTATCCAAAATAATTGTTCAAAGATTATTTCGGATAACATACCCAATTATGGGAATTAAGTTTATTGAAAATATAAAATTAAATCCTTAATATTATGACTACTTCAGTAATTAATCCACAGTTTTTTTATCAGTTTTTTTATCTCTTAGCATTTATATTTATGTTTTCTGTAGTTATCTATAAAAGCATAAAGCGCGGTTATCATTTACGATCTGTATTATTGATGCTTACCACCATTTCGCTTTTTACCGTAATAGGTACTAGATTATTCACAATTCCAATTGAAGATTGGTTCACTGCAATTAACACAACGGCCCCAGAATTTAATAACAGATCATCGATAGGAGGGTTGTTATTTGGTTTAATTGGGCTTATAATTTCGCAACGTATATTTGGGTTTAAAAGACCTATGTTAGATCTATTTGCATGGTTGGCACCTATTGCTCTCGGCATTACAAAATTAGGTTGTTTATTTAATGGCTGTTGTTACGGTCTGCCGCTCAATGGTTTTTGGGGTATTCAATACCCTGAAGGTACCCATGCACATTTTAACCATTGGTTTTCAAGTAGTATTGAAAAGGATGCCATACTTTCATTAGCGTTGCACCCTGTCCAGTTATATGAAACCATTATGTTATTTATTGTTGGTTACGTTGTATGGAAAACGCAAAAAAAATGGAAAAAGAATGTGAGTGCCATGTTATTTGCCCTGTGTTTATATTTTTCACTGCGCTTTGGAGTTGAATTTTTTAGGGATCATAGTGTATCCCAATTTAGTACCACATATTATCTTGGCATATGGTCTTATCAATGGGGCATGTTGGGTTTAGGACTTTTATTAGGTGTGGTTTTATGGTTTTACGAGAAACGGTTTAATTTGGAGATCACAACAGGCCGTCAAAATTCACCGTATATCCATGCCGAATTTATTTATATTGTCATCTTATCGTTTGTAATTTATACATTCACAAATCTGCTTTTACCTTTTGAGCTCAAGGCCGTTTGGATGATGTTTATTCCTGGTATTATACTATCCTTTTATTATCTTTTTACCGAGACAAAATTAAGAAATCATCGAAATCTTGTAGGTTTGTTTCTACTTGCGCCTTTTTATGTTCTGGCCCAATCAATACCTGATCAAACACCAGAAATCAAGCAATACAAACGTATAGATATAGGCGGCTCCTTTGGTAATTTTGCAAATGAAGTTGCGTTTAATCCACAACAATCACAAAATGAATGTGGAACTTCAACCTCTTACTCCTATGAATATTTTAAACAGGTCTATCAAATGGCTGGGGCAGGATATTCGCAGGTTACCATAAAAAATAATAATACCCAAACCTATGGTATTAATGTTTCTGCGGGCAATATTAAAAGTACTATTTTAAGCACCAATGAGACAGAGTCAGAATTCATTTATGCTATAAATCCCTATGCCAAATGGGATGGAAAATGGTTTGGTGGTGGATTAGGACTTCAACTAGGTAAATTACGCGTTAATAAAGACGAAACCATAGATGTTTCAAGGATAGAAGATGCGCAAAAAAACTATACAATATTACCTGAATTCCATTTGAGGGTGGGCCCCAAAAAATATTTGGACATAGATTATAATTATGGGTTTATGATGCCTTCAGCTTATCCAACATTATATTCAAGATCGAGTATAGGAAGTGGTTTCGGACTCAGTCAGGACTATAGTTTCCGATACGGACGTATATGGAATTTGGAAACCAATTATATTGCTACCGAGGCCCTAATTACCGATAATTTGGGGGTTAATCTTATGTATGTTTTTAAGGAAAAGAATTTTCAGTTTCAGGAAGATGAGGCTTCTGGAAAATTGGTGCTATCATTAAACTATCGCTTTGGAAATTAAACAAAATAATAATTAAACCTCCAGTGGTAAAACCATAATGTTTCCGAATAATGAAACATGAGCTTTAGATAATTGTAAAATAGGCTTAGTATTTCAAATAAATTATATTAGTTTAGAATTAAATATAATCAATAACAAAATTTTTAGTTACACGTTCGCATAAATTAGAATGAACATACCAATTTCATTAATACTATTAAGGTTATTATTAGCTCCAATAATTTTGGCCTTAGCATATTTTATTGGAGAAAGTACTAAAATAACTATTCTAATTCTCATGTATTTAGGACTATTATCTGATATATTGGACGGAATAATTGCAAGAAAACAAAATATATCTTCAGAAAAATTAAGACGT
This sequence comes from Yeosuana sp., assembly GCA_036525815.1. Lineage (GTDB taxonomy): Bacteria > Bacteroidota > Bacteroidia > Flavobacteriales > Flavobacteriaceae > Yeosuana. Next base: position 9,966 of record DATCZQ010000053.1, on the reverse strand, counting down.
ATGGATAGTCAAACGGATATGATATTCTGGTTATCCATTGGTTTTGCAACTTGGATTTTATATCCAAAACTGATTTCTGATAACTCCATGGTGATTTGGACTATTCTTGGATTGGAAGTAGCATGTTCTGTAATTAGCTTTATAAAATTTAAAAAACAACCCTGTACGCATTCATTTCTTTCAAAACTTTGGGGAATAACGTTACTAGTAGCTTTTTCGTCTTTAATTGGTTTTAATCATGCGGGAATTCCATTTGCAGCGGCTATTTTTATGGGTTTAATTTCACAGCTTGATGTAATATTAATAACCCTGATTTTACCAAAATGGACTCACGATATTCCAAGTGCTTACCATGCATATTTGTTAAGAAAAGGAATTGAATTTAAGCGTAACGAATATTTAAATGGATAAATCAACTATTGCTAACACTATATTAGGATTAAACGAGATACAAAAATACGCCCATTATAATGACCCAAATGCAAAGGATTATTATGAAAATTAATGACTATGTAGTTTCTTGAAATTATTGTTCTAAAAGTTTCTCTGGCAAAGTATATAGAATACTTTAAATGAGACAACATAAGGAGGGAAGCCTCGCATGTATAATAAGGAGATATATTTGTTTCCTATTTAAAATTAGGTTACTTTTAAGTTATTCATTTTCAATTATATAAACATTTTTTGCTTTAGCCTCAAAGTTTCTATAGAATAAGACTTCCTTATAAAATCTTTATTGTCATGAAGTCTTCTACTAATCAAAAGTTTCGTCCCTTATTCTTTTTTGTTATTAATAAAAGGATTACTTCGGTTTTATCCATGCTATTAGCGCTTTCGTTTTTAAACCTGATTATAGGTTGTTCTTACTATAACGTAAGAGATATTACGACAACTCCTGAAAGTGTTGCACAAAAAGTTCAAGATTTTAATATGACTCAGAAATATGCCATTGTACATTCAGGAGCAGATATTTGGCATTTAAACAATCTTATTATAAATGAAGACAACAAAACCATTTCTGGGGAAGTGCATTCTTTAAATCAATTACATACTCTTTCAAATAGAGAAAAAAGAGTTCATAGCTATAATAAGAGCAAAAATCAACCCTTAAATGAGATTCATTTTATTCTAGAAAATAGTATGAAATCAGAAATTGGAACCCAAGTGATTATTCCATTTTCTAATATAAAATACATATCAGTTAATGATAAGAATACTGGACGCTCCATAGCTAATGTATTTTTTGGTACTATTGGTGTTTTGGCGGTGATTGCCATTATTGTGGCGGCCACTAAAAGTTCCTGTCCATTTATTTACGTTAAAAATGGCGAAGAATTTATCTTTACCGGTGAGCTCTATCCTGGAATTTTAACAGCCAATCAGCAACGTGATGATTATTTATTATTACCCTATTTTAATGATGCAAATAATGAATGTAACATTAAAATAACAAATGAATTAAAAGAGATTCAATATACCGATTTTATCCAATTATTAGAAATTAGTCATCCGGAGAATGTTAAGGTACTATTAGATAAAAATGGCCATCCACATACATTTTCAAGCATCAATTCTCCGGTTAATGTATTAGTAGATCATTTAAATATAGACAATGCTCCGGCATTAGTTAAGGACAACAATTCTTATTTATTTAATTCAAAAATAAATACTTTAAGTAGTGTTAGAAATATTGAATTAGAATTCAATAAGCCTATTCATTCTGAAAAAGGAAAATTATTTTTAACCGTCAAAAATTCTATGTGGTTAGATTATATTTTTGGAAAATTCAACGAACAATTTGGGACGTTTTATAATCAATTTCAAAAAAAACAACAAGAATCTCCTAAAGAAAAAAGTACTACATGGATGAACGAACAAAATATACCATTATCAGTTTATTTAAAATCTAATAATGGTTGGGAATTAGTTGATAAAATTAACACGGTAGGCCCTATGGCTTCAAGAGATATTGCTATTCCAATTGATTTAAGTGACGCTTTAGGTGAGAAAGTGGTTATAAAACTTGAAACGGGGTTTATGTTCTGGGAAGTAGATTATGCTGGTCTTGACTTTACAGAAGATTTGCCATTAGATATTAATTATATTAATCCTGATGAGGCGATAGATGGAAACAATACTGATGTGACGAAGCTACTTTCTACAGTAGATCAAAATTATTTTGTTCAATCTAATATAGGGGATGAAGTTGTGGTTAATTTTAAAATAAATGAATCAAAACCAGAGTTAAGTAGAACGTACTTTTTAAAAAACAGAGGCTATTATAATTATATAAGAAACTATGATGGCGAACCTAATTTTCAAAAGCTTAAACTATTTAAAGAATCAGGCGCATTTACTGATTTTTCAAAATATGAATATGAGGTCTTAATGGATTATGAAAATCGATTTGATTTAGCCTCTAATACTAAATAGCGCAAGGTAATGATAGTTGAACTTCAAGAAAAAAAGATAAAAGAAACTAAATTAATCTCAACAACAATTGATAATTCAAATAAGTCGAAAATTATAACCGGATTGAGATTGAGATTAATTCAATTAAGAATGAAATTAACTTTCTTAAAAGTGATTATATCATGTTATAGGAATCCTTTAGACTGGATACAATCCCTGAGTTATTTAATTCGATTAAGAAGGCGGTTTCTGGGAAATAATAAAGTTCAAAAAATGGTGTATATTAATGGTAAATATCACATAGGCTTATATACACCTGGTTGGAATAGTAAAGTATTTGAACAATATATTGCTTCTCAGCTCAATGATTTTAAACAAACAACAAGTCTCAAGGTTAATAGATTTAACACCATTTTTTTAGCCATTACTAAAAAATGTGCTTTGCAATGCGAACATTGTTTTGAATGGGATAATTTAAATAAGAAAGACGTTTTAGAAACTACCGATTTACTGGCGATTATTAAAAGAATTCAAGATAAAGGAGTGAGTCAAATTCATTTGTCTGGTGGCGAACCATTGATTAAGATGAATACTTTGGTTAAACTTTTGAAAAGTGCAGATAAATCAACGGAATTTTGGCTGGTAACTTCCGGTTTTAAATTAAATGATACTAATGCCAAACGTTTAAAAGAAGCAGGTTTGACAGGTGCTGTTATTAGTTTAGATCATTTTATTCCAGAACGACATAATAAGTTCAGACATTTCAATGAAGCTTATTACTGGGTTGAAGAAGCTGTCAAAAATGCAAACAACAATAATATTATTACCGCTCTTTCGCTCTGTGCTACCAAAGATTTTATTACTGAAGATAATTTAATGGCGTATATGAAATTGGCTAAAGAATTAAAAGTATCCTTTGTCCAAATTTTAGAACCTAAAGCCGTTGGACATTATGCCAATAAAGATGTATTTCTAAATCAATCACAAATTGATCAATTAGAACAATTCTTTAGAAAAATGAACTTTACAAAAGAATACAGCTCGTATCCTATAATTGTATACCACGGATATTATCAGCGCAGACAAGGGTGTTTAAGTGCAGGAAAAAAAGGAATGTATATTGATACAGATGGCGATATGAATGCCTGCCCATTTTGCCATAAAAAAACAGGAAATATTTTAGATTCAAATTTTGAACAAAATCTGGAAATTTTGAAATCTGAAGATTGCAAGAGTTACAATATTAATTAAGAAATAGTAAAATTAACTTTATGACTATTTTTATTTGATATTATAAATATTGAGGTCGTAACAAGCCGCATACATACCAAAAAAATACTAGCTTTTATGAGTGTTTGCAATGTAGTTTTTTGTATAGAGCCCTATTCAAAAGTATAAACCAGGAAATACAAAATATAAAAGTGATTTTTTGTATTAAGGGCAATGTATATAATAACAGTTCTGTTTCATAGATGTAATAGTTTGTCAAAAAAAGAATCAGGCAAATAATCCCTAGAGAAAAAAGCATGTTATATCGGTCTTTATATAGCTCAAAAATAGCGAGGATCAGAGCTAAAGCCCCAAAAATACCTGCAATGCGAATGATAATATCATGAACTTCTGAAGCTAAAAATAAAGTGATAAGCATGGAAAGGATACCCGCAACACTCATTATAATTTGACGCTTATTTTTTACCGTGAATAGTTTGGGTAAATACACCCATAGCAGCATTAAACTAAAACAAAGAATGGCTAATGCCATACGCGCATAGGTTCGTGCTGTATTTTGTAAGCCATTTATGGTTTGTGTATCTAATAAATCGCATAAATAATTATCCTTAAGATTAAATCCCATCTTATTAGGAAACGTATATGATCCCCCAGGATATTGCAGAGCTGCAATAATATAAAATACAACAAAAAGTATCATACCAGCCATAGGTAACCGAACAAATACATCATGTTTTTTATTGATCAAAGTAGTCATTTAACAATTCCTTAAATTAAACCAAGAGCAATTCATAAATATATAAAAACTAAAGGTTAGTACTCTTGATTTATATCAGTGCAGACTCCAGTTAATGACAGCAAAAATCTACTGAAAGTAAGTGCTTTTAAACAACTTGAATTATGGTAAATAAACATACATTTTGGACAATATAGGGCGAAAGCCTACTTTCAGAATAGTTTATATTCTGAATATTTACCAAGATACATATGCACTTATAATCATTCTTTTTTTGATTGATAAACATCATTTCGCATAACAATAAGGCTAATTAACTTTAATGTTATGAAAAAATCACAATTCTTAAAATTCACTCTAAGCGCTATCTTTTTCATAATGTCTGTAATAATTGCCTTCGGTCAGCAAGACCTTTCTGCAACAGATATTGTTAAAAAGGCAGATGATAATATGCGGGGTAAAACATCGCAAGCAGATATCACTATTAAAATAATCAGGCCAACATGGAGCCGGGAAATGACCATGAAAGCCTGGAGTAAAGGAGATGATTATTCAATGATATTAATTACAAGTCCTGCCAAAGAAAAAGGCACTGTTTTTTTAAAACGCACAAAAGAGGTTTGGAACTGGATTCCATCAATAGAACGAAACATCAAATTACCACCCTCTATGATGTCACAAAGTTGGATGGGAACCGACTTTACCAATGACGATTTAGTAAAGGAAGCCTCTTCAGTAGTAGATTATGACCATACCTTGTTGGGTAAAGATTCAGTTTTAGATAAGGACTGCTATAAAATTCAGATGATCCCTAAGCCTTCTGCAGCTATTGTATGGGAAAAGGTCATTGTTTGGATAGATATTTTAGATTATTTACAGTTAAAAGCTGAATTCTATGATGAAGACGGTGCCCTGGTGAATATTATGAATTCCAGTGATATAAAAGTATTAGGTGGTAGAAAGATAACGTCTAAAATTGAAATGTTTCCGGTTGATAAAAAAGGAAACAGTACGGTTATCATTTACAACGATATTGTTTTTGATGTGCCCATTAATGATAATTTCTTTACCACTAGAAATATGAAACAATTAAAATAATGTTATTAAAATTAGCTTGGTTAAATATATGGCGTAATAAACGCAGGACAATCATCACGGCTACTTCTGTGTTTTTCGCCGTGTTACTGGCTATCCTTTTCAGATCGCTAACCGATGGTATTTATGACAATATGATCCATAATGTAGTGAGCTATTCATCTGGTTATTTACAAATTCATCAAAGAGGTTATTGGGATGAGCAATCTATAGACAATACATTTGAGGAGGATGAACAATTGTATAAGGAGTTACTTAAAAACCAAAACGTTGCATATTTAATACCTCGTTTGCAAACATTTGCACTGGCATCGTATGCCGATAAAACAAAAGGGGTCCTTCTTTTAGGCATAGATCCTGCTAAAGAAAAAATGGTAAACAAGCTTCACGAAAAAATCATAGATGGTGAATACATTGAAACCATAAATGAAAAGGTCGTTGTTTTAGGCGAAGGATTGGCATCTCAGCTTAAATTAAAGGTGAATGATACTTTGGTGCTATTAGGACAAGGCTATCATGCAAGTAGTGCCGCAGCGAAGTATAGGGTAAAAGGTCTTATAAAATTAGGCGCTATCGAATTGAATAATAACGTGGTATATATGCCATTAAAACAGTCCCAATTGATGCATGGAGCTGAAAACAGGTTGTCATCAGTATCTGTGATGTTGGATAAAACAAAAAATTTAGAAAGACTCAAAGAATCGTTACTATATTCAATAAACCCTGATTTATATGAAGTCATGACCTGGAAAGAGATGATGCCCGAATTGGACCAGTTTATAGAAGCTGATAGCACAGCACATTATATTATTGTTGGGGTCCTATATTTTATTATTTCGTTCGGATTATTTGGTACCCTATTGATGATGATTTTTGAACGTAAACATGAACTGGGGATTTTGATAGCCATAGGCATGAAAAGGCGCTTATTGGTCATCATTCTTTTACTGGAATCTATATTAATATCCTTAATTGGGTGTTTCGCTGGCATTATAGCTGGCGTTATGGTGGTTAAATGGTTTACCATACATCCCATTCATTTAACTGGAGAAATAAAACAAGTTTATGAAGAATATGGTATAGAATCTATCATTTATTTTTCTAGTCAAGAGAAAATTTTTGTTGTTCAAACTTTAATTGTGTTGGTATTGTCTATCCTGTTAGCCTTCTATCCCGGTTATAAGGTGATGAAATTAAAACCTGTTGAAGCCATAAATAGTTAGTGATGTTGTTTCAAATTGCCTGGAGAAATATTTGGAGGAATGCTTCCAGAAGCTTAGTGGTAATAAGCTCCATTATTATTGGTATCTGGGCAGGTATTTTTATATTGTCCTTTTCTTGGGGCTTATATAAAAACAATATTAATGAGTCTGTTTATAAACAATTATCCCATATTCAAATACATCACCCAAATTTTGGATATGAAAAAGATTCTAAATTCACCATTCCAAATTCTGATACCGTTTTAATACATTTTCAATCTGATGACCGCATTGCATCCCTAAGTTCACGCGTTATTGCAACAGGCATGATCACCTCTCCAACAACGGCTAGTGGTGTCACTATTTATGGCATCCATCCACCTTCTGAAATCGCACAGATTGGGTTAAACCAAACTATAATAGAAGGCGCTTATTTTGAATCCGGTAAAAACAATGACATTCTTATTGGTGCTAAACTGGCCAAAAAACTTAAAATCAAACTTAAAAGTAAGGTGGTGTTGACCTTTACTAATGTCCATGCAGAAATAGTTTCAGCAGCTTTTAGAGTAGGAGGGATTTACAGGTCAAAAAACATTTCATTAGATGAGGTGAATGTCTATGTCCCACAAAACCATTTGCGGGAGTTACTGGAATTAAAGTTCTCTGAGAGCAATGAAATAGCCATATTGGTAAAAGATGAGACACAATTAGATAGTATAAAAAATGATATTGAAACCTTGGTTCCAAATGCAAAAGTTGAAGACTGGAAAGAATTGTCTCCTGAATTGGGAATGATTATAGAATCGTTTAACCTGTATACCTACATCATTAGCGGACTCATTTTATTGGCATTAACATTTGGCATCATAAACACCATGCTGATGTCTGTTTTAGAACGCATTAGAGAACTGGGTATGTTGATGGCCATTGGTTTGAATAAACGTAAAATATTCATAATGATCATGCTGGAAACTATTTATTTAACAGTAATAGGTTGTCCAATTGGTTTGTTCTTAGGATGGTTAACCGTTAATGTATTAGGAAAAACAGGCATCAACATCGCTATGTTTTCAGAAGGATTAGCGTCTTATGGATTCAGTTCCATGATCTATCCAGAATTAGATCAAGAAAAATATATCATTATTGTAACCATGTGTTTAGTCACAGCTATTCTATCGGCTATTTACCCAGCCTACAAAGCCCTGCAATTAAACCCATCAGAAGCAATACGTAAAATTTAAAGCTATGGCAAAAACAATTATAGATGCCCATAATGTGAGTAAAACATTCAACCCAAAAACGGTTCCAGTCCATGCGGTTCAGGACGTGCATCTTCATATAGAAGAAGGGGAGTTTATCGCTTTAGTTGGACCTTCTGGTTCAGGGAAATCTACTTTATTAAATATGATGGGTGGATTAGACGAGCCCACTTCAGGGACTGTTTTTATTGATGGTATAGAAATTACGAAGCTTTCAGAAAACAAGTTGATAGATTTTAGATTGCATAATATTGGCTTTGTCTTTCAGTCATTTAATTTGATTCCTGTCCTTACTTCAAAAGAGAATATAGGCTTTGTATTGCAACTGCAGCATATGCCAAGAAAGGAACGAGAAAAAAGGGTGCTTACTTTATTAAAAGAAGTAGGTCTTGAAGATAAAACAGACAGTAAACCAGGCGAGCTTTCAGGTGGACAACAACAACGTGTAGCGGTTGCCAGAGCTTTAGCCTCTAAGCCTAAGATCATATTAGCGGATGAGCCAACAGCAAATTTAGACTCTAAATCTGCCGCTAATTTGTTGGATATTATGGCTAAGCTTAACAAAGAAGAAAAAATCACTTTTTTGTTTTCTACTCACGACCAAAGAGTGATAAAAAAAGCAAGAAGAGTGATAACATTAGTTGATGGTAAAATAGATTCGGATGTTGAGCAAGTACCTACCTAATCATTATGAAAAGGTCCTTTTTAACATATCTGTTACTCATTACTTTAACTACTGTATATGCACAAGACAAGGAGAAAAATCTAGTGCTGTCTGGATATATTAAAAATTTACACGAATTCAGTTTTATTAACAGTTTAGAGCAGTTACAATGGACCAGCTTATTGCACAACCGATTAAATTTTAAATACAGTCCTTCAGAAAAACTCACAATGCGCTTAGAATTCAGAAACCGATTGTTTTATGGTGATAATGTTAAAAATATTTTCGGTTTTTCAGAGTTCATTTCTCAAGACCATGGTATTACAAATCTTTCCTGGAATATAATTGATAATAAAGACCTTCTTTTTAATACAACAATAGACCGGGTTTTAATTAATTATACAAATGGAGATTGGGATATTACCTTAGGAAGACAACGTGTAAACTGGGGAATGAATTTAATTTGGAATCCGAATGACATCTTTAACACTTACAATTTTTTAGATTTTGATTATGAGGAACGTCCTGGCAGTGATGCCATACGCGTGCAATATTATATAGGTGATTTTAATAAAATAGAAGTGGCAGCTAAAAAGGGAAAAAGTGTTGATGATAAAATAGTAGCAGCCATGTATAAGTTTAATCAATATTCATATGATATACAACTCATTACAGGTATTTACTTAAATGATTTTATTGTTGGAGCCGGTTGGGCTGGTAACCTAAAAAATACGGGTTTTAAAGGAGAAGTTTCCTATTTTATTCCCTATAAAACTTATTTTAATTCAGAAAATGTGTGGAGTGCGGCGGTATCGGTTGATTATGGTTTTAAAAAGGGATTGTACCTCAATGGTTCTATTCTATATAATACTAGTGCAGACGATGCCTCAGGCAACCTAGGGTATTTTTTATATACCAGTTTAAGTCCGAAAAATTTAATGCCTTATAAATATTCAGGATTTTTACAACTGGCTAAAGAATTTACACCAATTTTTAGGGGTGTTGTAAGTACTATTTACTCTCCAACTAATCATTCCGTTATAATAATGCCAACCTTTGATTATTCTGTGGCCACCAACTGGGAACTTAATTTCACAGGGCAATCTTTTTTTGAATTCGAAAATTATCAGACTTTAGGGAATAGTCTTTTTATACGATTGCGTTGGAGTTTTTGATTTATTTAGTCAAATATTGGTAAAATGAGCTATTGTGTTAATAGTTATAAAATGTACTATAATTTATATTATGTAAAATAGAATAATTAAAGATATTCCTGTCCTACCTCCATTATAAAAATAATAAAGACCATACACTAAAAGTATATGGTCTTTATTCATAATATATATAAACAATTAATTCACTATAGAT
>DATCZQ010000052.1:0-3272 GCA_036525815.1 Yeosuana sp. | reverse complement strand
TTCTGCAGGATTGTTATATAGTAACAATCCTGCTTTTTTTGTTTATTTTATGAATGTTTGTCTCTACATTCAAACTAGATCTATCAGTTTTAGGCTATGAGTAATTTAGGGGTTTAGTGCATAACTTTACAAGTACACATTCATCTGAAAATCCGCAGGGATTTGTACAATTAGGGAAGTAAAAGCCATTAGTGATAGCCATTGGTGCGAATATATTTTTTAATTATGTAACTATAATCATAAGCGCATTAACTGTTGTGCCATAGTTAAGTTCTTGGTTGAGGTGGTTTATAATGCCTAACATAACAGCATAGCCGAATTGCGAACTTTTAAATACGGTCATGGTCTTGACAGGTATGCTCCAAGGATTTATTAAGTAAAAACTGTTCATTACAAAAATTAGTCTAAATTGGAAGAAATTATAACCAACCAATTATGAGAAAACTACTATTACTACTTTTTGTTCTTCCAACTATTATATTAGGACAAGTGACTATGGCGGAGGGATTAAAAAAGGAAATTATAATTGAGGGCAATGTGCGGGATTTGAATGGTATGCCTTTAAATGACGCAACCCTTTTAGTCAAGGGCTTTTCAAATGTAATCAAAACAAATTTTGATGGAAATTTTGATTTAAAGGTGAATGAAGGCGCCGTACTCATTATTAGTTGTGCTGGATTTAAAACCAAAGAAATTACTGTAGGAAATGAGATTAATATTAATATTACTTTGGAAGAAGAAGTTGATTCAAAAATTAAAAGATCATTAACTGTATCAGAAATAAGGAAGCAAAGACGTGAAGCTCGAAGGAAAAAACACGATGCTCAAAGTGGAAAAAATGTAAATACGTTAGACTTAAAAGATGAAATGTTAAAAGCGGCAGGGAGATCTGTTAAGGGAGCCATTCGGAGAAACAGAAACAATTGATCAAAAACCATCTTTATTGATTTGAAAAAGAAATGATTAATCAAATTTGACTTTAATAAGAATTTATCAACAAAACTCAATGATAATATTCAACTGCTATTTTCATATTAATTAACAATAACTACATATTTTTATTGGTTACTTCATCCAAACTGATATCTATCAGTGCTTTATGATAAGGACATTCATATCTTATATTGTTTTTTATAAAATCCTAGCATCATGAAAAATAATTACTGTAGTTCTTTTATTTTAGGGATCCTGTGCTTAACAGTCAGTCTAAGTCAATCCCAAAACATTTTATTCGACGGTGAATTTAGTGAAACCACTGAAATAATTCCATTTGAGACCGGTACACCACCGCTTAATCAGTGGGCCTTCTGGCTGAATTCAGATAATGGAGCTGAAGCATACCCAACAGTTATTGAAGGCGTATGTAACTTTCAAATATTTAATCCAGGATATAACACTTGGGACGTTCAATTAGCGCAATGGGGATTTCCTTTAAATGAAGGACATTTATATCAACTTTCATTTAGAGTAAAAGCAGATGATTACCGTTCCTTTGGTGTTTTTTTGGGAGAAGATGGAGGCAGTTATACGAATCTAATTGGTTTTGACAACTATTTTTATGACGCCACAACGGAATGGCAACCTATAAGTATTGAATTTGAAGCGACCTCTGTTTTTGCTCTCCACAAATTAAGTTTTGAATTAGGTACCAATGGCGTTACTATGTATTTTGATAATATCGAATTAAATGATTTAGGCCCTGCTCCACCAAAGAAAATCGTCATTGCAGGTACTTTTCAGGACGAACTGGGTTGTTACAGTGATTGGGACCCAAATTGTGATTATACAGAACTGAGCTTAAATTCCTCAACAGGTTTATACACAGGTACTTTTCAGGTAGCGGAAGGTAACAACCGGTACAAAGTTACCGTAGGGGGCAGCTGGGATATAAATTATGGTGAAAATGGGCTAATTAGTGGGCCTGATATTTTTTTGTGTCTCCCTTCTGGTCCAGAAGAGATCACGTTTACGTACGACCCGTCCACAAATTTAGTAAGTACTTCACCTATTGCGAGTGGATTTTCCCCTGATTGCTTGCCTCTGGTCGTCCTTGCAGGTTCTTTTCAGGATGAACTCGGCTGTTATGGTGACTGGCTTGCCGATTGCACCAACACAGCTTTAACATATAATTCAGGTTCTGGATTATTTGAAGCAGATTTAAATATCCCCTCTGGTTGTTATGAGTATAGGGTCGTTTTAGAAAATACATGGATAAATAATTTTGGACAGGAAGGCATTCATAATGGCTCAAATTATATCCTATATATTCCAGAAAATCCTGAAATAACTCACTTTACATACGATCCTTTTAGCCATATCGTTAATTCAACGCCTTATAGCGATCCTTTACAGGAAGTAACAAAAGTATCACTTTTAGGGTCTTTACAGGACGAATTGGGCTGTGGGTATGATTATGATTATGAATGTGACAACTCAGCATTACTATTCAATTCCGATTCAGGGGCATGGGAGGGAAGTTTTACACTTCCTGCCGGATGTTATACTTATCAGGTGAAAGAAACAATTGGCTGTTATAATATGATGTTATATGGAGAAGACGGTATTGAATGGGGTAATGAAATTCAATTATATGTTCCATCAGATGGTGAAATTACCTTTAGTTATGACCCGCAAACTCATATTATTAGTTCAACACCTTATAGTGGTGCTCCTCAGGAAGTAACGAAAGTATCCCTTGTGGGGTCTTTACAGGACGAATTAGGCTGTGCTTATGATTATGATTATGGTTGTGACAACCCTGCATTATAATTTAATTCAAATTCGAATCTATGGGAAGGTAGTTTTATACTTCCTACCGGATGTTATACTTACCGGGTGAAAGAAACAGTTGGCTGTAATAATGTATTCTTCTTTGGCGAAAATGGCATTGAATGGGGTGATGAGATCCAATTATATGTTCCATCAGATAGTGAGATCACTTTCAGTTACGACCCGCAAACCCATATCATGAGTTCAACACCTTATAGCGGTGCTCCTCAGGAAGTGACAAAAGTATCACTTTTAGGGTCTTTGCAGGACGAATTGGGCTGTGATTATGATTATAATTATGATTGTGACAACCCAGCATTAGCATTTAATTCTGATTTGAATGTATGGGAAGGAAACTTTATACTTCCTGCCGGATGTTATACTTACCAGGTGAAAGAAACAGTTGGCTGTAATAGTGTATTCTTCTATGGAGAAAATGGTATTCAGTGGGGTAATGAAATACAATTATATATGCCATCAGAGAGTGAAATTACCTTTAGTTA
>DATCZQ010000051.1:0-4967 GCA_036525815.1 Yeosuana sp. | reverse complement strand
ATTGATTTTGGTTTTAATGAACTTAAAATTGAAAAAATAGTTGGTCGAGCAATGAAAGAAAATATTGGCTCAATCAAAGTTCTTGAGAAAATAGGTATGGTATTTAAAGAAAAATTTGATTTTGAAGGACAAGAAGGAGTTATTTACGAACTGACAAAAAAGACTGAATAAAAAAAGCTGAACCGCTAACAACTGCTATAATTCAGCGTGGGGATAGTGCAAAAACTGAAATAAAAAATGATTCCATTCTTCAGGAAAATCAGAAAAAAATTGGCCGACCATAACAAACCGTTGAAGTATTTGAGATATGCTATTGGAGAAATCGTACTTGTTGTAATAGGTATTTTAATTGCTTTGCAGGTCAATAATTGGAATGAGTTACGAAAAACCAATAATGAGAATATAGGTTTGATAAAAGTACTTGAATCTGAATTAGAAAGTAATATTCTAATGGCTAATGAATTAATTGATTTTGGATATGAGTTTGATTCGATAAATTCAATTCTCATTGACAAAAAACTAACAAGAAACTCAATAAAATCGCCTATAATTATAGAAACTCATTTCGAAACCAATACATCTCGATTTAATGATGAACATCTGAATGAATTAATTGCTATCGAAAAGCAATTGCCAAAAAAATATCAATCAATTATCCATAAATTAAAAGAACTAAAAAGACTTCTTGAATCCCAAAAAATATGGGAAAAAGCAGTTGTTGATTTAGCCAAACAACGCAGAAAAGAGTTTGTTGAAACCTTACCTTGGCTTTATGAAAGCGATTCTATTTCGACAGAGAAAGCCAAAGACTTCATTTTAAATGATCCAATTTATCGAAATAAGGTTATACAATACACCAATTTGCAACTAGAAGAAAATATATGGGATGCTACAATCATTCGAACAATGGCAATAGCCCTTTTATGGGATATAAAAAAAATGGACCCCAATGATGAAACTGACATTAAGGATTATTTAAAAAATAAAAATTTAAAACCATTCGAGACATTTGATTGCCAGGTGAAAACGTATAACACTGATAAGCATTTAAACTTTAGAACCACCTTTGTATTAATTAAAAATAACAGGAAGGCAATAACACTCAATTTTATAAATAAAAACAAAGACATCACTCAGAGTATTAATTTACATCCAGATGCAAATAATCCATCATTTATAATTAGAGAGTATTATTTCGGTAAAGTAGAATTTATAGAAGTTGTAGAAGAAAATAAATGTTCTAAAATTTACAGCTTCGTTAAAGATGGATATTTAATTTTAGAATAATTTTTGCGATAAACATGTCACGGAAAATTAAGAGGATTAAAAATAACAAAAAACAAACTTAAGATGTATAAAAATAATCACTCAATTTTGGGCTTAACCAAAGGTCGTTGCAAGTTACTACGTCTGATTTTCCTTCGGAAAATCCTCACACACAAAACCGCACTATTCTTATACTAAACCGCTGTCAATAATTTGATTAAAATCTAACAACATGAAATTAAAACGCAAAAGCTCAATATTAATTTTTACAGTATTAGCATTAATAGCTTCTACCTCATGCAAAGAGAAAAAGGAATCTAATGAGTTAGATAACATAGCTAAAAAAAAGGACAATTATGTAGAAGTAATAACAAACGGAATGGATTTCGAAACCGTGGATGAAATTAAATCTGGTTGGACTACATTTAAATACATAAACAAATCGTTTGAACCGCACTTTTTTATATTAGAAAAAATGCCCGACACCTTGGGATTAAGCACCTACAAAAAAGATTTGTTCCCACCTTTTATCTCAGCATTTGAGCATTTTGAAAAAGGAGAAATGGAAGCGGGTATGAAGGAATTTGAAAAAATACCGCAATGGTTTTATAAAGTAGAATTGGCTGGAGGAGTTGGATTGACCTCAAAAAAAACAACATCCAAATCGATAATATTTCTTCAGCCTGGCACATACATTATGGAATGCTATGTTAGGATGCCAAACGGCTTGGGACATGTTTTTATGGGCATGATTAAAGAGCTAAAAGTAAATAATGAATCTAATGATAATGAACCACCAAAAGCTGATTTTAAAATAGGGATATCAAGTGAACAGGGAATAACATTTAATGACTCAATAAAATCAGGAAATTATACATTTGAGGCAAAATTTGAGGACCAAAAACAATACGAACACCTAATGGGACATGATGTTAATTTGGTTAAAATTGAAAATGACAGTTTAGTAACTGATTTGAATAATTGGTTAAATATAGTTGATTTTAAAGCATTTCGTTCACCTGAACCTGAAGGATTATTGTTTTTAGGAGGAGTTGAAGATTTACCAGCAGGAGAAACTGGTTATTTTGAAGTAACTCTTGAAAAAGGGAATTATGTGCTAATCTCTGAAATTCCCAATGCAGTTGAAAGAAAAATGATAAAATCTTTCACTGTATATTAACATAAAAACTATTGCCAACAAGGCATAAGTTCTTTGTTAAGGCTGGTTATTTCATATTATGACGTATTAGCCATAGTTTTATGTAACGGGTCGTAACCCCAAAAGCATTGCCAAAGGCCCATGCAAAACCAGGAAAACCATCAAAAATTCCACCTCTAAAAATGTAATGATAAAAAAAACGATATGAGGGCTTAATTACAAAATGGAATGCATTGAGCCTTATGTCTTTCTTGTATAATTCTTGAGACTGTAGTTCAGCATAAAGCTGTTTCTTTTTAATATAGTGATTCCAAGAGCGAAAAGTATAATGCTCCATAGGATGTTTTAGTCTACCTGTTTTTCCTTCTTTTACAATAATCTTTTCATGTACCAATAAAGTTTCGTCATACCAACATAACTTTCTATTGAAAAGACGTAATTTCCAGTTATTTTGAAAGCCGCCATATTTCATTCGCCTACCCATAAAAAAAACAGAAATAAAAATCTCGTAACCCGAATTTATCTTGTCCTTTTTTAAAACACTTAGGATTTCTTCCTTAAGTAAAATAGGAATCCGTTCATCAGCATCAACAAATAAAATCATATCGTTTGTAGCATGTTTAGCTGCAAAATAACGTTGATTAGAGAAATTTTCAAATTTGTGCTGAATAAAAACAATATTGTACTTTTTAACTAATTCTGAAGTTTTATCTGTGCTGTAAGAATCGATGACTATAATTTCGTCTGCAAAACTAGCGGTTTCGATTGCTCCTTCAATGAAATCTTCTTCATTAAATGTTGGAATTATTATGGTGAGCTTTTCCAATTTTATGATATTAGCATCTTAAAATTACAATAAAAATTCCATTAAACTTAAAAAGTCCTGCTTTGTAATCAAGTTGATACTTCCTATGTTCTTATTTCAAGAATATTGATTAATAGCCGGCTAAATATTAAATTGTAACTTTACTATAAAATAGTTCTAAAATGTGCTATAACCTCCTTATAATAAGCATCGTGTTTCTTATAATTAATAAATTTTTAATCATGTAATATGGAGAAGATATGCATTCTAACAACAACGCTAGCGAATGGAGGCGCTGAAAGATTTGGTGGGCAACTTTCGATTTTGCTTTCTAATTTAGGATATGATGTGCATATTGTAATAAAAAGGGATATTATAGATTATGACTATTTGGGGAAACTTTTCAATTTGGAACTAGAGCTAAGGCAAAATAAAACTTATAGTAGTAAAACATTAATTCTATATTCTTTTTTAAATCAAAATAAATTTAATATAATAATTGATAACAGATTAAGAAATAGTTTTTTAAAAGACTTTATATTATATAAGTATTTTTTTCGTAAAGCGAAAGTTATAACTATGGTTCATACTTATAAGTATGAAAATTATGCCTACATAAACAGATTTATTATAAATGCCATATATAAAGATATTTTCAAAATTGTTGCTGTAAGCGAAAAAATAAAAAGTAAAATTAAAGATAAATATGATCTTAAAAATGTTCAATGTATATATAATCATGTCGATTTAAATCTTATAAACAACAAAGCAAATCAATCAATAGATTTTTCTGAAAAATATATCCTTTTTTATGGACGAATAGATGAAAAAGTAAAGAATTTATCACTACTAATAGGTGGATATAAGCTATCAAATCTCATAGAAAAAGGGATAAAATTACTCATTCTGGGCAGTGGAAATGATCTTGATTATATTAAAAAATTGGTCGAAAATTTATCATTAACGAAAAACATCATTTTTATGCCTTATATATCTAACCCTTATCCATATGTTAAAAAAGCCCACTTAACTGTTTTAACAAGTAGATATGAAGGTTTCCCTATGGTTTTAATTGAATCGCTTGCTTGTGGAACACCTGTGATTTCTGTTGATTGCAATTCAGGACCCAGTGAAATTATAAAAAACAGACAAAATGGATTGCTAATTGAAAATTATAGTGATAAGGTTTTAGCACATGCTTTGAACGAATTAATAGAGGATGAAAACTTATACTCATTTTGTATGCAAAATGCACGAGATAGTATCAGGCATTTGGACACTAACAATATAGCCTTGCAGTGGAAAAAATTAATAGCCAGAGACAATTTCAGAAATTAAGATGTTGTAATATATCAGACTCAAGCGATAATCTTTCAGAAATAACTTTGCTTTAAATAATCCCAAATGATGCAATAAACTAAATATGACAAAACTTTTAAAATTGACAAATAAGAAAAATAACGAAAGGCTAACAACCTGTATAATTTATGCTTACATGTAAACTAAATAACGAACTGACAAACATCTAACAAACGATTTGCTACGTCCGTAAAAATCGGAGATTTTTACGGACGTAGCAAATCTTATAAAAACTCGTTAACTGCAACCCTGAGAAACGACGACAATGCATACTTTGAAAAACATCAAAACTACTGACAGGGGTGTGCTTTTATTTGCACAGAATAGATATTTACTATATTTGCAGTAATGAAAACACTTTGTTTTATATTGTCATTA
>DATCZQ010000050.1:0-9448 GCA_036525815.1 Yeosuana sp. | reverse complement strand
TAGATTCTGCTTGTTCTCGTTTTGACGATCTTGTAATACTTCTTAATATTTGTTCACTTAAATCAAACTGCTTAGCAGAATATAACATGGTAGCATCAGATGACTTATCAAATACAAAATCATATTTCTTTGAAGCAGCTAAATCTTGAACTGCTGAAAAAATTTGATCTTGAATAGGCTGCATTAACTGCTGCTTTTGAATCATTAAATCACCATTAGGTCCAAATCGTTTTTGTTGATAATCTAAAATTTCCTTTTCTTCAAAAGCAATATCTTCTTCACGCTCTTCAATAAGTTCTTTTGTTAAAAGTGTTTTTTCGTTGCTTAAATCTTTTCTTTTTTGTTCAATTTGAGATAATTTTTCCTCAATTTCATTTTTCCATTTTACAATTTTTTGATTGAGTTGTGTTGTTGCTTCTTGATATTCTGGAACATGTTCTAAAATATATTCTGTATCTATATAGGCAATTCTTACTCCTCTTTGCGCTGTAGACGAAAAGCTGATTATGAACACAAATGTCAGTAAAAAAAGAACGTTAGTTTTCATGTGCCTGTTTTTATAATTCTATAATTATTCGTTTTAAATTCTAAAAACGACAGATGATTACCAATTAAATCTGTCAATTTTTGAATTGATCTTTCAAAATTAACGAATTTTAATCTTAAAAATTTCAATTCTTCTTTCAAATCATCAAACTATTGTTAGAAAATATCGTGCCAAATTTAAAATTGTTGACCAATTATAAAATGTGTTTCCCATCCATGTTTGTTAATTTCTCCTGGTAGTGGATCAAAACCATGTCCAAAATCTATACCCAGTAATCCAAAAGCAGGCATAAAAATACGAATACCTAATCCGGCAGAACGATACAGTTGAAAAGGGTTATAATCTTTAAAACTATTATAAGATGCTCCCCCTTCTAAAAAGGTTAAAGCATAGATTTTAGCTGAGGCTTTTAAAGTAATAGGATATCTAAGTTCTAAGGAGAATTTATTGTATATAGTCCCTCCATCTTGACTTGATAATGATTGATTTGGGTAACCTCGTAAAGCAATGGCTTCTCTTCCATCTAAGCTATAAGTTCCTAAGCCATCACCACCAAGAAAGAAACGTTCAAAAGGTATTACACCTCTGTCATTATTATAGGCACCTAAGAATCCAAATTCTGCACTTGGTCTTAAAACTAAATCTTTGGCAATTTGGGTAAACCAATCTGCTTTAAAATTAATTTTATAGAATTCTAACCATTTATAACGTTCTTGGTCAATTTCACCAATTCTTGTAGAAGCACTAGTTCTATCTACAGGATTTTGAGAAGCATCATCGCGAATTATTATTAATCCATCACGCTCTTCTTTTAATGCTTTATAGTCAACTTTTGAAAATACGCTATAAGGAATTGAGAGTTTCATTCTTACGTCAAAATTTGAGCCACCTGTTGGGTAGATAGGATCGTTATAAGTGTTATTTCTATTTAAACCAAGGGTATAAGATAAGTTGTTTGCATAACCATCACCAAATGTAAATAAACCAGTGTTATAGTTATTTAAATCATAACGCTGGAAACTAATTGCTTGAGATAATGTGAAATAATCATCTGGAACAGATAAACGTCTAGCTAAACCAAGCGTAATTCCAGTTATGTTAAAACTTTTGCTTTTATCAGCATTTCTCGTTTGAAAATCATACAAAAATTGCTTTGTATGAGATAAAGAGGTTGAAAATTGCACCGGTCTTTTACCTCCTAACCAAGGCTCAGAAAACGAAAAACTATAGGTTTGGTAAAAACGACTGGCTTGTAAGCGCAAGGCTAGTTTCTGTCCATCACCCATTGGGATTGGTTTATATGCCTCTTTTTTAAAGATGTCTTTAATGGAAAAGTTATTAAAGGAAAGGCCCAATGTTCCAATAAAGCCACCTCCGCCATAACCACCTTGAAGTTCTATTTGACTTGATCCTGTTTCTTTTACAGAATATTCCATGTCAATAGTCCCTTCATTAGGATTTGGGTTAATAAAATTTGGAGAGATTTCTTGAGCATCAAAAAAGCCTAATTGTCCCAGTTCTCTCACCGTTCTAACAACATTTGCCTTACTGTATAATTGCCCAGGCCTCGTTCTTATTTCGCGGTAAATAACATGGTCATTAGTTTTATCATTTCCAACTACGGTCACATTATTGAAATAAGCGGGTTTTCCTTCCACAATTCTTATTTCCATATCAATAACATTATTTTCTGCCCCAACTTCAACCGGGTTTATATTTGAAAACAAATAGCCAAAGTTTTGATAGTAATTAGTAATATCATCAGCATCAGGTTTTGAATTGTCAGCAATTCGTTTTTGAAGCAAAACGCCGTTATAAGTATCTCCTTTGTTGATACGCAAAATTCTAGATAATTGCTGATTGGTATAAACGGTATTTCCTATAAATGAAATATTGCCAAAGGTGTATTTTTCGCCTTCATTTACCTTAATTTGAAGTGAAATGGTTTTATCATTATTTATAATGACACTGTCTGATAAAATTCTGGCATCTCTATATCCATTTTCCTTGTATTTATCAACTACACTTGCTAAATCTTTTTGGTAGGCAGAGTCGATAAATTTTGAACGTTTCAAAATGCGTAGACGATTTATCTGTTTAGTGGTTTTCATGCTTTTTCTAAGCTGTTTATCACTTAGAACATCGTTGCCATTAAACACAATATTTTTTATTTTTACTTTTTGTCCTTTGTCAATATTTAAAACTAAATTAACCCGAGCCTTTTGAATGGAATCTTTTACCTCGATAGTTCTGAAATTAATTTTAGTATTAACAAACCCCTCTTTTTTATATTTTGTTTCGAGGAAGTTTTTAGTATTAGTAATAAGGTTTTCAGTCACTTTGACACCTTTTTGTAATTTATTATCCTTAATAATACCTTCAACTTTACCCTTTTTAACACCATTTACTTTTATTTCATTAAGTTCAGGCAAGTCAGAAAGCCTGATTTCTAAATAGGCTATATCATCTTCAATTTTGGTGACATATATTTCAATGTCGCTAAAGAGCTTAGAATTCCAAAGTTTTTTTATAGCGTTACTTATTTCTTCACCTGGAATAGTGATTTCTTTTCCCTTGCTTAATCCAGAGTAAGTAATAATAGTCTGTTCACTGAAGCTGGAGTTGCCTAAAACAGAAACCCCTCCTAAAACATATTTTTTGTCAGAATTATAAGTAATTTCTTGAGCTTGGATATTAATACTGCAAATAATAATTATTAACGATATGCAGTGTTTAAAATATGTTTTCAATAATAATATATTAGCTAATTTGTTCACTTGTTTTCCCAAATCGTCGTTCTCTTTTTTGATATTCAATAATAGCATGATACAGATCTTCTTTTGAAAAATCTGGCCAAAGTGTATTTGTAAAATACAATTCTGCATATGCAATTTGCCAAAGCAAAAAATTACTTATTCGTTGTTCCCCACTGGTTCTAATAAGTAAATCTACATCTGGTAAATTTCGCGTGTAAAGATGCTCATTAATAATTGATTCATCAATTTTTTCGGGCGAAATTATATTATTTTTAACTTTAATGCTTATTTCTTTTATGGTACTTAACAATTCTTCCCTTGAGCCATAGCTCAAAGCAATTGTTAAAGTCATTCTGGTATTTAACTTTGTTTTTTCCATAACATCAACAAGCTCTTTATAGACTTTCGATGGTAATGTGCTTAAATTACCAATAGTACAAAGCTTTATGTTATTGTCATGAAGTGTTTTAATTTCTTTTTTTAAAGACGAAATTAGAAGCCGCATAAGGGTTTGTACTTCTAATTTTGGTCTATTCCAGTTTTCAGTAGAAAACGCATAAAGCGTTAAATTTTCTATGCCAATTTCTGCACAACCTTCAACAACCTGCCTTACTGCCTTAGCCCCATTTTCATGTCCAAAAGCTCTGGCCATTCCTTGCTTTTTTGCCCAGCGGCCATTGCCGTCCATAATGACGGCAATATGCTTAGGTAATCTGCTGTCGTTTATGTAATCTTTTAAACTCATTGATTAATTTGGGCAATAACAAGGATTTTCTCCAAAAGTATAGGTTAATGTAACTCCGGTAAAAGTATACCAGTCTTTATTATTTTGATTTCCAAACCTATAGGCTTGAAGCGCTTGGTCTTTTGGAAAGCTGCCTTCAATGTTGTCAGAAAAAGTATAACGGGCACCAACTTCTATTCCAACAATGAAATTTCCAAGAAAATTTGATTTAAAACCTAAAACCATTGGAATGCCGAAAGCCCAACTTGAGGCGTTTTGAGAGGTTTGTATTCCGTTTAAAAAATAAGTATCTTCAATATTAGCTATAGAGATACCAGAATATAAATAAGGTGTTGCTATTTTTTCTCCTGAATGCAAATTAAAATCAAAAAATGTAAATTCCATTCCGCCTGAAATTTCTATGATTTGATTAGAAAAACTATAGTCCCTTTGTATTCGTCTGGGATCATCTGATTTCGCGTCTTCTCCATTTAAATCAGTAAAAGTTAGAGATATTCTGTAAGAATGTCTTGGGCTTTTGTTCCATTTATAAATACCACCTATTGCTAATTGATTAGGGGAAATATAATTGGTACTACCTACGTCACCTATAAAGTTGCTTCCGCCTACAAAAATTCCCAATTCATTAATTTGAGAATAACTGGATTGAATGCTTATAATGCTTAAAATAAAAATGGCTATATACCTCATAGAGATTTAAAAGTTTGCAAATATAATAAATATGATCAGCCTAATGCAATTAGAACCTAATTGAATTAGCTTTAAAACATATTTTATTGAAAAATATTGCCTAATTACGTTTGTCTTCTCCCCAAAGAAGCTTTTTGCGAAGAGTTGTTAAAAAGCTTTCATTTAACAGATCAACCATTTTAATTGTAAATGGGGCTTTTTTAATTTTAATGATTGTGCCGTTTTCTAATGTAGCAATTCTTGAATCTAACGATACTAAATGACTTTCTTCTCTCCCTGTAACTTTGAGCTGAATTTCAGTATCATCAGGGATAATTAATGGACGAGCACTTAAATTATGAGGTGCAATAGGGGTTATAACAAAACTATTTGTTTCTGGAGTTATAACTGGTCCGCCACAACTCAATGAATAACCTGTTGAACCTGTTGGTGTTGAAATAATAAGGCCATCACTCCAATAGGAAGTAAGGTATTCCCCATTTAAATAGGTTTCAACAGTTATCATGGAGGTTGTGTTTTTTCGGCTTACAGCTATTTCGTTAAGTGCAAAATTTAAAGAACTGATATCTTCATTTTTTGAGGAAGTCTCAATGGTTAGCAGACTTCTTTCAGAAATTCTGTACTTTCCGTCAATTATATTTTGAATGGCTATTTCAATATCGCTTACTTGAATGGTTGCTAAAAACCCCAATCGGCCAGTATTAATTCCAATAATTGGAATGCCTATATCTTTAACAAAGGTTATGGCTCTTAAGATGGTGCCGTCGCCTCCAATACTTATCAATAAATCAAAAGAAGTATCTAAGGTGTCAAATTGTTTGTCATGTAAATAATAAATTTTGTTAGGATCACTATCATCAATAAGTTTATAAAATTCACTTTCAATATAGGCGTCAATCTGTCTTTTTTTTAAATAATTAAAAAGTGTGTCCACCGAAAATGTCGTGGTTGTATTGTAAAATCTTCCAAAAACGGCAACTTTCATAACTTACATGTTTAAATATTTATTCAAATAGTCTGAACGTTCTTTAAGGCTTTCAATGTAACTATCTTCTTCATGACCAGAAATAATGTTGTAGCTGTAACGTCTAAAAGTTTGTATGATATTATTCAATCCAGTATTTCCAATTTTCAGGGTTACTTCGATAATTTCGTTATTGGATTTGGAAACAAATGCACCTAGAAGTTTACCATTGTTGGATTCCACAATCTGACTTATTTCACTAAAGGAATAATCATCAGCGCCTTTTTCAACAACTAAAATGCCTCCTGCATCATAAAAGAAAGGTGTTTCATTAAACAATCCAATAATATCTTTAAGCTCATAGTAACCTAAATAATCATTTTTTTCATTTAATACAGGCATCACATTTGTATGGTGTTTTGTGAAAGCTTGTAAAACATCTAACCACGTTGTCTCTTCTCTAACAAAAAAATCTTCAATCGCATATTTATAATCGCTTAATGGCGTATCACTATCAAAACAATGCGCATCAGTTTCAGAAAAAGAACCTAAAAACACTTGCTCTTCATTAATTATTGGAATATGAGAAAATGTTAATTGGTTAAACAGCAACATCAAATCATTTATCTTGCTAGTGCTTTTTAGAGGCTTTATGTCATTAAGAATGTATAATTTGAGATCCATTGTTATGTTTTAAAACTAAACAAAATTAATCAAAAAAAAAGGACATAAGCCTGTTCTACTTTGTATTTTTGTCAATTAAAAAGTGAGTAATGACAAAGTTAAGTGTAAATATAAACAAGATTGCAACTTTAAGAAATTCAAGAGGCGGCGATGTGCCTAACGTAGTGCAGTTTGCAAAGGATGTTCAAAAGTTTGGAGCACAAGGCGTCACCGTACATCCCAGGCCAGACGAACGTCATATACGGTATCAAGATGCCTATGATTTAAAACCAGAAGTTTATACTGAATATAATATTGAAGGAAACCCTGTCGATTCTTTTGTGAAGTTAGTTTTAAATATAAAACCAACACAAGTCACCTTAGTCCCGGATGCTGTAGATGCTATAACAAGCAATGCGGGCTGGGATACTTTGAAACATAAAGATTTTTTGATTGACATCGTTAATGAATTTAAACGAAATGATATTAGAACCTCTATTTTTGTTGATCCGGTATTAAAACAAATTGAAGGCGCCAAAGAAACAGGATCCGATAGAATTGAATTATACACAGAAGCTTTTGCCCATCAATATAGCTTGGGAAACAAGGAGGCCATTAAGCCCTATGTTGAATCAGCTAAACTAGCTAACGAGCTTGGTTTGGGTATTAATGCAGGGCATGATTTGTCTTTAGATAACATTCAATTTTTCAAGGAAAATATACCTAATTTATTAGAAGTTTCAATAGGTCATGCTTTAATTGCAGAAAGTTTATATTTAGGTGTTGAAAATGTTATTAATATGTATTTGTACAAACTAAAATAATGGTTTTACATTCAAAGATATTAGGTAAGGGACAAGGTCAGGCATTTGTAATTCTTCATGGTTTTTTGGGCATGGGTGATAATTGGAAAACACATGGCAAGCAACTAAGTGAGTCAGGATTTGAGGTGCATTTGGTTGACCAGCGTAATCATGGCAGTAGTTTTTGGGATGACATTTTTAATTATAAAGAGTTAGTTCAAGATTTAAAGAAATATTGTGATAAGCACCATCTTTCAGACATTATTTTGTTAGGTCATTCAATGGGTGGAAAAACGGCCATGCTGTTTGCAACAGAATATCCACAAATGGTTTCAAAATTAATTGTTGCCGATATTTCACCTAGATTTTACCCAATTCATCATGAAACAATTTTAGCAGGGTTAAATGCTTTAGATTTTGAAACTATTAAAAGTAGAGGTGAGGCTGATGCAGTCTTAAATAATTACATTCCTGATTTTGGGACGCGTCAGTTTTTACTCAAGAATTTATATTGGAAAGAAAAAGGGGAACTGGCACTTCGTATAAATTTGAAAGCTTTAGCTGAAAATATTGCAGAAGTTGGTGAAGCTTTGCCTTATGAAGTCAAATTTTTAAAAGACACTTTATTTTTACGTGGTGAAAAATCAAATTATATTACGTCTCAGGATGAATCTTTGATAACTTATCATTTTCCAAAAGCAAAAATAGTGACCATCTCAAATGCCGGGCATTGGCTTCATGCAGAAAACCCTAAAGAGTTTTTTGAGAGTGTATCAAGTTTTTTAAATTAATTTTAATTGGTCACGAAAATACTTACTAAATTAATGTGTTCTTAATATGAAAAAAACAAGACAATTAAGAAATTTATGGTATCGATTAACTTCAAATCAAAGATTCGTTTTACGAAGACTCTACTATTTACCTATTGATTTGTTTGAAGCGTTTACCGGTAAAACAAATAAGTATGTTCCTCCCAGAGGTTATATATATACAGGTTCGCCTTCTAATGCCAAGAATTACATTAAACAAGGTGAATTTCACTTAGAATTATTAAGGGAAGAAATAGAATTAAAACCCACTGATGCTGTTTTAGATATTGGTTGTGGAGTGGGTAGAACAGCTATTGCTTTGACCCAATACCTAAACGAAAAAGGAAGTTATGCAGGGTTTGATGTAGTCGAAAAAGGAATACATTGGTGTAAAAAGGGAATTGGAAATGATTTTTCTAATTTTCAATTTGAGTATGTTTCTCTTTTTAATGATTTGTATAATACTTCCAAGAACAGAGCTGTAGATTTTGTTTTTCCATATGATGATAAGAGTTTTGATAAGGTTTTCACCATTTCACTTTTTACTCATATGCAAATAGATGAAATTCAGCATTATTTTAAAGAAATAGAAAGGGTCCTTAATGATTCAGGTTTGTGTTTTTCAACTTTCTTTTTATATGATTCTAATGACGAAGATAATATAGCAAATAAAAAAGATTTTAATTTTCCTCATATGGGAGATGGTTTTAGGTTGATGAATCAGAATGTTAAATCAGGAAATATTGCAATTCATAAGCTTAAGTTAGACGAAATGTTCAAAAAGGCAAACTTGCAAAAAGTGCGAATAGTTGATGGGTATTGGAAAGATGAAGTGAGGGATAAAACCAAAAAGGAATATCAAGATATTGTTGTATTTAAAAAACTGAGCCCCCAATCTTAATAAGAAATAATTACTACCTCAAATTCTGGACATTGGTTACGGGCTGAAAATCCTAAAGGGTTTTTAAGGCTGTTATGGAGTTTGTTAGATGAAATTATTACATTTACAAAAATAGAAAGTATATTATGCTAATAAAATATTCCATCTCAGTATTTGCATTGATGCTTTTTAGCCAATTATCTTTTTCTCAAGAAAATGGTTTATTTGAAGAGCATTATGATAATGGACAACTTAAAGTGTCTGGGGAATACAAAAACCAAGAAAGAGTTGGGGAATGGAAAGAGTATTTTGAAAATGGAACATTGAGTCATATTTATAGTTATCATAAAGGAAAAAAAAATAGAGAGGGTAAATCTTTTTTTAGTTCTGGAGAATTAAAATATGAAACTAAGAAAATAGCAGAATCTAAATTTGAATTTAAGGAATACTTTAAAAATGGTAATTTGTTTTTCGAAAGAGTTTATCCTGTAGGATATTTAAAAGAGTATTATGAGGCGGGAGAATTAAAAATAACAAGCACTCATAATGATGGTGATTTATCAGGGATTTGGAAATTTTTTTTTAAAACTG
>DATCZQ010000049.1:0-4236 GCA_036525815.1 Yeosuana sp. | reverse complement strand
AGCAAAGATGAAAATGTCAATAATTCTGATGATTCTAGCACCAGTATTCAAAAAACAAATTCAGAAGTTTACCTGAAGAAACAGGCTCCGATATTTACACCTTCTGAACTTCCTTATCCCTTTTCAAGTGCAGTACAGGTTGGCGATATCCTTTTCCTTTCTGGTGAAATAGGAGTTGCTGGGACAGGGATGGAAGTTGTCCCAGGAGGAATTGTACCTGAAACTCACCGTATGTTCGAACGAATTCAAGCTACGCTTGCTCATCACGGACTTAGTCTAGATGATGTCTTTAAATGTACCGTGATGTTAGCCGACATGTCCGAATGGCAAAAATTTAATGAAATATACTCTGGCTATTTTGAGGACGGTAAATATCCTACTCGCTCTGCAATGGGCGTTAACGGTCTGGCAATTGGTGCTCGAGTGGAGATGGAATGTTGGGCCTATAAGCCTCAGTAGAACTAAAAATGCTGAGAATTAAGAAACGTATGCTAACACCGTATAAAAATAATGCTTAGTTTAATGCTTAATCAAAGGTTAGTGCCGTTTTGTGTGCGAGGATTTTCCGAAGGAAAATCAGAAGCTAGCAAAACGGCACTATTCTTATACAATCACGTTGGAAATTATTAAAAGCAATTAAATGCGAAATCTAAACACTCTTATTATAGTAATACTTGTAGTTAGCTGTGGTAAACCTAAAGTATCTTATTTAGGCCAGAAAACGCCTGGCACATCCCCGGAATTGTTTGCCCCATCCATTGTTAATACCGATAGCATTGAATTGAATGCGGTATTCAATAATTCAATGACAGAATTCTTCTTTACACGAATTATAAATGGAAGTTATGTTATCTATAATTCTGAGTTAATAGGTGATCAATGGACAGCACCAATTGCAATACCGATGTTTCCTGAGAATACTGTGAATACTACAGCTGTTGATATGTCATTAACGCCAGATGGTAACACTATGTATTTCCTTGGGGTCCTTCATGAAAATGAAACATTGGACGCACCCTCAGATATTTTTCGAAGTCAAAAAGTGAATGGCAAATGGCAAATGGCTGAGAGGGTCGGATACCCTATATCTACCGATGAATATAGTGAGGCGTATCCTGTTATTGTTGCTGATGGAAGTTTATACTTCGTTTCCGATCGTCCGGGAGGTTTAGGGAAACAAGATATTTACAGGGCTCAATATTTGGGTGATGGTAAATTTGACATCCCCAAAAGTATTAGCCCTGTGGTAAATACCCTTTTGGGATCTGGAGATACCTATGTGGCCCCTGATGAAAGCTTCTTAATCAGCAATAAAAGATTTCCTGAAAACTCCGGACTATATGTGTCATTCAAGAAGCATGGTGAGTGGCAACCTCTTATTTACCTGAAGGGACCGATCAATTCAGAGTGGACTGACTTTTGTCCATACATGACGCCAGATAACAAATATTTTTTCTTTTCCAGGAGATACAGTGATCCTCCGGAAAGTGGATGGCCAGGGGTTATCAAAGGGGAAGTTTATTGGGTAGATGCCAATGTGATATTTAATATGAATGATAAATAACAATTGCTAACAATGTATAAGCGTCATTAAAACGACCGCTTATACTAAACGTTGTGCGTCAGCTAAAAAAACATCTAGTAAAAATCTAAAATAAATGAAACAGATAATTAAACCATATGACTTTACAACCAAAGCTTTTTTTATAGCTATGGTTATTTTATTTATCTTATTGCAAGTAGCCTTCCACCCTACCTATTTGCAATATTTTCCTCAATTTCATGGATTTAATTGGATGCATCATGTACATGGAGCTCTAATGGTTTCATGGGTGATGATGTTAATTCTTCAACCCTATCTTATCATCAAAAACAAATACAAGACTCATAGACTTATTGGTAAAATCTCATATATCACAGCACCATTAGTGTTTATTTCTATGATATTGATAACGAGGCTAGGTTATCTCAATATGGTGGGTGGAATGCCGTTTAAAGAAGTCGCAGCTTTTCAATCATTAAACTTTATTACTCCACTAAATTTTTTGCTTTTCTATTCACTTGCTATTATTCATAGAAAAGATGCCTTTAAACACAAGCGATTCATGATTGGCACGTTGTTCACCGTTTCTGGAGCTGTTTTTTCCAGAATGTTGATTCATATTTTTGGATTGTCTGGTGAACTTGATGCCTTTTTTTTCTCTGAATATTTTGGTGTCAGTCTTGTAATACTCCTTTTATTAAATGATTTAAGAAAGAAAGTAAACCCTATTCCATACACTATTGTAGTAGTCGCATTGTTTATAGGCATTATTATTATGCATGCTCGTTATACAGAAGTATGGCAATCCGTAGTACGATTTATTGGAGACAGATTTTTTTGAAAGACATAAAATGTCTAATCAATTCTACTACTAGCAACAAACAAGCCGAACGCAAAACAATGGCTATAAGTAATTGCTTGTTCTTGCCTACTTCTGAAAATCCTCGCGGATTTTCCTCTGGTTCGTTTTCTTTTACTAATTTGGACCTAGTCAACGCAACTAACCATACACAAACACGTTAGCCTTCATTATAACCAAGCATTAACCAATGATAAAATTCTTTAGAAAAATTAGACAAAACTTACTTTCAGAAGGTAAAACTGAAAAGTATCTGAAATATGCAATTGGAGAAATTATACTTGTCGTTATTGGGATTTTAATTGCAGTTTCAATAAATAATTGGAATGAAGCTCGAAAAGACAAAATTACAGAACAGAAAGTTTTAAAAACTCTTAGATCGGATTTTAAAACAAACCTAACACAGTTACAGGATAATATCGACGAAACTGAAATAATGGTTAGCGACATAAGCCAACTATTTAAATTATTTAGGATGACACAATCCGAATTAAGTTTAATCCCAAAAGATAGCATTATAACTGATTTTGGAGGTTATGCCACTTTTAATCCGTCGGATGGTGCTCTAACGAGCCTTCTATTGTCGGGCGATTTAAATATTATCACAAATGATTCATTAAAAAATAAACTTACCAATTGGCCAAATTTAGTAAATGATGCAAAAGAGGATGAGAATATATTAGTTGAAAAAATTACAAAAGATTTAACTAAACAGCAGCTAGAATACCAATCCTATATTAAAAATCCAAAATTTAAGCTAAATAGATTAGCAATGTTTGATGACCTTATATTGCAAAACACTTTTTATGATATTTTTAGAGGAGCAGACTATCAGATTTATCTTTATAAGGAGTTGCAGAAAGAAATAGAAGAAATATTAAATCTTATTGATGAAGAAATTCGTTTGTGAAATAAAATAACGAAAGGCTAACACCGTGTAAAAAACATTACTTGTTTTCGGCTAAACCAAAGGTCGTTGCTGTTTTGTTACGTCCGATTTTCCTTCGGAAAATCCTCGCACACAAACACGCAACGTTCCTTACACAAACGCGGTAACCAATTAAAAAAGCAAACTAAAAAACATCTTAAAAATCTATGAAAACAAAAAGAATAATTTCATTTGTAACAATTGCAATATTAGGAATGAGTTCAATAGTCTTACCTATTTTTTTTCTTGACGATTTAAAACATTATGACTCACCTTTATTTCCATTAATCAGAACTGGAATAGAAGGCATATCGATGTACAGTTTAGGCTTCCTGATTTTTTCAGGATTTATTGTTAAGTTATTTAGTGATGAATCCTCTTGGAAAATTGGATTAATGAGTATGGCGCTATTCCCTTTAGCTGCGATTTGTGAAATGATAGTCGATTTGTCTTCGCATAATATGTTCCCTATTGAATTTATATTTTATGGATTTTATACAATTCCAGCAATATTAGGAGCATATTTAGCTCAATTTAATCAAAGACTTGTGAGGTTTATTATGAAAAAGAATTAAAAACTGGCTACAACAACGTATAAAATTTATGCTAACTTTAAATAAAAATTGTAAAACAAAAACAACCAGTTAATATTTGTACTAGACTGAAAACCCTACGGATTTTAAGCCGTACAAATCTTATACAAACCCGTTGTGCTTCATTATAACCAACTATTACCCAATGATAAAATTCTTTAGAAAAATTAGACAAAACTTACTTTCGGAAGGAAAGACAAGCAAGTATTTCAAATATGCAATAGGAGAAATTATTCTTGTTGTTATAGGAATTCTGATTGCCTTACAAATCAACAACTGGAATCAAGTCCGTAAAGAATATAAAGAAACAAAT
>DATCZQ010000048.1:0-10614 GCA_036525815.1 Yeosuana sp. | reverse complement strand
CAACAGTCTTTCACCTTCAGAAAACCTCTTGATGTAATTCAAAACATCTGAAACGGACTCTTTTTTTACTTCATTTCCAGATACAGGAGAGTATGTTTTACCTATTCTGGCAAATAATAATTTGAGATAATCATAAATTTCAGTGGTGGTACCAACAGTTGAACGCGGATTGGTCGAATTCACTTTTTGTTCAATGGCAATAGCAGGGGCAATGCCTTTAATATAATCAACTTTTGGCTTATTTAGTCTACCCAAAAATTGACGCGCATAACTCGATAAACTTTCAACATAGCGTCTTTGTCCTTCAGCATATAAGGTGTCAAAAGCTAAACTTGACTTGCCAGAACCAGATAAACCAGTAATAACCACTAGTTTGTTCCTTGGGATCACTACATCAATGTTTTTTAAATTGTGTAAATTTGCCCCTTTAATAATGATATTTTGTTTCGGATTGACGTCTGAAAGATTAGTAATCATAGCTTTTAAAGAATAATTTCGCAAAGATACTATAAGTATTTTATCCTTCTAAATTTATTATTTAAACGATTTTAACGTACTAATTTTAAAACGTATTATGACACTTGATTCATCTGTTTTTGTGTATTTCGTCGTAAAAATCGCATTTTAAACTGTTTATAAGTTGAAAAAAAGCCGCTATTTATTGTTTTTTAAGATTGTTTGTTATTATATTTGACATGTTATTAATCGCAAAAAAAACTTCTAGCCTATAGCAGAAAATTACTTTTAAATAATTAACCCCAAGCAAAGAAGAACTCTTCTATGCATTAAAAGTAATGATTATGCAACACGAAATTATACCAGATGCTACATTAGTTAGCAGATATATAAAGGGAGAAGAGTATGCCTTAGAAATTCTTATTAACAGGCATAAACAAAAGATCTACAGTTTTATTTATTCAAAAGTATATGACCGGGATGTCACTGAAGATATTTTTCAAGATACTTTTATCAAGGTGATACGTACATTAAAGAGAGGTACTTATAATGAAGAAGGTAAATTTTTACCATGGGTCATGCGGATTTCACATAATTTGGTAATTGATTATTTTAGAAAGAATAGCAGAATGCCAAAATTTGATAATAGTGGTGAGTTCAGCATTTTTTCTGTATTAAGTGACAGTTCCTTAAATGCTGAAAAAAGAATTATCAAAGAACAGGTTGAAAATGATGTGAAACGTCTGGTGGAAGAACTTCCTGAAGATCAAAAAGAGGTATTATTAATGCGGATTTATGAGGATATGAGTTTTAAAGAAATATCAGATAAAACAGGCGTGAGTATTAATACGGCACTAGGTAGAATGCGATACGCTCTCATTAATTTGAGAAAAATTATTGATAAGCACAATATAGTTTTAACTAATTAAACAATAAAATAAGTTTTGTTCCGTTTGATAGATTATTAATTTAAACTATAACAAATGGCAAAACTTTACACTAACAATTCAATTGAAAAATTTAACGACTTACAACCGAAAGAAGAAACGGTTAATTTTCTTCTAAATTATTCTAAGGCTTTAAGTGTTATTAATTGTAATAAGATGAAGTTTGAAGCGCTTCTTAACTAAACTTTGAAAAAGTCCTGATCCATTTGTCATCAGGACTTTTTTAGTTTGTAATAAGCCTCAATTACTGATTTTCTACCAATCGTTTTTGTTATGATATCTTTTTCTAGTTCCCAACCTCTTGCGGGCGAGTATTGTCTACCGTACCAGATAATCTGCAAATGCAAATCATTCCATAATTCTCTGGGAAATAATCTTTTAGCATCTTTTTCAGTTTGCACCACATTTTTACCATTGCTTAGGTTCCATCGGTACATGAGTCTATGAATATGGGTATCCACGGGGAAAGCAGGAATACCAAACGCCTGAGACATTACCACACTAGCCGTTTTATGGCCTACGGATGGCAATGATTCTAAAGCTTCAAAATCCTGAGGTACTTCTCCGTTATATTTTTCAATGAGAATTTGAGATAAGCCATAAATACCTTTACTTTTCATAGGAGATAATCCTACTGGTTTTATAATTTCTCTGATCTCTTCTACTGAAAGTTTGATCATATCATAGGGATTATTAGCTTTTTCAAATAATATGGGGGTTATTTGATTTACTCTCACATCGGTGCTTTGTGCTGACATTAATACTGCAATTAAAAGTGTGTAAGGATCTTTATGCTCTAACGGAATTGGAATTTCAGGATATAAATTATTTAAAGTAGAAATTACGAATTCAACCTTTTCTTGTTTTGACATTTATTGTATTTTAGCAGTTACAAAGTTAAAAAATATGAACACATTAAAAGTAGGGGATAAAGTACCAAATTTTAGCGTTTTAAATGATCAGGGAAAGTTAGTGTCCTTATCAGATTATAAAGGTAAAAAACTGGTAGTATTCTTTTATCCAAAGGCTAATACTCCCGGATGCACAGCAGAAGCCTGTAATTTAAGGGACCATTATGATCTATTAAAAGAAAAAGGCTATGAGCTATTAGGCGTAAGTGCGGATACTGTTAAACAGCAAGAGAGTTTTAAGAATAAATACGAATTCCCTTTTCCATTGTTAGCAGATGAAGAGAAAGTGGTCATTAATGCTTTTGGAGTCTGGGGTCCAAAAAAGTTTATGGGCAAAACATACGATGGTATCCATAGAATGACCTTTTTAATTAATGAGAACGGTATTGTAGAGCGTGTTATTGATAAAGTAAAAACTAAAGATCACGCAGCACAAATATTAGAAGACTAAAAACTATTTTTTTTTGGTCTTCTAGTATAACCAAATAAGCGTTGGTCTTTTATGGTATCTGCAACCCCTTCAGGAAGCATGTCTTCCCACCCTTCTTCGTTGTCCTGAATCATTTTAAGCACTTCCCGAGATAAAATATCTAAAATATCCGGGTTAAAGTCTTTAATATCATTCATTTTACCGTTGTATTTAAAGAACTTGTATAATTCTTTCATACGCGGATGTACTTTTAAGTTTTCACTGGTAAATAATTCGCCGGTTTGATGATTCTTAAGGGGGTATAGGTACACTTTTAGATCTTTAAAGAATAATTTTCCAAAGGCCTCTAAAATACCACCACTTAAATGACGATAGTACTTTTCATCAAAGATCTGAATTAGATTATAAACACCCATCGCTAAAGCCATTCTAGCCTTAGTGAATTGAGCAAAGTATTCAACCAATCTGTAATATTCCTGAAAATTGGTTATCATTACATTCTGCCCTAATGAACATAGTAATTCAGCTCTGTCTAAAAAGTCACGTTCATTAATTTTACCCTCCGCACGAAGGTTAGCAAGGGTAATTTCAAAGATTATTTTGACATTATTTTTATCTACGGTTTTTTCTGCTAAAAACAGTTCTTTGGCTTTTTCATAGATATCCATGTTCACCTTTGTCACTGGCCTGAAACTTCCGCGAAGTGCAAGGATATTCTTTTTGTAAAGTTCTTGCGCAGGAAGCAGATTGATACCATCAGGGCCAAACATAACAGCTTCCGTCATACCATTTTTAACCAGCTGCAAACTCATCAATCGGTTATCAACATAAGTGAACCTGCATCCAGAGAAATTAATCATATCTATTTCAATCTGATCTCTTTCTATATTATCATATAATGATTTGACGATTTCTTTAGGGTCATCATGCATGTAGAAACCTCCAAATAAAAGGTTAACTCCAAGAACTCCTAAGGTTTCTTGCTGTAACTGTGCATTCGTTTGCTTAAAACGCACGTGTAAAATGATCTCATTATAATCTTCTAAAGGGTCTAATTGAAATTTGACACCTACCCAGCCATGACCTTTAAATTTTTTAGAAAAGTCGATGGTTGCTACTGTATTGGCAAAGGCAAAAAATAATTTTTCAGGATGTTTATCTCGTGTAATGCGGTCTTCAATTAAATTAACTTCATGATTTAGCATTTTGCGTAAACGCGATTCACTTACATAGCGATTATCAGCCTCAACCCCATAAATGGCATCACTAAAATCCTTGTCGTAAGCAGACATTGCTTTTGCAATAGTTCCTGAACTACCTCCAGCACGAAAAAAGTTCCTTACAGTTTCTTGTCCGGCACCAATTTCAGCAAAGGTTCCGTAAATGTTATCGTTAAGGTTAATTTGTAAAGATTTCTGCTTTATAGTCAGAATTTTACTAATTTCTTTATCTCCTTTTAATTTTAAAGCCATAATTTTTTTATTGAGACAAAAATAGAAAAAAAAACAGCGCTAAAATAGAAAAAAATAAAGCCATTTCTTTGTATGAAATGGCTTTAAAAAAATAGAAATTACAGAATTACATACCTTTTAACTCAGTGATCAAGGATTGAATGACACTTTTTGCATCACCAAAAAGCATGGATGATTTGGTATTATAAAACAATTCATTTTCAATACCCGCATAACCGGGATTCATACTTCTTTTGTTAATGATAATGCTTTTAGCCTTTTCAACATCTAAAATGGGCATTCCATATATGGGGCTAGAAGGATTGGTATGCGCAGCAGGATTCACCACATCATTAGCACCGACTACAAAAACCACATCCGTATTTGAAAACTCCGGATTGATGTCTTCCATTTCCACTAGTTTATCATAATCTACATTTGTTTCTGCTAATAACACATTCATATGTCCTGGCATACGTCCGGCAACCGGATGAATGGCGTATTTAACTGAAATACCCTTGCTTACTAATAATTGTTCCAATTCATGAATGGCGTGTTGTGCTTGTGCTACTGCCAAACCATATCCGGGAACAATGATAATTCGTTGTGAATAATTCATTAATATGGCCACATCACTGATAGTTGTTTTCTTGATAGATCCTGTGATGGTTTGAGACTCAGAACCTGCCATAGGCGCCTCTGAGGACCCAAAACTTCCAAATATAACACTAACAAGCGACCGGTTCATAGCATTACACATCGCAAATGTTAATATAGTCCCTGCAGAACCTACTAAAATACCACCGGTAAGCATAACCATATTGCCGTATAAGAAACCACCTAAGGCAGCCGCTAAACCTGTAAAGGAGTTTAATAATGAAATGACCACTGGCATATCTGCTCCACCAATTGGTAATACAAATAAAATTCCATAAGCTAATGCAGCAAAGAATAAAATATAAAGTAACAATTGACTGTCAGTTCCAGACCATGCAATAAAACCGGCAAAAACAAATATACTGATGATGATAAGGTTATTTAATAAATTATATTTTGGTAAACGTAAAGGTCTATTTAAGGTACCATTCAACTTTGCCCAGGCAATCATACTTCCTGAAAAGGAAATGCTACCAATAATAATACCAGCTACAATAGTTACTGTTGATAAGGTTTTGCCAGTATAGTGTTCAAATTCTATAAGCCCAATTAAAGCAGCACTCGCACCTCCCATACCATTAAATAATGACACTAATTCAGGCATTTTGGTCATCGCTACTTTTTTAGCGATTACCCATCCAATAATAGTCCCTATAAGAATGGCCGTACCAATTAATACATATATAAATGTGGGAACTTCCCCTTGATATAGGAAAATAGTACCAAAAATGGCTATGGTCATACCAGCGGCAGCTATTAAATTTCCTCTTCTTGCAGTTTCTGGTTTACCAAGCATTTTTAGACCTAAAATATAGGTCATCGATGCAATTAGATAAATAAATTCCAAACTAAATATATACTCCATTATTTTTTCTTTTTAAACATTTCTAACATGCGGTCTGTTACTACAAAACCACCTACAACGTTTAGCGTACCTAATAAAACAGCCACAAAACCTAATGCCTGCCCTAAATAATTTTCAGGATCGACACCGAGCAACACTAAAATGGCCCCAATAATAACCACGCCGTGTATGGCATTAGCCCCAGACATTAAAGGGGTGTGTAATACCGCCGGTACATGACCAATAATTTCAACTCCAACAAATATCATCAGGATGACGATATATATCATTTGAATATTATTACTTATAAAATCAATTAATTCATTCATTTTTTATGCTATTTTTCCGTTTTGTCTAATTTTTCCGTTATGTACAATCAATGTTTCATCGGTGATCTGATCCTCTAAATCCCATTTAAAATGATCACCTTCTGTTAAGTGTACCAAATAATTAAAGGTATTCTTTGCATATAGATCACTGGCATTTGTTGAAACACTTTCAGGAGCAATAGTGGTTCCTATAATTTTCACACCATGCTTAATAACCGTTTTATTCATGACGCTTAATTCGCAATTACCACCTTGTGCCGCCGCTAAATCAATGATTACAGCCCCATTTTGCATTTGTTTTACCTGTTCTTCAGTAATTAAAAGAGGCGATCTTCTTCCTGGCACCATAGCGGTTGTAATGACTAGATCGGCCTTGAATAAGGATTTGTCAACCGCTTCTTTTTGTCGCCTTGCATAATCTTCTGAGGCCACTTTTGCATAACCACCTTCTGATTCTTCACCGTTATTATCAACCATGATGAATTTTCCACCTAAGGACTCTACTTGTTCTTTGGTTTCTGTTCTAATATCTGTAGCCTCAACGATGGCTCCTAATCTTTTTGCAGTCGCAATAGCCTGTAAACCAGCTACCCCGACACCATAGACCAAAACCCTTGCAGGGGAAATAGTGCCTGCTGCAGTCATCATAAGCGGGAATATTTTTGTCATCTCATAAGCCCCTTTAATGACAGCCTTATAACCAGCTAAATTATTCTGAGAACTTAAAACATCCATATCCTGTGCTCTTGAAATTCGAGGCATGGCATCCATTGAAAAGGCAGTAGCGCCTCTTTCGGCAATGATTTTTATATCGTGTGGATGCGATTTATGAAATAATTGCGCAATAATTATTTGACCTTTTTTTAATTTTTCTAATTCCTTATTGTCAAAAGGATTTATTTTTATTAGAATATCTGCGTTTTTTATAAGATCTTCTTTAGTTCTTATGCTTGCTCCGGCCTTGCTATAATCTGAATTTTTATAAGAAGAATTGGCGCCTGCATCTTCTTGGACTCTGACTTCAAAACCTTTTTCTATAAG
Source organism: Yeosuana sp. (assembly GCA_036525815.1). Taxonomy (GTDB): domain Bacteria; phylum Bacteroidota; class Bacteroidia; order Flavobacteriales; family Flavobacteriaceae; genus Yeosuana. Next base: position 3,548 of record DATCZQ010000048.1, on the reverse strand, counting down.
TTGTTGGGTAATTTTAGGGGTAATAGCGACTCGATTATCACCTTTTTGGGTTTCTTTTAAAACTCCTATTATCATTTTAAAATAGTTTAATTTTTAATCTCATAAAAATAATTATTTACTTAGGTTTAATATCTGATAATTATCATGTTTTAAATTAAAAAAAGAAATAGTTTTTAGATAAAAATTACTTGTGATTTTAAAAATATAAAAGCCTCGTGTATGGTTTCATTAATAAGTGTTAAATTTAGAACCAAATTGCATTATTCATTCAATGAAAATCACATTTTTAGGTACAGGCACTTCACAAGGTATTCCAGTTATAGGAAGTAAACATCCTGTTTGTTTGAGTACTGATCTTAAAGACAAAAGATTGCGCGTTTCAGTGCTTATTGAATGGGACGATTATGCTTATGTGGTAGATTGTGGTCCCGATTTCAGACAACAAATGTTACGCGTCAATTGTCATAAAATTGATGGTATTTTATTTACTCATGAACATTCAGATCATGTGGCTGGTTTAGATGATATCAGGCCTTTTTATTTTCGCCAGGGCGATGTTCAAATTTATGCCCACAAACGGGTTATTGCGTCTTTGACCAAACGCTTTGATTATATATTTGAAACAGAGAACAAATATCCCGGAGTTCCTACGCTTTCTATCAATGTTATTGAAAACAAACCATTTATGTTGCATAATCTACAAGTGATACCTGTTAGCGGGATGCATCATCAATTACAGGTGTTCGGGTTTCGGTTTAAAGATTTTGCTTATTTAACAGATATCAAGAGTATGGAAGCGGTTGAAATTCAAAAAATAAAAGACATCAAAGTTTTAGTCATCAATGCTCTAAGAATAGAGCCACATATCTCTCATTTTAATTTAGAGGAAGCTTTGCAGTTTATAGATCAGGTGAATCCTGAAGTGGCTTATATTACGCACATTAGCCATTTATTAGGGTTTCATGAAGCCGTAGAAAAAAAGTTGCCACAGCATGTTTTTCTAGCCTATGATAATTTACAAATCACTATTTAATTATGAAACAACGTATTTTTATTTACTTATTTATCTTCTCGGTTTTAATCATATTATTTCAATATGTGACTTCTAAACGCATTATGGAATCTCAAGAGCAAAAATTGCAATCCAGTGAAGCGAGATTAGCTACCTACAAAGATTCTATAGCCACTTTAGAAAATACCATTTTAAACTTATCGCATTTTAATTTAGAACGCAATGAAGATGCCATCAGTTATTTTGAAAATAAAGGGTACAAAGTGGCGGAGTTGATCCCTTATATCAAAGATCACATCTATGAGTTAAATGAAGTGAAAGGAGAACATCCTTTAGTACCTTATGCGTCCAGTTCAGGAAGAAAAATGATGATCAACACAGTTAAATTGTTAAATCATAAATGGATTATTGCAGATTTCTCGGATGGTGAATTTTGGGGCGAACTTTTTATGACCTATGAACTAACAGAGTCGAATGAGCTTAATTTTCATGTAGTAGAATCTTTTTTATATCCTTTAAATTAATCTAGTCTTTTATTTTAAAGGCTATTCCTTTTTGTTTTTTAGTTTCCCCTACATAAGAATATTCAAAGGTGTATGAAGAATCTGTGGTAGTTAAGATTTTCAAATGAATATCTTTATGCTCTGCCATGTTTTTTGGGTGTATCGTCTTAAAAACCACTTCGCAATCATTGATCCATCGGACGTGAGCGGAATCAGATTTCCCATTATACATCTCCACCTGCACATTATTAGAACGCGTAAACTGAGATCTATACAATACGTCCTCGATGCTGACTTCACTATAAAAGCTACCCGTTTTAAAATCCTTACAGTTTCTTTCAGATTGATAACAACTTATAATAAGTAAGGCCAGAGCTAAGAAAAGGAGATTTTTCATAAAAATGATTTCAATGCAAAATTACTAAAGAAAATGCTTAATTCTGAAAGTTTTTAAAACTTCCATCGGTATAAAAGATAATGATGCGCTCAATAGATTTATTGGTTGCCTTTTCTTCAATTGTTTTTTTTACCAAACTATCTGATATCTTGTCATCTGATAGCACGGTATCCGTTTTAGAATTCACCTCTGATGGAAAGGCACCTTTTCCATTCAACAGCCAATACAATTCAACTTCAGGGAAGGAGGAAAGGATCTTTAATATAAAGTCAAGACTCGGCTTATTTCTACCTGACAATATATGGGAGATACTGGAACGCTGTACGCCAATTTTTTCAGCAAAAGACGCTGCAGTTTCTCCATAAAATTCTATGACTTTTTGCAGTCTTTTAGCGAAATCATCGTTGTTTATCATTGTAAACACAATTGAGGGTCAAATAGTTTTACAAATGTAACAATTATAGTTGTAATCCCGAAAATAAAAGGGGGTAAAGTCAATTATGTTTAAATAAAAACATGATATAAAATGATATAAAGTATTGAAATAGAATAATATATATATGTTAACATATTAAGGGCTTTAAATCTTTATAGGGACCTGATTACATCTGTGAATTTTATATACATATGTTGACTATTGTATACAATTTTAGTTTAATAATCTGTTTACAAATGTAAATTAGTAAATGTTTACATTTGTATCTTAATTATTTCAGATGCATATTGAAGTCTTAAAAGATCTATTTGAAACCCATAAAGAAACCCGTCTTTATCATCGCTATATTACCAATGCACATATCCAGCCTTTGTTTAAAAAACTGGAATCTAAAATGACTATTGAGACCATCGGACTGTCTGTTTTAAAAAAACCTGTTTATGGCATTAAGATAGGTAGCGGCGCAAAAAAAATATTGATGTGGTCACAAATGCACGGTAATGAATCCACCACCACGAAGGCGCTTTTTGATCTATTAAATACCCTTTCAGAAGATTTAGAATTTACTCATCACATATTAAGCGCTTGTTCTCTCTATATTATTCCTATTTTAAATCCAGATGGAGCTGAGGCCTATACACGAGTCAATGCCAATAACATCGATCTTAACCGGGATGCTCAGGCTTTATCTCAACCGGAAAGTAAGATTCTCAGACAGGTTTTTAACGCATTTAAACCCCATTTTTGTTATAACCTGCATGGGCAGCGCACTATATTTTCTGCGGGAAAAACAAATCAACCGGCCACCGTCTCTTTTTTGGCACCTGCCCAAGATGAAGCATGCACTATAACCACTAACAGAAAGATTGCCATGGAGGTCATTGCCACTATGAATAAGACGCTACAAATGGTTATTCCTGATCAGGTTGGCGTGTATGATGATGCTTTTAATCTCAATTGTGTGGGAGATACTTTTCAGAGTTTTAATATTCCTACTATTTTGTTTGAAGCAGGGCATTACCCCAATGATTATGCGCGCGATATTACCAGAAAGTATATTTATATCGCTTTACTGCAATCCTTGGATCATATTGCCTTAAATGAGGTAGAAGGTGTTAATTACCAGCCCTATATTGATATTCCTGAAAACGACAAATGTTTTTATGATATTATAATAAGAAATGTCTCTATCAATTCAGA
>DATCZQ010000047.1:0-2611 GCA_036525815.1 Yeosuana sp. | reverse complement strand
GATGAAGGTACTGTTGATTTAGAAGCTGAGGAAATAGAAGAACAGAAGCCTCAAGGCGAAGAGTCTGCTAGATGGGAACAAAGGGTATTATCAAAACTTGAGGAGGCTGATAAGTTTACACCTGAAGAGGAGCAGAAGATGAGAGATATCTCTACTGAACAAGCTAAAACAACTGCTGAATTTGAAGGTTCGTCTTATGATATTGATGGTAAGAATATGATTGGTACAGAGAATACATCTGTATCTATTTTCCCTGAGTTTACACAAACAGTAGACGGGGAGGTTACACCAGAACAGATAGAAGCATACAGAAGACAGCATGATGATTTATTAAGAGATAATCCTGATATGGTTGTTGGAACATGGTATGATAAAAAAACAGGACAAACCTATTTAGATATTTCTATCCTTGTCCCTAATAGCAATAATGAACACGTAAGAACACTTGCTAATAAATATGGTCAAAAGGCTATATTTAATCTACAAGATATAAAAGAAAGAGACTCTTATGGTCATGGAGAAGTAATGACTATGGAGGAGAGTATAGAGGATAGAATTAATGAGGCTCGTCAGAAAGATTTTACACCTGAGCAGAAGGCAAACTTCAAGAAGGTTAATAAAGCAATGGATGCAGCCGATAATATCATGAAGGCTGTTAGAAGTGTTGACGAGAAGGTTAATATGACTATGCATCCAACACAAAGTGCTTTTGAAAAGGCATATGTTAAATCAGCTTTAGAAGGGGATAAAAATTTAACTCCTGAACAGGCTATGATGGATGCTAAAGAGACAAAGGCTTTTTATGACCCTAATACAAAAATGATACATATCGACTTAGAAAGATTTCAAACAAGTGATAACGATATGATGCATGAAGGGGTACATCCTATCCTTAATGTTATTAATGGAATTAATCCAAAAATGATTGATACACTTTATGACCAAGTTGTATCAATGGAGAGAAGAATTGGTAAAAGAGGGTTATTCAAAAAAGGTGAGGTTACAGAGGAATTTGCTAGTCAGTATGATGAAGACCAACAGAAGATGGAGGCTATTACTGAGTTTATTGCTAGAGTTGCAAATAATCAGTATGACTTAAATAATATAACTGTTTTTGCTAAAATAAAAGACTTCTTTAATAATTTATTATCATCTATAGGAATAGGACAAAAAGTTAGAACAGAGCAAGAATTAATCGATTTAGCTAATCAAATTAAGGAGGGGTTTGAAACTGGAGAAGAAATATCTTTAAACGAAGAACTTTTTGATAATCCTGATATGGCTAATGAGTTTTTACAACCTGGCTCATTAGTAGATGGTACTCATAAACTTCAGAGAAGTCTTATTGGTAAGGCTAAAGTTAAAGGTTTTGATACAAAACCATTAACACAAAGAGAAGGTATGTCTTATCCAAAGGCAGAAAATATAGAAAAAGTACTTGAAAAATCTGGTGGAGCGGCTATTTTTATTAATAGTGATGCTACTAAGGTTGGAGAGGCTATTGTAAATGGTAGACGTATTGTTATTGATGGAGGTATAGATTATACTTATATCAAAAAGAATGTTGATGACGGAATTGGTTTTGCAGCTTCAGATGATGCTAAAATTGCTATATTAATGAATACTGCAAAACAGATTGTAGAGAAAAGAGATAAATTACACCCAGAGCATAAGGGTAAACCTATTGCTGTATTTGTAACTGCTCAAAGTGGTAAGGCAATGCTTGGCGAATGGTATGCATCAGAATATATTATGGAGGGATTAGATATCGCTTTAAGTAAAGGGGTATATGAAGGTGGGTTAGATGCTGCTAAAGCTGATTTTAAAAAAGCTATTTTAAGTGTTAAGTTAGGTAAAAAAGAAGCTGGTATTTTTGATGAAAGGTCAAAGAAGAAAGTGGTAGAAATGATTGATAATGGAAAATTTGATACGCATGAAGGTAGATTAGAGATTGCAAGAGAATTAGCATCAAAAGATTTTTCATTTGGATTTAGAGTTAATTTTAATAAGGTACTTATCCCTCTAAGTAACACGATATCAGGCAGTAATCAATCAATTAAAAAAGCATTATATGACTCAGGTCATTCATTGATTGATTTTTGGAACAAATTCATGGACGAAAGATTTTTAAATTATATTAATGAAGCTACTACTAAGAACTCTGATAAATCTAATGCTGTAGGTGGTAAAACTATATCTGGTTTTTATTATAATCATACCACCCCTATTGAAGAGCAATTTAAACACGCTAAAAAAGGTATACAACACGCACAATTTAATTCTAGTTTTAAATCTGAAGGTAATTTCTTATTAGATGCTGCATATGATGTTAACGAGATGTTTCCTGAGATGGCTTTCCCAACAGAACGTGGTATTGCCTCATATAATAAAGCAAATAAAACTAATATTTCTAAGAAGAATTTAACACATAATGATAAACTTGATATAACTAATTGGTTATTAGAAAATGTAGATGAAGATACTTTATATAAACATAAGAAAAATCTTATAGTGAAACCGTATACTTCTATAGCAGGTTCTATGTATACAGGTTTAACTACTAAAAAACATAAGATACAACCTAAGAAATCTAAGGTGAACTTACTTGAGG
>DATCZQ010000046.1:0-32245 GCA_036525815.1 Yeosuana sp. | reverse complement strand
ATTGGTTAAATGAAAAAATTGTGAGTGAAAATAGAGGAAGTGAATTTTTTATTTTGCTATTTTCTTCATTGCTTGGAATGTATTTTATGATTTCTGCAGGCGATTTCTTAATGTTTTATTTAGGATTGGAGCTTTCAACATTGCCAGTGGCTGCTTTGGCTGCTTTTGAAGTGACCAAGAGAATTTCAAGTGAAGCAGGAATCAAATTTATTTTGTCTGCTGGATTAGCTTCAGGAGTTTCCTTGTTTGGGATTTCTATGTTATATGCAACATCTGGATCTATTTATTTTGATGATATTATCACGATGATTTCATCTACTAACTTAACTATATTAGGATTTGTATTGTTCTTTGCTGGATTGGCTTTCAAAATATCATTAGTGCCATTTCATTTCTGGACGGCTGATGTTTATGAAGGAGCACCTATTAGTGTGGCATCCTATTTATCTGTTATTTCAAAAGGCGCAGCGGTTTTTATACTCATGATTTTATTTTTTACCGTTTTTAAAAGCTTAATGCACGTTTGGGATAATATCATTTATGTGATTGCCCTTGCGACTATGTTTACAGGTAATTTATTCGCTTTGCGTCAACAAAACATGAAACGCTTTTTGGCATTCTCATCTATAGCCCAGGCTGGATTTATTCTATTGGGATTAATGACTGGAAACCAATTAGGAACAGCTACCATTGTTTACTTTGTAATGATTTATATCTTTTCAAATTTAGCAGCTTTTGGTGTGGTTCAAGCCATTTCTTTAAAAACGGGTAAAGAAAACATGAATGATTATGAAGGTTTATACAGAACAAATCCTAACTTAAGTTTAGTCATGATGTTGGCACTGTTTTCACTGGCTGGAATTCCTCCGGTGGCTGGGTTTTTTGGCAAGTTTTTCTTGTTTACCGCGGCTGCGAGTGAAGGGTATTATCTTTTGGTGTTTTTAGCTGTTGTTAATGTGACTATTTCATTATATTATTACTTGTTGGTTGTAAGAGCTATGTTTTTAAGAACCAGTGATCAGGCCATTCCATATTTTAAAAATAAATTATATATGCGATTAGGTCTTTTGGTAACGGTGGCTGGTATTTTGGTTATAGGTCTTTACAGCCCGTTATATGATTATATTTTTGAATTAAGTAAAAATTTAAATTAAGACGTTATGCCATTATCAGGAAGTCATATGTTTGGAAGTATTGAGGAAACAAGAGTTACGTTCGTTGAAAAAGGCGTTTCTGAAGAGCGCAAAGATTTTTTAAAAAGACTGCTTGAGCATAATGGTTTTGTGGTTATTATTCAGGAAGATAAAAGGAAAGCAGAAGAAGACCCTCAATTATACACTGTTGCTGTAACAGATATGGTTTTTAATCCAACCATTTGGGTGTATGAGAGAAAGTTGAAAACTTTTGATGGTCATAAAGTAAATCAGGCTTATTGGGAACAACGTTCCGAAGACACCAATCCACATTATTGGAATAACGGCAAAAAGTAGAGCACTTAATTCTGGTGCATTGTTCAATTATTCTTTACTCTAATTAACAGAGAGAGTACCATTTCATTTATTTCTAGTTCTAATTAATATTTTTATTTCCTATTAATTTTATAGGATTATATATTGTTGTTAGCGATTTAATATTATTTTTGCCGCTGTTTCTTATTGTTTCTAAGAAATGAGAAATCCAGAAAGGAGCATAACCTAGAATAACGGCGTTTAATGAAAGATATTACTATAAAAATCACGGACAGAAATGGCACTCAGCATCAAGTGTTGGCACCAACTGATATGGCCATGAACCTTATGGAAGTAGTGCGATCTTATGAATTGGCTCCTGAAGGAACTATTGGTGTTTGCGGCGGTATGGCTATGTGTGCTTCTTGCCAATGTTACATTCTAAGTAATACTGAATTACCAATAATGCAGGATGAAGAAGACGCCATGCTTTCAGAGGCATTTTATGTAAAGCAAAATAGCAGGTTGGGTTGTCAAATTCCTATTACACCAAATATTCATGGTTTGGAAGTAGAGCTGGCACCTGAGAGTTGATCTGTTTTATAATCAATTAGTTTTTGTGGTCCTTCAAGAAGGTCTCTTATAATTTGAAGAGTCCCATCTTCTTTTGTTGAAATTTGCCATTTAATCAACGATATTGCGCCCTTTTCAATTTCAATGCCAGTAATACTTCTGGGATGCACGCAACTACCATCATTAAAAAAGGCAATATCGCCCGGCTCTGGAAAACGGGGTCTGTGTGTATGGCCAACAATGGTAATTATATTGTTATTATCTGCAATCCATTTTTTAGTTCTGCGTTCTACTTTAATAAGCTCTTTATAGTTTTTTGCAGGACTTGTTGGATCTGCAATGCCCATCACATTTAATGGTTTCCAAAGAGCTCTTACCATAAAACGACTCCATTTCCAGAATAAATAATTCCACCAGTCTGCCTGATGGCCATGAGTTAAAAATAATTCCTGCTGTGTTTCGGTATTTTTTAAAATGATGCCTTCATTATAGGTGATACCGTTAAATAATTCCACATTTTCACCCGTTTTTTCATCAAAATAGGTTGACAAATGTTTTTTTACGTAATTAGGGTTCTTGTAAACCATATCATGATTGCCCCAAATTAAATGTAATCTGTTTTCAGAATAAAATTGTTTCATTAACAGATATACATTTTTATGAGCTTCAAAGATAGATTTGAAAAAGAGGTTTTCCCAAAGTTCATCGCCATCACCAACCTCGCAATAGATAAAGCCGTGGTTGTAATAATGTTTTAAGGCGTGGAAATAGATATTTCGGTTGTTTGCAAAATCATCGGCAAAACTATTATCACCTCTGTGACAATCACTAAATAAAATGAATTTTGAGCGGTTATCAAACTCAATAACTTTAGCCGTTTTATAAGTCTTATCTAAACGTGTTTTTGATGTAAGCATAAAGTAAATGTAACAAAAAAAGCAGTTCTAATATATTAATTTATCAAGGGCTATAGGAAGAATTCTTTCAACAAAAAACGAATAAGCCAGGCTTGAAGGGTGCAGTCCATCTGATGCTACTAAATCCGGATTTTCTAATCCTTGTCTTGTAATATCTGTGATATTAACAAAGCTTATGTTATTAATGGCGCAATACGCTTGGGCAAATTCGTTGTATTTATCTATATCTTTTGATATGTATTCGTTACCGCTCCCATAAGGGGTATAGGCGTAATCAGGAATTGATACAACAATCACATTGGTTTTATCTCCTTTAGCCAATAATATGGCCGTGTTTACAAGATCAGGAAATTCTGTCTCGTATAAAGAAAAGGCTTGTCCTTGGTATTGATTGTTAACGCCAATTAGGAGCGTTACTAAGTCATAGTTGTAAAATAAATTTTCAGTTTTAATGGCATTGATGAGGTTTGAAGTCGTCCAACCCGTTTTGGCTATAACTTTTAATTCAAAATTAATGTCAGAACTTAATTGAGCTCTTAAGCTATCTTTTAATTGTTCCGGGAACCTGCAGGTTTCACAAACACTCTGGCCAATGGTATAACTATCACCAAGTGATAAAAGTTTCAAATTTTGATTATTCGTGTTGGGATTGTTGTCACTAGATCCGCTATTAGAACCATTATTATTCAATAATTCATTAAAAGGAGCTGAAGTATTTTGATAGGAATCATCGCTTGTAGAACAAGCTAAAAATAAGCTCACAATACTAAATGTAACAAGTTTTAAGTAAACGAATTTTTTCAATTTCAGTATTTTTATTTAAAAATAAAAAATGCCTCTCTAAACAGAGAAGCATTTGTATCAATTTTTTCTATTAAGTTATTTATTTGAAGGCATTTAAACCTGTAATATCTAAGCCTGTAATTAATAAATGAATATCGTGAGTGCCTTCATAAGTAATCACACTTTCCAGGTTCATAGAATGGCGCATGATGCTGTATTCGCCGGTAATTCCCATACCTCCTAGCATTTGTCTGGCTTCACGAGCAATATGAATAGCCATATCGACATTATTTCGTTTTGCCATAGATATTTGCGCAGAGGTTGCTTTACCATCGTTACGTAAGGTCCCTAAACGCCAAGTTAATAATTGCGCTTTGGTGATTTCTGTAATCATTTCAGCTAATTTTTTTTGTTGTAATTGAAACTGACCAATAGGTTTTCCAAATTGCATACGTTCTTTACTATAACGTAAAGCCGTATCATAGCAATCCATAGCGGCACCAATGGCGCCCCAGGCAATACCGTATCTGGCAGAATCTAAACAGCCAAGAGGCGCACCTAATCCTGATTTGTTGGGTAATAAATTTTCTTTAGGAACTTTGACATTATCAAATATCAGTTCACCGGTGGCACTGGCACGAAGTGACCATTTGTTGTGTGTTTCAGGCGTTGTAAAGCCTGGCATACCACGTTCAACAATCAACCCATGAATACGTCCGCTTTCGTCTTTGGCCCAAACAATAGCTACTTGAGCAAACGGCGCATTTGAAATCCACATTTTGGCACCGTTTAATAAATAATGGTCTCCCATATCCTTAAAATTGGTTACCATTCCTGCCGGGTTACTTCCATGGTCGGGTTCTGTTAATCCAAAACAACCCATCCATTCACCACTTGCTAATTTTGGTAAGTATTTCTGGCGTTGAGCTTCATTTCCATATTTCCAGATAGGATACATTACCAGTGAAGATTGAACAGAAGCGGTACTTCTCACACCGGAATCACCACGTTCTATTTCTTGCATGATTAATCCATAAGAAATCTGGTCTAAACCAGCACCACCATACTCCACTGGAATATAAGGACCAAAAGCGCCAATCTCTGCTAATCCATTGACGATCTGTTTTGGAAATTCTGCTTTTTGTGCATAATCTTCAATAATTGGCGATACTTCACGTTTCACCCATTCTCTGGCAGCATCACGAACTAATTTGTGTTCTTCAGTTAGAAGATCATCTAAATTGTAATAATCTGGCGCTTGAAATAAATCTGGTTTCATTCTATACTATTTTGAATAAACTGCATAATTCTGAAAATATGCAGCGTATTTTTATTAAATCTGTAACAGTTGTCAAATTTAAATAAAGCCAATGAAATACTTTGCATTAAATAAGGAAATAATTGATGATTTTATTGATTTAAAAAATCAGAAAGTAATCGATGGAAATGATGAACGCCTTGTTCCCTAGTTGGTGAAAAGCGACCCGCTTTGTAAAAGGATGAACGCACTCCTTTTTGCACGTTTTCAACAATTTCTTCGTCTTCTTGCTCCACTTTATCCAAAGCGCTACCTGCCCCTTTATTCAATTTATTGGTATCGTATACATATGAAATAAACGATACTTTTGTTTTGTGAATATTTAGGGGTTGCACAATATTTATTGATAGTCCCCAAGGATAAAAATTAAACATCATATTCGGAAATACCCAATAATAATAGGCGGCAACATTTTTGCCATAATCTATATGTTTTTTAGGTAAATTGAAAACATTTTGGGTATCTTCTGTATATCCGATTTGAAGATTACAATAGTCATAAACTTCTGTTGTATAACTTCCATAATCCAACAGGGCATTTAAGCCTTTATGCACAAAAGGAACATGAAAACCTTCTAAATAATTATCACAATAAAGGGCCCAATGCGCATTAACAATAAAGTCTCTATTTAGAGAGGTGTCTTTAATGAATGCACCCAATGGAAGAAACCCTATACGCTCATTCATCTTGTCAATTACCTGCTGAAAATCAAAAGAAGGACTAAGACCAGCAAACAACAAGGATCCCCATTTTTTTAAGGGAAAAGTATGCAGATTATCGCAGAGACGCGGAAAATCTTTGGTTTTTTCAAATTCCGGCATATATTCAAACTCACCGTTTAAACTAAATCTTCTGCCGTGATAGGAACAAGTTAATTGTTTTGAAGTCCCAGACTTTAAGGATACCAAATTTCCCCTATGTGTGCATACGTTGCTTAAACATGTGATTTTATTATCGGCATCTTTGGTTAATAGTATTGGTTCATTAAGAAAACCATCAAGTAATACAAATGGATGAGCTGATTGCTTTTTAGAAACTAATGTTTCATCACCAATCCATTGCCACGATTTTAGAAATATCTTTTCCTTTATAGTTTCAAATAGATCGTTATCTCTATAAAATGAAGCAGGAAGTGTTTCTGCTTTTGAAATATCTGGATGGATGTAAAATTTATTTGACATTGATTCTTTTATAATTGTATATTTAAACGTCTTCTAATTTACATATTAATTCTTAGCTCTTTTTAAATTTAAATAAATGGCCTCAAAAACCCAAAAAACAGGGCTATTAACTGCAACCTCTCTTGTGGTGGGAAATATGATTGGAGTTGGAATATTTGTATTACCTGCAGTGTTGTCAAACTATGGGAGTGTGAGTTTAGCGGGTTGGCTGTTTACAGCTACCGGTGCCTTAATATTGGCTAAAATATTTAGTGATTTAAGTAAAATTGTAGTCAGTAAAAGTGTTGGGCCCTATGTCTATTCGAGAGAAGGGTTTGTTGATTTTATAGGATTCTTGGTGGCTTAGGGTTATTGGATAGCGTGTTGGGTAGCTAATGGAACTATTGCAATTGCAATTATTGGAGCCGCCAGTTTTTTTATTCCTGAATTGGCAACAAACTCCTCTTTGTCGGTTAGTTTAGGATTAATTTTGATGTGGTTTTTTACATGGATTAATACTCTGGGAATAAAGGAATCAGGAAAAATTCAGCTCCTTACAACCATTATTAAAATAATGCCGATAATAATATAATTATTATCGGGGCTTTCTTTTTTGATAGTAACAATTTACCTTCTTTTAATCTCGCCTCGGAAAGTGATTTCACGGCATTTTCTTCAGTGGCTACGTTAACCTTGTTTGCTTTTTTGGAGATTGAATGTGCCACAATTCCAGCCGGCAATATTGAAAACCCTGAGAAAACAATTCCTAGGGCTACCATGATAGGAACCCTAATTGTAACCCTTCTTTATATTTTCGGAACCATTGTTTTGTTTGTAATATTACCTCTGGATATTTTACAAAAATCACTTACGCCTTTTACTGAAGCGGCTAAAGTTATTGGGGGAGATTATGGAGGGTATTTTGTTGCCGTGGGCGTATTAGTATCTGGGTTAGGAATTTTAAATGGCTGGATTTTAATTACTGGTCAAATTTCAATGTCTCCTGCAAAAGACAATTTATTTCCAAGTTTTTTTTGAAAGAGAGAACAATAAGGGAGCTCCAGTTTTAGGCTTTATTATAGGAGGGGTCTTATATACTGCTGTCATGTTGATGAGTTTTTCCGAGGGATTGGTTAATCAATTTGAATTTATTGTGCAATTCACCGTTTTTGTTGCCTTAGTTCCATATCTTTTTTCTGCTACTGCTTATGCTTTAATCATCATAGAGAAAAAAATGCACCCTAAAAGTTGGGTAAAAACTTTTGTTTTATCAACCCTTGGCTTTAGTTATTCATTGTGGGCTATTTATGGGTCGGGAAGCGATACTGTATATTATGGATTTTTGTTATTATTAATTGGTATTACTGTTTATATTTATATGAAATAGATTAAAACAAAATAAATGCATAGTACCTGTCATTCAGAATATTCGAAATTAATTTCAGTAATCATTAAACCGGTTAAACAGGCCTTTATTTCTCATAATAAATTAGAAAGAGAATGGCAAGAATTACATTATTTGTCATTACCCAATTTTAATAATGCTACTGAAGAATATAATGTTTTTGAAAATACATTAAAGAGTCATGATATTCAGATAGAACACTTTCCGTTAAGGGAGGCTCTTTCTATAGATTCCATTTATTGTAGAGATGCTTCTATAGCAACTGATTTTGGGATGATTATTTGTAATATGGGAAAGGTAGGAAGAGCATATGAACCAAAGTTTCATAAAGAATATTTTAAGGATAATAACATTCATATTTTAGGAGAAATTGAATTTCCAGGAACACTTGAAGGTGGCGATGTTGCCTGGTTAGATCAAACAACATTGGCTGTTGGCAACACCTACCGAACGAATGAAGATGGAATTATTCAGTTAAAAGGATTGCTGGAACCAAAGGGTATTTCGGTTATTATTGTTGATTTGCCTCACTATAAAGGGAAACAAGATGTTTTTCATTTAATGTCTATTTTGAGTCCCGTTGACAAAAATCTTGCGGTTGTATATTCACCTCTAATGCCTATTAAATTTAGAAATGAATTATTACGAAGAGGATTTGAACTTATTGAAGTTCCTGAGGAAGAATTTGAAACCATGGGATGTAATGTGCTTGCTATAGGACCTAGGCACTGCATTATGGTTGATGGAAATTATATTACTCAGAAGAGAATGGAAGCTGCAGGATGTGTAGTAGAAACGTATAAAGGAAATGATATTAGTGTAAAGGGAGGAGGTGGACCAACCTGTTTAACACGGCCGCTTTTAAGATATCTTTAATGCAGTTTAAAAGATAATCCTTCGGAAATTCTATAAAGTATATCTCAAAAAGAAACCGACTGAAAGACCGAAGGATTAATTTATAAAATTTTATTTACTTAATAGCTAGTGTTCTTCTTTAACCAAATTGAAATCATTTTGAGATTTTAACAACTTCAAAATCTACATCAGGGTACAAACCACCAGTGGGTGGAGCTACATCAAAACGAGCATTTACAGCGTATAAATAATTGCCAAATTCTGCAATCGTTGATGGGATTCTTAAATTTGAACTATTAATAATCTTGACAACGGAACCGGAATGAAAATCATCGTTAAGTTCTACCACTGAAATTTGGTTCAAAATATTTTGGACGACATAAAGTGTTTTACCATCCAATAATATACCATCAGCATAATACAAATATTGACCACCCAAGTCAATGATTGAAGAATCACCTGTGACTGAATCAACAGCATAAAGTTCTCCTCTTTCTAAATTCCCTACTATTAACATTTTCCCTGAATTAATAGCATCTATTCCATTACCAAATATGGGAAAAGGGAATCCTGGAAGACCAATAGGAGTTGTAGAAAACCCGGTCATAGGCAAAACTATTGTCTCATCGTCTTCAGGTAATTGACCATTTTTATTGAGTGGGATTTTAAAGAGAACAGGGCTGAAACAATCAGAAAAAAAAGCAGCGGTTTTTGTAACAATAACATCATTAATAAAGACAGGATAATCGGAGTTAAATGAATAAGTTTTTACATGTGTGCCATTCCTGTAATCATAAATCTGAACGGTTCCAAAAAAAGGAGGTTCAATATCTATTCCAGCAGCTACAAATAAATAACCGCTTCTTTCATCTAATGCCATACCAACTGCCTGTGCATTTTCAATTCCAAATTCGGATGGATCAATAAAAATATCACCTTTACCTGTTCGAAGGTCTCCCTTATAAATTTTTCCACTAATTATTGACCCAACATAAAAATTATTTTCTGGACCTATTACAATACCCTCGGGTTGAAAACCAGATGGTAAGGGTAATATATTAGGATATGCTTTTTCACTGGTAATTGCCAGTTCCTGTTTAATCATAGCTGAAGATATTGGTTCATCCAATATTAGTTCATCATTATGACAACCCAACATAAATAGTATCACTATAAGAAATAATATATTTTTCATAATACTGAAATTTAAAAATTAATATTTTGAAATTATTTTTTATAAATTTTATATGCAATGATATATATCAGTATTAAAAGAAATACAGTGTAGTAAAAAAACAAAGCAGAAAAAAGCCACTAATTATCACATTTTTAAATAAAAATCTTTAGTTAGATTTATATAGGCATCACTGTAATTGTGCCTCTCGTGTTCAATAAAAAGTTCTTCAATTTTTATGCTGTTTTCAATGAATGTGAATTCAATAAGACTTCGTTTTATGTCTGAAGTTGGATGGCCTTTAACATGACAAATTCTGCTCGGAAACAAATTGAAATTTGAGGCTAATACAATGAACGATTGTTCTTCTTTGAATGGAATGATGACAGAAAATGACCCGTTTTCTGCGAGTAATTTTGAAACATTTTTAAGTAACTGATCAAATGGTAAAGCATCAGAAAATCGAGCCAAATCACGTTGATTACTGGATGTTTTATAATTCTCTGAATAGAATGGTGGATTTGAAATAATGAGGTCATAGGGCGCTTCTGTTTCATCTGAAAACTCATCTAAAGAGCCATGGTAGCAAAATAACCGATCGCTCCAAGGTGCATTTTCAAAGTTTTCAACACATTGCTCGTAGGCATTGGCATCTATTTCAATGGCATCAATAAGAGTTGCGTTACTCCGTTGGGCTAACATTAAAGCTAAAACGCCAGTTCCGGCACCAATATCTAAAATAGAATTAGGGTTATTTTGTAAAGAAGTCCAAGCGCCTAATAACACCGCATCTGTTCCAATTTTCATGGCACATTGGTCTTGTTGTACACTAAATTCTTTAAAAACAAAGGGCTTTTGAGACACGATTAATTCAGATATAAATCGATCAATCCTTCCGGAGTGTCTACAATGATCGTTTTTTTTGTTCTGTCTACTTTTACAATAAATTGGTCATTAACAGGAATCAAAATTTCTTGACCATCTTTGTCTATTTCAAACAAGGCTTGGGCAGTTGAATCATTAACCCCTTTTATAATTCCAACTTTTCCAAAATGGACATCTTCAATGCTAAAACCAATAACCTCATGAAAATAAAACTTATTTCCTTCCAGTTTAGGTAAAAATTCTAGCGGTAAATAAACATCACTTTTTAATAAGCTGTCTGCTTCAGCCTCTGTATGGACATCTTCAAATTGGACGCGTAACAAATCAGATTTATGTAATTGAGAGCTTTCAATAAAAAAGGGTATAAACGTGTTTCTATAATCAATAAAAACAGCATCTAAATTCTCATAGAGTTCAGGCTGGTCCGTATCTAGTTTAATGAGTAGTTCTCCATGGAAACTGTACTTTCTCACTATTTTTCCTAAATAAAAGCAATCTTCAATTTTCATAATCTTAAAAATAAAAAACTCCGATAAAGCTATCGGAGTTTAAAAGTATAAAAAATATTATTTTTATTCTTCTTTTTTAGTTTCGGGAGTTTCTTCAACTGCAGATTCTGCAGCTTCTTCAACAACGTCTTCAGCAATTTCAGCAGCAGTTTCAGTTTCAGTTTCAACAACTTCTTCAGCAGTTTCAACAGCAGCTTCAACTTCCTCTACTGTTTCTTCAACAACAGCTGCCGCAGCAGTTCTTGCATCATTAACAGCTTTTTCAGCTTCTAAGGCTTTAGCTTTAGCATCAGCCTGAGCTTTTGCTAATCCATCTGTTTTTGCGCCAACTCTTGAACCTTTTTCATCCAACCAAGCATTGAATTTTGCTTCAGCTTGTTCTTCAGTCAAAGCGCCTTTTCTAACACCACCAGCTAGATGGTTTTTTAATAAGGCTCCTTTGTAAGATAAAATTGCTTTTGCAGTGTCAGTTGGTTGAGCACCGTTTTGTAACCATGTAACTGCCCCATCAACGTTTAATTCAACAGTTGCTGGGTTTGTGTTTGGATTGTAAATACCTAATTTTTCTAAGTATTTACCATCTCTTTTTGAACGTGCATCAGCTGCAACAATCCAATAGAAAGGTTTCCCTTTTTTACCGTGTCTTTGTAATCTAATTTTTACTGGCATAATGATTAATTAATGAGGTTCTCGACCTCGGTTATTAATGAGAGCGCAAAGATACTATATTTTTTTTATTTACAATATTTTATTTGTAAATGAATTAACAGCTTATTTTGAATTTATTTTTAAAACAAAAGACAGACTGGGGAGGGTGTTTTTACACTGCTTAAATAAGAAAGGGTTCCACTTTCTGAGTTGATCTTAAAGACAGAGATGTTATTGCTTTTTTGATTGGCCACCAAAAGAAATTTACCAGAAGGATCTATTGTAAAATTTCTTGGCCATTCACCTTCAACATCAATATTTTGAATTTGGGTTAATGTACCATCTACAGTGTTTCTTTTAAATACTACAATGGTATTTTCTCCTCTGTTGGAGCCGTATAAAAAGTTTTCGTTTTTTGATAAATGAATATCTGCACATGAATTGGCCCCTTTATAATCTTTTGCTAAGGTTGAGTAATGGTCAATAAGCAAAAAACCATTGATCTCTTTTTTTGAGGCGGTTATGGTACTGGCATATTCATTAATATTATAAATAAAATTACCGTCTTTGGTTATAACAAAATGTCTAGGACCAGCTTTTTCTTGAATTGAAACAGAAGACGATGATACTAAATCATAAGTTTTGCCATCATTATTTAATGTGTAAATATATACAGCATCCATCCCTAAATCTGAAACAAACAAATTAGATTTAAAAAATTGAGCCGAATGCGCATGAGATGCTTTTTCTGTTGTGTTATATTCAAAAACCTGATAGGCAGGATTTAAGGTTCCATCATCTTTAATTTCGTAAACAGAGACATTCCCACCAACATAATTAGACACAACAGCTTTATTGCCTGCAGGATTTATTGATATATGGCAAGGGGCTCCACCATTACTTGGTACGGTATTTAAAAATTCAAGAGTTCCATTTTCCTTAACTTTAAAAGCAGAAACAGTTCCTTCACCACCTTCTCCCACAGCATAAATAAACCTTTTGTTTGGTGAATAGGCAATATAGGAAGGGTCTTGAGTTTCAGCGGCTAATTTAAAATGACTCAGTTCTCCGGTTTCAGTATTGAAGGTAGCCTGATAGATGCCCTGACTATCACCATCAGTATAGGTTCCAGTATATAATGGTATGCTCTGGGCATTACAATCTATAATACTTGCCATAAGACATAAAAAAAATAGTTTAAAATTCATAACGTAAATGATTAACTCATTAAAAGTATGATATTTTAAACTATTTTTTGACTAAATACTCTTATTAAAGAGAATTAAAATTAAACATGTAATGACGCAATCTCGTCTGAAATTAATTCGTCTAAGTCAATCGACTCTAATGAGAATTCATGATTAGCCATTACTTTTTTCATAACTTGGTTAGTGACTAATTTAATATTTGACTCTTCTATTTTAGTTTCAAAATACGTTTTAACCTTATTGTTAATTGATATTTTCAACTCCGCTAAAAGCGCTCTTAAAGGCGCTCCTTCAAGCCATTCATTATAAGCCTTAATCTCTTCTGAAATGATGAGGTTAACCTGATCAGTCGCAGCTAAACGGTGCTCTTTAGTTTCTTCTAACTCCACGGAAATAGAATCTAAATCATGAAAGATCGTATTATTGTTCAGAGCTAATGATTTTGAAATATTGCAAGGAACAGCAAGGTCTATTAGCAATATTTTTTTGTCAACATTAGGAATGTTTTTGATTAAATTAGGACAGTTGCTCGCCGCACTAATAATCACATCAAAATCATCAAAATTATTTGAAATCACATTTGCCCAAGGATAGGTTTTACAGTTGTTGGTTTGCGATAAAATAATAGCCTTTTCTTCACTTCGGTTGCTAATGTATATATTATTGTAGTTGAACTTTGAATTGTATTTAAATAATTGTTTTACGATATCACCAGCTCCAACAAATAATATTTTAACTGATTTCACTAAGTCTTTATCAAAAGACTGTCTGATGACCTTTAAAGATTTGTAAGCTACAGAGGTCGTGCCATCTCTAAAGTCGGTTTCATTACTAATACGTTTATGAGTTTTAAAAACAGCTTGTAAGGCTCTTTCAAGTAAGGATCCTTGTAATTTATGAGCCATTGAAAACTGATGTGCTTTTTTAATTTGTGAAATGATTTCAGCATCACCAAACACAAGTGATTCTAAACCAGAAGAAACTTCTAACAGATGTTTTATAGACAATTCAGTATCATCACTTGACAGGAACAAATATTTTTCAGAGGCTGTATTTTTTATGGATTTAAAGTCAATTAAGAAATCAATAATAGTCGTTGACTTTGTAGAAACAGATTCAAAATAAATTTCTGTTCTATTGCAAGTAGCCAATATAAACAAGCCTGTTATATCCTTAAAAGAGGTACTTAAAGCATTGCTTAATTGTTCTTTTTCTTCTTCAGAAATATGATATTTTTCTCGTTCTTTAGTATTAGCCGTTTTATGGGAAATACTTATGTAGCGGTATGATTTATTCATAATGGTCTTTAGCTCAAAAATCTTCAAAAAACTATAGCAATGGATGCAATAATTATTCAAAGGTAGTCACGGAACATTAGATAGATAATGACATTTATCATGTTTTGTAACATATGTTACAAATAGAAGGTTTTTATTTATAAAGTGAAGTATAACAAAAAACCTTACCTAATGGTGAGGTTTTTTGTTAATTTATTAACTATTATTTTGATAAGCTTTTAATATAATTTACTAGCAGCCATTGATCTTCAGTTTCAGTTATTTTCTTTTCAAAACTTGGCATATCGTCTCTACCAATAAATGTTTTGTAATATAAAGAACCATCGGTTTGCTTACTAAATGATGGATTGGTGAAATCTGGTACAGGTGTGTCTATACTTTCAGCTTTTGTGCCATCTCCTTTTCCCTTAGTGCCATGACATGATTTACAATGTTTTGAATATAGTGCACGACCAATATTATCATCGTCTGCAGCATTGGCAAAAGGATTTTCCATTTTAACGTATTTGGCTGGTGCTTCCCAAGGATCTTGAAGGATGGAATTGCTAGAAATCATCGATATTAAAGCAAAACTTCCAACAAGAATAGCGATTAAAGTAAAAAATAGATTTTTCATAATGATTGAATTTATATTACTAATTAGTTAATGGTTTAATTCTACTGATTTTATATAGTTTGAAAATTATATAAAATATAATATACCAGACTGCAATGATCATGGAACTCACAATGACAATTAAACTTATTGGCGCATTAGCCGCTGCAGCCCATAACGATCTTTTTTCAGCTTTAGGATCTTCTATTACTGTAGGTATTCCCCAGTTTTTGGAAACTTCAAGTGTTTGATCATTATATAAGTCTGATTCAAGGATTTTTACAACAATAATCACATTCCCTTCTGTGTCACCTGGTAAGTCATTAGGAAACGTTACTTCTATTATTCCATTTTCATCGGTGGAATTAAAAGGATCTCCAATTGGCAATAAGCTGAAGGTTCTTTTAACAAAATAATATAATTCAAGGTCCTCAATCGGCATCCCAGATTGATCTGCTGCTTTTGTTGTAATAATTTTGGCGTTATTATCTTCAGAGAAAGAAACGGTTAAAATAGCATCCTCCATAGAATCTTGTCCATAAACAATTGAGCTATTGAAAGCTATTAAACTCAAAAGGATTAAGAGCTTAGAAACAAATCTATTTAAATAATTATTGATTCTCATTTTTAAAGACATTTAGTTTAACGACTGTTTCAGGTTTAAGTTTTTCCTTAAGAATTGGTATTACTGGAAATAATTTAATTAACACTGTAATGATTAACAAAAACCATGCAAAAGAGGACATTGTGATAGCCCATTCCTCCCAAGTAGGATTGTAATGTAAATAAGATTCGTCTACATTTTGGATTGGTAAATAAGGATGTTGAAGCGATGGGATAACAATTAAAAACCGTTTAAACCATGCTCCCAAAACAACAAGTATGGATATTATAAATATTGGTAAAGGTTTACGAAATGGTTTGAAGATCAATAAAACTATAGGTAAAATGAGTCCCCCTATTTGTACAAACCAGTACATTGGGGCATACTTTCCTGTAAATAATTCTGTGATATGTTCACCTTCAACACCAACCATTTTAAACGCTGGGCCTAAGTACTCATTAATATTAAAGTAAAGATAAACTAGTGATAACAATACTAAAAGCCTACCCATCTTTTCAAAATGCTTCTCTGTGATATAATCTTTGAGTTTTAAATGGATTCTAATTAGGTACATTGCAACAATAATTACAGCAGCGCCTGCCATAAAAGCCCCCGATACAAAATATGGTCCCAAATTTGTGCTATCCCAGCCTGGTCGCCAAGTTGTGGCAAATAACCACGATGTAACTGTATGGATTGCAAATGCAACGGGTAATACTGAAATCGCTAATATTATAGTTATTTTATGATGCATCTTTATTTGTTTGGGATGATTGCTCCAATTGATTGCCATAATTCGGTACATCTTTTTTTTCCACTTTGGGATGGCTGTTAAACGATCACGACAAAGCGCGATATCTGGTAATAAAGAGAGGTAGAGTAATAAAAGACTAATAACTAAATATGTTGAAATAATAATAACATCCCAAATAATAGGTGATTGGATTCTTAAATGCATGATAACATAGAAGAAACGATCTGGGCGCCCCATGTCAACTATAATTATTACTACGGCACAAATAATTGCTGAAACAGCGATTATTTCAGATACTCTTGTTAAAGGTCTTGACCAATTATTTTTATTTAGTTTCAAAATGGAACTGATTAATGACCCCACTAAACTTATGGCTACAAAAAACACAAAATTGGATATGTATATACCCCAAGATGTATAATCTCTCATTGCTGTAACAATAAGTCCAAATTTTAACTGTCTATAATAAGCATATCCGCCTATACAAATTATGAGGATTAGAAAAGCAACCCATAACTTATATTTCAAGGAGGTATTAACTGTATGACTCAATAAGGCTTGGCCTCTTTTAGTTCTATATACTTGCTCTTTTTGTGCTGTTGCTTTCATGATTCACTATTTTCTTCATTGTTCTTTTCAAAAGGGAAAAGTCTATTTACTGGAGGCAAATAATAAACCCGTGGTTTTGTTCCTAATTCTTCCATATATCTATATCCTGCTTTGTCTCGCAAAAGATTGCTTAACCTTACAGTTTCTTCACCATTTGTAACGGTATCATCATTTTCATCTCCAAAATAAATGACACCATTTGGACAGGAAGTGATACAATGTGGAAGTTTGTTATCTCGAAGCATATCTGGACAAAAATCACATTTGGCAACAGTTCCTTTTTTACTTGGAAGACTGGTTTCAGGTGAATATGGGAGTTCTAATTTACCTTCAGGTGGATCTCCCCAATTAAAGACTCTTGCAGAATAAGGACAGGCAGCCATACAAAAGCGGCAGCCAATACAACGTTCATTATCTATGAGAACGATTCCATCTGATCTCTTATAAGTAGCCCCTACAGGACAAACTTTTACACATGGAGGATTGTCACAATGAAAACATTTTTTTGGCATCCAATATGGAGATGACTTTTCGTTATCTCTCATCTCTAGAACCTTAATGTAAGGCCTGTCTGGAGTTAAGTTGTGATGTTTATCACATGATTGTACACATTTTCTAGCATTTTTGCATTTTCCTAAATCCACAACCATAACCCATTTTTTGCCAGGAATACCTTGTCGAGATTCCATGGGTGGTGCGGCATGATGTAAATGTTCCATAGTCTCAATTTCTGAGTTTGGAACTTGTACTAATTTACCGTCAGTGGTTAATAAAGTAGTTTTTTCTTTGGAAGTGTCTTTGCATGATGCCAGTGAATTAAAAGCTAATCCCGAGACAGCAATCAGACTTCCTTTTGAAATGTTTTTCAAAAAATCTCTTCTGGAATCTGTTTTAGAAGGTTCTTTTTTCATGTGATTATTATTATGAATATATGTTAAAAAATAATAAAATCTAAAACGAAAGAAGTTTCACGCCCTCTTTCTAAAATAAGAATAAAAAAATTAACAAATGGGGCAATATTTTCGCACTTACATTTTGGTCTTTAACTCGTCTTTGTCTAAAGATAAATTCTAATTATCACATATTTAATGACTTATGTCATGTTTGTGTATTATTTTTTAATCAGGCATAAAAAAAACCGAACAAAGGTCCGGTTTTTTAATATTATGCTATTTTAAAAAGTTATTCTTTTAAAGTTCTCATGTAGTTTACAATTAACCAACGGTCTTCATCATCTGTTAATTTTTTTGAAAACTCTGGCATATCATCGCGTCCAAAAGTCGTTTTGTAGAATAATTCACCGTCTGTTTGTTTATGGAATTCGGCTGTTGAAAAATCTCCTAAATCACCTTTTAAACCATCGGCTTTTGATCCGTCTCCGTATCCTTCTTTACCATGGCAGGATTTACAATGTTTATCATATAATGATTTTCCAATAGCAGCGTCTTGTATAGGGGGTATAGGATTTTTTATCGTTACATATTTAGATGGTACTTTCCAATTTTTTGAGTTAGCAGTTGTAGGTGCTTCTATAACTTTAGGTTCCGTTTTTGATTCAACAGGGGCATCCATTATGACCTCAGTCTTAGTTTCAGTTTTTGTTGTAACAGGTATGTTCTGTGTTTCCTCCGTTTCCGTTTCTATAACGGGGTTAGTAACTGTTTTAGTTGTAGTTTCAACTTTTACAGGGACAGGTGTAGTTTTACTTACTTCTGCTGTGTTTTTTGTAAGCGTAATCACTTCAGGTTCATTTTTTTCAACTTCTTTTTTAATAGGACTTACCTGAACGCTCGTGTCTGTTTCTTCTAAAACTATGGTATTTGTTTTTTGAGGAACCACTATTTCTTTGGGTTGTGGTTCTTTATTTTTACAATTGTAAACAACAAATGCTAATAGCAGTGTTCCCAGTATTAATGTTTTTTTCATGGTTTGTGTTTAAAGCAAAAAAAACCGAACAAAAGGTTCGGTTTTTTTAAGATTATATCAATTCAATACGTTATTCTTTTAAAGTTCTCATATAGTTTACTATTAACCAACGGTCTTCATCATCTGGTAATTTTTTTGCAAACTCAGGCATATCATCTCTTCCAAAGGTAGTTTTATAAAATAACTCACCGTCCGTTTGTTTATGGTATTCTGCTGTTGAAAAATCTCCTAAATTTCCTTTTAAACCATCGGCTTTAGGTCCGTCTCCGTATCCTTCTTTACCATGGCAAGACTTGCAATGTTTATCATATAACGATTTTCCAATAGCCGCATCAGTTTTGGCAGGTACTGGGTTTTTCATAGTAACATATTTTGCAGGTACAACCCATTTATCCTGAATAATAGTTGTGAAAGAAAAGAAAATAAAGGAAACTATTCCCACAATGGTAAAAATTTTAACTGTTTTCATTTTTTTAAATTTTAGATTTTGATATTTTAATTAAATTAATAAATAGATAAATAATAAAAGCCCACATTCCAAATATGACTAAATTTGGAAAAATTAACAAAAATATAGGTGTTTTATTTCTTGGAGACCACATTTTTCTGTCATCAAATGTTGATTGATCAACAATTGGTACGCCAAGAGGTGCAGTAACTAAGGTTTTTACAGTGCCATAGTCGTCATTTTCTAAAAGAACAACTTCAAAAGTTAAATTACCATCAACACCAGGTATTCCTTCTTCTATAGGTACAATAATGGTGCCATTTTCATCTGTACTATTAAATTCCTCACCAATTCTTAAATTTCTGAATAATCGTTGTACTTGCACGTTTAAAAGTTGTTCACTAAGTAAACTGTCTTTGGCGGTGTCTTTTAAGGTGGCTGTTATATAATGAACACTATCAATAACAATAATTTTGGCTTCTATAGAAGCATCTTTATAGCTCACACTTTTTGAGGCACGTTTAAAGGTATCATTTCCTTTAAATGAAAAATTTACAGTATACAGACCGGAAGAGTCTGGTTTTATAAGATTATAATCTTTTATGACAAATTTACCGGAACCATCCATGTTTGTGATTATTGATCCTAATTCAACTTCGTTATCATCGTATTCATTAGAAACTATAATTGGAATATTGGTCACATCAACATTTTGGTTATCAACTTTAGAGGTAGCTTTAATTTTGAAAGTAACCTCTTTATTCATGGTTTTCACATAATCGGCCTTAATTCTAACACTGCTTTTTTTAACCTCCTGAGCGTTAACTTTTAGTATAGAACCACTGACTAGAACCATTATCATTGCTAGAAAAATGAAACGTATGTTATAATTTATTTTCATGATTCAGTATTTTTAGTATTTTTTAACATGTCTCGCTCCTCAGCTGTTCTTTGAATTGGAATTACAGGTAAAAATCTAACTAAAAAGGTGATAATTAACATACACATAGCTAAGGTTGCTGCTGTAATTAACCATTCATGAATGCTTGGAAAATAATGATGCCAAGATTCCGGAACCCCTTCAATAGGTAAAAATGGATGTAGTAAAGTTGGTGTCACAATTACATATCGTTTCCACCAAGAGCCTACAACAACCATCATTCCAACTACAAACATAGGGAATGGTTTTCTTCCGTTTTTAAATAACACTATTAAAAGTGGTAAAAGCAGTCCAACTATTTGTGCAAACCAAAATAAAAACGCATATTCACCAGATACTAGGGCATTTAAATGAATGTCTTCTTCAACAGGAGCTGTAAAAATTGGGAGCAAATATTCATTAATATTGAAGTATAAATAGGTTAAACAAGCTAATCCCAAAAACTTACCCATTTTGTCAAAATGGTAATCCGAAATATAGTTTTCCAGTTTTCTAACGCGTCTAATCACATAAACCACTGCAATGAGTGCTCCAACTCCAGCTACAAAGGCTCCAGATATAAAATAGGCCCCCATGTTTGTGCTGTCCCAACCAATTCTGTATGTTGTTGAAAATAACCAGGCATCAATGGTTTGTAATATAATACCAACCGGAATAATCAAAATCGCAATAATTTTTATGGATTTCTCCTGAATTAATTTTTGTGCGGGGCTTCCAGTCCAGTTTAATGCTAATTTTCCATACCAATTACTAAGTTTTGGTTTTGTTTTACTGTAATGTTTTTTAAGAATTGCTAAATCAGGGAGTAATGGAAAATACAATAATAAAAAACTTAAAGCAATAGAAGTAGGAACAATAATAACATCCCAGGTTATAGGAGATTGCAGTCTGGCATATATAAATAGATTTAGTAATCTGTCTGGTCTGCCCATGTCTATCATAATAGTAATACCGGCCATAACAATGGCTGCTAAACTAATAATTTCAGCTATTCTAACTAAGGGTGTTCTCCAGTTATTGTTGGTTAATCGCAAAATGGCGACTGTTACCGAACCAACAAAACTTGTGGCAACAAAAAAAACAAAATTCGAAATATATATTCCCCAAAGGGCATAATCGCGCATGTTCGTTACAACCTGTCCTTTTATAACCTGATCTATATAGGCTATAAGTCCGGCGATAACAATCACCGATAAAAATAATGTCCAGATAGTACCTCGCTTACCAAACTTTTTTGGCGCTAAATCTTCTAGTAGTGTATCATAATTTTTCATGATTCGGCAGGTTTTTCTACGGATTCAAATTCTTTATAATTTTCTAAACCATCTTCAAAGTCAACCAATCTGTTAACCGGAGGCAGATAATATACACTTGGTGCAGTCCCCAGTTCTTCTAATAATCTGTAGCCTGCTTTATCCTCTAATAATTTGCTTAATCTCAAGGTTTCTTCTCCGTTTGTAACGGTGTCTTCATATTTGTCACCAAAGTAAAATACACCATTTGGGCAAGCAGTCACACAATGTGGCAATTCATTTTCTTTAATGGCATGAGGACAAAAATCACATTTATCAACAGTGCCTTTTATGCTTGGAACTCCTGCATAGTCTGGTGAAGCGTGCATATGATGCTGCGATCCCATGTCCATGTTATGATCCATGTTTAAAGTGATTTCTTGTTCAGGTTCTGCCCAATTAAAAACCCTTATGGAATAGGGACAGGCAGCCATACAAAAACGGCATCCAATACAACGTTCATTATCAATTAAAACCAGGCCGTCTCTTCTTTTAAAAGTAGCATCCACCGGACAAACAGTTACACAGGCAGGTTGGTCACAGTGCATACAGGTTCTAGGCATCCAGTAAGGAGCTGTGTCTTCAGATTCCTGCATTTTATGAACCTTCAGCCAGGCATTTTCGCCGGTAACATAATGGTGTTTATTACATGCACTAACGCATTTTAAGGCATTTTTACATTTAGCTAAATCTATTACCATGACAAATTTCCTGTTGGGGATCCCTTCTCTGACATTATATTGTATGTCAGGATCTGTTGCGGTAACTATTTCAACTATTTCTGATGCATCCACTTGAATTAACGTACCATCTGTAGTCATTAATTCTACTAACTCACCAGTATTTGTATTTGATTTTGCGCTTAATTTGGAAATCTTTGAAATGGCCATACCGCCAATAGCGGTGGCAAGACCCAATTTGAGACCTTTGTCAAGAAATTTACGTCTGGAGTTTTTATTATTATCTTCCATATTTAGAGATGGTTATTATAAATTAGAATTTTTTGTTAAGCCAACCAAGAAATGAAGTGTTAGAGATATTTTTCTTGATTACTTTTGAATTCTTTAAGGCGCTAACCTTAACCTTAACGGTGGTGCCATCAGCTTTTAATAAAGTTTGATATTCCTCGTCTTCTCTTGTAGCAGGATCAATGGTATCCTCTGTTTTACCAAATCCTAGGAAGGGAATCAGTAATCCACTTCCTAGTAATGGTAACATACCGCGTCTTGATATTTTTTTCTCTTTTCCAGATGGTTGGTCTTTCATGTTGTTTTGTTTTTTAAATTAGAAATTATATCTTCTTGTAATGTTAAACCCAATTAAAATGCCTCCTTTTTTGAAGAAATCATTGGCATCATTCATGTTGTTATATTGTGGTAATATACCATTGTAATTACTAATAAATACTTGGAAAGCATGCCCAGAAGTTGAAAATTCTGCACCTAAACTAATTCCAGCATTATTATTACTATTATCATTAAGTTTTGTTATAGGTTGACTATAATCAAGAATTAAAGAAGTATTCGGACTTATTTTGTAACGTCCGCCAAAAGCTATGGCAAAGCGGTCATTTTCATTTCCAAAATCAACAGCATTGTAGTGCGTGATACTTGGTGCTAATTGCAAAGAAAGATCTGCGTTAAAGCGTTTTGCGAAGATCACCTGGTGGAAATAGGAATATCTGTCTTGTCTTGTTAAGAATCCAGCATTATCTCCATTCTTTCCTGAACGGCCGTCAATGGCAGCATTTCCAAAATAAGTGATACTTAATGGGATGCTTCCAGAACGGGTTTGGTTTAATAATCCAACTTTTAAGCTAAAGTCACTAGTGATATTCTTTTTAGTGATACCATAACCTACAGTAATCCAGTCTAAAAGAGAATATGTAGCCCCTATTCTTATATTTGAAGCACCATAAATACCAAGTAAGGTATTTTCGCCGTCAATAGCACCAAACCGGTGTTGCATCATTACTTCTAAGGTATTTTTGTTAAATAACACATTAGTTTGGTTATCTACAAGACTTGAACTCTCAAACGCAGGACGTTCTGGTTTTTCTACAACTGAATCCTTTACTTTTTCTTGTGAAAAGGTAAATAAAGGAGCCATTAAGAATATAAACAGTAATATTTTATAATTTTTCATTTCTAACGTCTTTATTATTAGTTATTTTCTGCGCCATCATTTATCCACTTTTCAATCAAAGCCAGTGAAGTAGCATCTACACTTCTGTGACCTCCAGCTAACTTTGTGTACAGGCTGCTACCAGCACTGTTTCCAGCGCTAACATAGGCTGGCACTAGGTTTCTGTATTCACTGCCAGCAGTTAAATCTGGGTTTTGTCCAGAGGCATTATGGCATTGTGTGCAGTTGTAGTTTGCAAATATTGGTGTAATGTCATCTGCAAATGAAACCACTTCCGGAATATCTATTATTTCTTCAGGGAATTCATCATAATAACATGAAAAAAACAACAAAGTTATACTGCTAACGAGAACTATTTTTAATAGTTTTTTCATTTCATTTTATTTTAATTTTGAACTTTTAACTTAAATTTCTATTCGAAATTTTGTTAGCTATTTAATAAACTAAGATAAGTTTTATTAATAGCCCAGGAGGTTTAACTCCTGAGCTATTTTAAAATATCTAGCTATTATTGTTGTAAGTATTCAATTGAATTTTTAAGTAAGGCATCGATATATTTTGGATTATGTATACCTTTACTATGATCACCGTATAAAGTTCTGTAATTCCAAATCACCTGAGCATCTTTTGCAGGATAGGTTCCTGGTACTACATTATTGTTTTCTAATATGTAACCTTTATCAATTAACAATTGTTTTAAGATAGGGAAATTGGTAGCATATGAAGTAGTTGCTTCTGGAAGTACAGTCATAGAAGTATGACAAGTTACACAAGCGTCTACACTAGGAGCCCAAGTGTGTCCGCCTTCTGTGGCAACTGTAGATTCACCCATATGGCAACCTATGCAAGAAGTACCTTTTCTGTGTCCATTATCTCCATTAGCTCCAGTCCCTGGATAGGCGGTTGAACCAGCTATATTCGCTCCCATAATACCTTCGAACAATGTTGACTGAGGACCGTAGTGAGGACCAAAGCGAGAACTAGTAATAGTATAATCTTCAGTGCCGGTAGGTATAGGATAACTAGGTCTAGGTTGGTGACAAGTCACACAAGCATTACTTAAACCTAAGGCATCACTACTGTTAGCTAAGTCAATATGTACTGTAGGGTCAAGCACTAATTTTACAGGATCAATGTTTCTTAATGCATAATCATTGCCATCTACACTAAAATTAAATGATCTGTGTGCATCATGGCATCCTGTGCAATTAATTGGGCTTACAGTCGCATAACCAGCAGGGTTTGGCATAGGAATACGGTCTCCATTTACGTCTACAAGAGCTTTACCATAATCTGGATTATAGTCAGGATTTAAAACATAAAAATCGTCTGAGGGATCACCAGGAGTTCCATTGTCATCTACTACAGGTACCCCGGCCTCATCTAATAGATATTCATTTGAATCACCACTAGTGTCAGTTTCAAAATATATTCCTGATAAATAGTCTATATAACCTTCATTGCTGTGGCATTGTGCACAACCTGGACTTAATCCTCTACGCCATGAGCCGCCTGTAGCATGTCCAGATGAGGCATAGGCATTGACTATTGGGTCACGATGGGTTGAAGAGTGACATTGAATGCACAGAGCGGCATCGGCATCAGAGCCGTTGATGCCGTCAACGCCATCTTTTCCATCTATTCCCGCAATGGGAGTATATTCACTCGTACATTGGAAAAACATAAAACTTGATACAACCATGACCAAGTTTAGTATTAATTTGAAATTTTTCATAATAACTGTATTTGATATTTTATTTAAAATCTTGGTGTAAAATTATGTAACAAGTGTTACACTAAATATGATTTTTGTCATATATCAAAATATTTTAAAATATCTTGAAAATAATATTATAATTGAGTTTTTTGTTTATAAGTGCTGATAAATTAACATTTCAAAAAAAGTATTTATTAGTATTTTTATCCTTCTTATTTATATTCAAAAAATTATTTATGTACTTAATCTTTGATACTGAAACCACTGGGTTGCCAAAGCGATGGGATGCCCCTATTAGCGATACTGATAACTGGCCAAGATGCATACAAATTGCCTGGCAGTTGCATGACGCTTTTGGGAATTGTATTGAGCATCAAGATTATTTGATAAAACCAGAAGGATTTAATATTCCTTTTGATGCCGAAAAAATTCACGGTATTTCTACAGAATTAGCGCAGCAAAACGGCATTCCTTTGGTTGAGGCCCTGCAAAAATTTAATGCAGCCTTAAATAAAACAAAGTTTGTTGTGGGTCAGAATGTGAAGTTTGACTTGAATATTATGGGTGCTGAGTTCATTAGAGAAGGTGTGAGTAATGTGTTACAGGAATTACCTGTTTTAGATACCTGTACGGAGCATACAGCGGCCTTATGCCAATTACCCGGCGGAAGATATGGAAAGTTCAAACTGCCAACACTTTCTGAATTACATGAGTTTTTATTTAATGAGCGTTTTATTGAAGCTCATAATGCCACCGCTGATGTGGAAGCGACTACGCGCTGCTTTTTTGAATTGATTCGATTGGCGGAATTCACCAAAGAACAATTAGATGTTTCTCAGGATTATTTCAGAGAATTTAATGTTGCCAACCCAAAAGAAATTCAGCTTTTAGGTGTAAAACATATCAACTTAAAAAATGAAAGTGCCAAGATACGTGAGCAAATAAAAAAAGCTGACACTACTACTATTTCTTCCGAAGAGATTATAGAAAATATTGCTGAACTGGCTGATGTTGATTTTGTGCATTTACATAATCACTCGCAGTTTTCCATTTTACAGTCCACTATCAGTATTAAGAAACTAGTGGCTTCGGCTGCCAAGTATAACATGCCTGCTGTGGCATTGACCGATCACGGTAATATGATGGGTGCGTTTCATTTTGTAAAGGAAGTTACGCTACACAATAAAAATGTGAAGGCAAAAAATGAGGAGGCCCTCTCTAAAGGAGAATCGCCAACTGCAAAAGAAATAAAACCCATTTTAGGATGTGAGTTTTTTGTCTGTGATAATCATTTAGATAAAACCAGAAAAGATAATGGCTACCAGATAGTCCTTCTTGCAAAAAATAAAAAGGGCTATCATAATCTGGCTAAACTATCCTCTATTGCCTATATAGATGGATTTTATTATGTTCCCAGAATTGACCGGAAATTAATCGAGCAGTATAAAGAAGATTTAATTGTACTCACCGGTAATTTATATGGTGAAGTACCAAGCAAAGTCCTAAATATTGGAGAAAATCAGGCAGAAGAAGCCTTGTTATGGTGGAAAGAACAATTTCAAGAAGATCTGTATGTTGAAATTATGCGTCATAACCAGGAAGATGAAAAGCGTGTCAATCCAACTTTAGTTAAGCTGGCAGAAAAGCATGCTATTAAAATTGTAGCTTCTAATAACACTTATTATGCAGAACAGATAGATGCCAATGCTCATGACATTTTATTATGTGTAAAAGATGGTGAAAAACAAGGAACTCCCATAGGTAGAGGAAGAGGCTATCGATATGGTATGCCCAATAAGGAATACTATTTCAAGTCATCAGATGCTATGAAAAGCTTGTTTAAAGATCTGCCACAAGCTATTTCAAACATTCAGGAAGTTATAGACAAAATAGAAGACTATCAATTATCGCGCGAAGTCTTACTGCCAAAATTTGAAATACCAGAGACTTTTGATAATGAAGATGACTATTTGCGTCACATCACCTATCTGGGTGCAGAAAAGCGTTATAAAGATATTTCCCCAGAAATTAGGGAGCGTATTGATTTTGAACTGGAAGTTATTAAAAACACAGGGTATCCGGGCTATTTCTTAATTGTTGAAGATTTTATCAGAGAAGCCAGAAACATGGATGTGTCTGTTGGGCCGGGTCGTGGTTCTGCAGCAGGTTCTGTAGTGGCTTACTGTCTTTGGATAACCAATATTGATCCTTTAAAGTACGACTTGCTTTTTGAGCGCTTTTTAAATCCAGATCGTATCAGTATGCCCGATATTGATATTGATTTTGATGACGAAGGCCGTGGGCGTGTGATGGATTATGTGATCAATAAATACGGTAGCAATCAGGTGGCTCAAATTATCACTTATGGCACCATGGCCGCAAAGTCTTCTATTCGTGATACCGCAAGGGTTTTAGATTTGCCTTTGTTTGATGCAGACAGAATTGCCAAGCTGATTCCAACCATGTCTAAGCTCCACAAAATATTTGGACTCAGTGACAAGGAATTGAACAGTACATTTAGGGCAGAAGATCTGGAAAAGGTCAATCAGCTTTTAAACATATCTGAAGGCGATGATTTAGAGTCAGAAACGGTCAACTTAGCCAGAACTTTAGAGGGTTCTTTAAGAAATACGGGTATTCATGCCTGTGGTGTCATCATTACACCTAGTGATATTACAGACTTTGTGCCAGTGGCGACGGCGAAAGATTCCGATCTGTATGTCACTCAGTTTGATAACTCGGTGGTCGAAGAAGCCGGGTTATTAAAGATGGATTTCTTGGGCTTAAAAACATTAACCTTAATTAAAGATACTGTAAAAATTGTTAAGGCTAAACACGGTATTCTATTAGATCCGGATAATTTTCCTTTAGATGACGAGAAAACTTATGAACTTTTTCAAAAGGGAGAAACGGTGGGGGTTTTTCAGTACGAATCGCCGGGAATGCAAAAACATTTAAAAGATTTAAAACCAACGGTCTTTGATGATTTGATCGCTATGAATGCGTTATACCGTCCGGGACCCATGGAATATATCCCCAGTTTTGTTAAGCGTAAACACGGTGAAGAGACAATTGATTATGATCTTCCGGCTATGGAAGAATATTTAAAAGAAACCTACGGTATTACGGTATATCAGGAGCAAGTGATGTTGCTTTCTCAAAAACTAGCCGATTTCACTAAAGGTGAGGCTGATGTTTTAAGAAAGGCCATGGGTAAAAAGCAAATTGCCGTTCTTGATAAAATGAAACCAAAGTTTATTGAGCAGGCAGGTGCTAAAGGACACGATAAGGTTAAATTAGAAAAAATATGGAAAGATTGGGAAGCCTTTGCCAGTTATGCCTTTAATAAATCGCATTCCACTTGTTACGCCTGGATTGCCTATCAAACTGCCTATTTAAAAGCCCACTATCCGGCAGAATATATGGCTGCCGTGCTTTCTAATAATATGAATGACATCAAACAGGTTACTTTTTTTATGGAAGAGTGCAAGCGTATGAAATTAAATGTTCTTGGGCCAGATGTTAATGAATCGTATTACAAGTTTTCAGTAAATAAAGCGAACGCCGTGAGGTTTGGAATGGGAGCTGTAAAGGGCGTTGGTCATGGCGCTGTAAAAACCATTGTCGAAAACAGAAAGGAAAACGGACATTACAAATCCATTTTTGATTTAACAAAACGAATCGATTTGCGCGCTGCTAATAAAAAAGCTTTTGAAAATCTGGCGCTGGCTGGTGGTTTTGATTGTTTTACTGAAACGCATAGAGCACAATATTTTCAAGATGAAGGTGATGGCATTACTTTTTTAGAAAAAGCTATCAGATATGGAAGTAAACATCAGGAAAATGAAAATTCAGCTCAGGTAAGTTTGTTTGGCGATGCCAGTGACATTCAAATTGCAGAACCATTAGTACCGCCATGTGAATCCTGGGGAACCATGGAGAAACTGGCAAGAGAGAAAGAAGTAGTAGGTATTTATATTTCGGGACATCCTTTAGATGATTTTAAAACTGAAATGAATACCTTTTGTAATGCCAGTTTAGCTTTGTTTAGAGATTTGGAGTCTTGCGTTAATAAGGAACTTGCTTTTGGAGGTGTGGTGACTGAGGTGCAACACCGTGTTACCAAACAAGGAAAAGGATGGGCCATCTTTTCAGTGGAAGATTATACCGATAGTTTTGAGTTTCGCATTTTTGGTGAAGAGTATCTTAAATTCAGACATTTTTTATTAAAAAACAGTTTTGTTTACGTCAAAGTATATGTAAAGGAGGGATGGATCAATAAGGAAACTCAAAAAAAGGGAGACGCTCGTTTACAATTTAACAGTTTTCAATTGTTGCATGATGTGATGGAGAACTATGCTAAAAAGTTATCCATACAATTAAATATTAAAGATATTCAAACGGAAAAAATCAACAACTTAAAAGATTTGATTAGAATGCACCCGGGAAATCAAATCTTAAATTTCGTGATTTATGATCATGAAGAAAGTATAAAGCTTAATATGCCAAGCAGAAAGAAAAAGGTAAAAATATCACAAGAGTTGTTGCAGGAACTAGAAAATCAAGAGGTCTACTATAAATTAAATTAATATTTTTATAAGTCTTTTAGACTATCTGTTAATCTTTAAAAATTAAAAAAAAAGGAGCTATTGAGCTAAACAATAAAGCTATAAGTAAAACAAATTGTCAGGGTGTAAGCTTTAGAGATATTTTTGACTAATTTTGTATGAATTAAAAGAAAAAAACAATTAAATTAAATATTATGGCATTAGAAATAACAGATGCATCATTTGAAGAAACTGTTTTAAAAAGTGACAAACCTGTTTTGGTTGACTTTTGGGCAGCATGGTGCGGACCTTGTAGAATGGTTGGACCAATTATTGAAGAAATAAGTAAAGAATACGAAGGTAAAGCGGTGGTTGGTAAAGTAGATGTTGATGCAAATCAAGAGTTTGCTGCTAAATATGGTGTGCGAAACATACCAACAGTATTAGTTTTCCAGAATGGAGAAGTAGTAGGGCGTCAAGTTGGTGTAGCACCTAAAAATTCGTATACAGAAGCGATAGACTCTCTTTTATAAAATAAATTGAAAAAGAATATGATAAAGGTTTGCTGTTATGGCAAACCTTTTTTTATTTTAGACGATACGAAAATTAATAAATTTTTAAAATTATCTTTATGTAAGAATTTTAAAAAAACAATAAAACTTTAACGACCGAAAAGGTAAAATCATGAGTGAGAAAACAAAAATTCAAGATACCATTGACAGAAAATTAATCGAAGAACGAAAAGTGTTTCTTTGGGGTCAGGTTGATGATAAATCTGCAAAACACGTTATAGATCGATTGATGTATTTAGATGCATTGGAAACAAAGGATATTCATTTATTTATTAATAGTCCAGGGGGTTATGTGACCTCGGGATTTGCTATTTATGATTGTATGAAGTCCTTAAAAAGTGATGTGTCAACAATCTGTACAGGTTATGCTGCTTCAATGGGTTCCATCATATTATCTGCAGGAAAAAAAGGCAAACGTTTTATTCAGCCCCATGCCAGAGTCATGATTCATCAGCCTAGTGGTGGTGCTCAGGGTCCTGCAAGTGATATTGAGATTACTGCTAAAGAAATTATAAAAACAAAAGAATTGAGTGCAAAGCTTTTGGCTGAAAATTGTGGACAAACCATAGAAAAAGTAATGAAAGACTTTAACCGTGATCATTGGATGGGAGCAGAAGAATCTGTAGCCTATGGTATTGTTGATAAAATTATTGAATAAGCTTGAAGTAATTGAATGGATGTTCAGAAAGAATTAGATAAAGCCAGTGGGTTTAAAAATCTTGAACTGCTTGCCAAACAAGTGGTTGAAGGGTTTATTGCGGGCATGCATAAAAGTCCATTTCATGGTTTTTCGGCTGAATTTTCAGAACACAAGATTTATAATCAAGGGGAGAGCACACGGCATATTGACTGGAAGTTATTTGCTAAAACTGATAAGTTGTACACGAAGCGTTATGATGATGAAACCAATTTAAGATGCCACATAATTATTGATAATAGCAGTTCTATGCATTATCCAAAGATGGACACTTTTAGTATTAATCATCTTAATAAAATTGCTTTTTCTGCGCTTGCTTCAGCCTCATTGATGCATATTTTAAAAAAGCAAAGAGATGCCATTGGGTTGAGTATTTATAGCAATACCTATGATTATTACGCCCCCGAAAAAGGAAGTGAACGTCATCATCAAATGCTATTAAATGAACTTAATAAAGTGGTCATTCCAAAAGCGTTAAATCAAACTACAGAAACTTATAAATATCTTCATGAAATTGCAGAGAAGATCCATAGACGCTCATTAATCTTTTTATTTACAGATATGTTTCAATCATCTGTAAAAGAGGCCAAATTATTTGAGGCATTAAGGCATTTAAAGTATAATAAGCATGAAGTGGTCTTATTTCATGTTATTGATAAAGAAAAGGAACTGGTCTTTGATTTTGATAACAAGCCAAGACGCTTTGTTGATGTGGAGACCGGAGAGCACATTAATTTATATGCTGATACGGTTAAAGAAAATTATCATGCAGCAGTTAGTCATTATTTTGAATCTTTAAAATTAAAATGTGCCCAGTACAAAATAAAATATGAAGAGGCTGATATTAATAAAAATTTTAATAACATCCTCACAACCTACATGATAGAACGTCAAAAGTTTTTGTAATTAAATTTTATTTAAAAAACAGCGAAAAACATTTGAGATATAAAAAAAGCCGTGTATATTTGCAACCGCAATAAAGCAACGGTCTGGTAGTTCAGTTGGTTAGAATGCCGCCCTGTCACGGCGGAGGTCGCGGGTTCGAGTCCCGTCCAGACCGCAAAGTTGCAAAAATGCTCTAAGAAATTAGGGCTTTTTTTTTAAACTTAAGACGTTGTGTTGTCTGATATATGTAGTAGTATATCAGGGGTTTAAGTAGTTAAACCGATGGAAAGCTTTCCTTTTTTCTTTACCGAAAATTGGGATGCTTTTTTGTTT
>DATCZQ010000045.1:0-3972 GCA_036525815.1 Yeosuana sp. | reverse complement strand
GTTAAGGCTTTTTACATTCGTGCATAATTGGCCAATAATGGCTCTGGCGGTTGCCTCATCATCAATAATAATACAATTCATATATACTAATTATAACTTTTGCAGATAATTAGTTATGGTATTTAAAATAGATTCGAATTGATCATTTAGGTTAGAATTTCCTTCTAATAAATTTTCTTCAAATGCTACAGCAATCTCATAACTCTTTTCAAGCCCTAAAATACTAATTTTATGTTTAAGTTTATGAACATTCTCTGCAGCTTGGTTAAAATTCTTAGAAGCATAGTTTGCATAGTATACCTCTTTTTCTTCCGGAAACTCTAATTTAATAATGTCTATTAGTTTTTGCTCGAATGCTTTATCACCACCGGACATACTATGAATGTAAGATAAATTAGGTTGTTCCATGAGGTTCTTTTTTTAATGTGAAATAAAATGTTGTTCCGGTTCCAACAGTAGATTCTAACCAGATCTTCCCTCCAAACACATCTACAATTTTCTTTACAATAGATAATCCAATTCCGGTAGATTCTGGGTTGTTTTCTAACTTTTGAAACGTTTTAAAAATCTTTTCAAAATAGTCATTATCTATTCCTTTACCATTATCTTTTATATAAAATTGCCAAAAGTCATTTTGGCCTTCAAACCCAATTTCTATAACCCCTTTGGCTTTGTCGTTATAATTAATTGCGTTTGTAACAAGATTTTGAAAAAGCTGTTGCAATCTATATTTATCACCTTTTATAACAGGTAATGGTACTTTTTTGATAAATGAAATATGTTTTGGAATTTTAATGATGTTCAAAATATCTTCAAAAAGCTTATCAACATCAACGTTGTAGAATTCTACTTTATTTTTGCCTATGGTTGAATATTCAAGAATGCCATTAATTAGTAAATCCATTTTTTCAACATTATTTCTAATTAATTTGAGACTTTCTTTACCGATTCCATCTAATTTATCTTCGTAATCTTCTTTTAACCATGATGTTAAAGAATCGATACTTCGAAGTGGTGATTTTAAATCGTGTGATACCATATGGGCATAATCGCTTAATTCCTGGTTTTGATAAGCCAGTTCATTTAATAACTTTTCTCGCTGTTTGTTTATTTCAACAATCTCTTTAGTTTGATTATCAATAAAATCTATTAGTTTTAATCCATCTAAATCTACATTATCAGTGCTTTGGTGTTCCGGAAGTTGGTAAAATTTAAGCGTTTCAATAACCGGCTTCAATTTATCTATAATGTCTTGTTGTGCCTTTGATTCTTGTCTTAATCGCTGATTTGCATTAAATAATTCTTCCGAACTTATAATTATAGCACGTTGCTGCATAGCAAACTGCTCATCAAAATTAGTGTACGAACGCTCTACGGCATCTAGAAACTTTTCAAAGTTTTTATCAGAAGCCAACTCATCACTGAGATATTTTCGTATTTGACGTTTTAGTAATGAATTCATTATTCGCTTATTAGCGTTATGGTCATGGTTTGGTTATGTAATTGACAGTTATTTTCTCCATGGAAGGGGGCGATTTCACCATAGGAATAAAAGCCTGATATGGTTGTTTTTTCTCCAACCACATTAACAACTTCTTCAATTTCTTCTTCTACACGTTGGTCTAATACCAATTTTCTGCCAATACAACTCACTAAAAGTGCTAACTGTGGTTCATTTTCTCTTAATTCTAAGGCTTGTCTTGCAGCACGTTCAGATGCATTTGCAATATTATCAACATTAGTCATCATGAGTTGTACTTTTGAGTTCTCTGGAATATCTCCAGCCAGTATCATAGCATTATCTTCTTCATTTATATTTAAAATAGTTCTAATAAAAGATTGCTTTTCGTATTCAGACTTTACATTTAATGGATATAATAATGCAGCCCCTGGTAACTCTTTAGCTTTTTCTCCAAGATACTTTTTGTATAAATCTAAGGCTGGTTGATTATCTAATTCATACAATATATTGGATTGTGATTTTGTAACAATGCGTTCTGGCCCAAAAGGAGTCCATCCGCCATGAATAGAAAATGTCACTTCCAGAGTTTCTCCATAAAATCCAATTGCTACAATTTCTCCTTGTTTTGGGTTTTCGTTATAAGAAGCAAGTGTTTTTTCAAAACGCGCTGCATCACCACAAAGACCACCAGTTATTAAAACATTATCTTTTGTTGCAGCAATCATACCTTTTGTTAATTGGCTTCCATTAATAAAGCTACCGTCTGAAATAACATATACAAACTTTAACCCTTCAGATGGAAGCTGCTTGATAAGATCATGTCCTGTTTTAAAACTATCTAAATCAGCATTTAAAACATTACTTGTTTTTATTAAAAATTGACTTTTTTCAAATTCAATGGCGGTAATTGTAACACTTTCGTCTTCAACAGATTTCGAAGTTATATCCCCACTTGTAGAACCAAAAACTATATGTCCATTAGGAAAAAGTTCCTTAACGTCATTATAGATATTTGGGTTTTCTAAAAGATATCTATTTCCAAAAGCTAAAACTAATGGGTTCTTTAATTCTTGCTTTGAAGATAAATATTCCCAGTTTTTATCTTTATGCTTTTGTAACTGAACGGTTTTCATAATTCCTTTTTTATTGTAAAATAAAAAGTTGCCCCCGCTCCTAATTCAGATTCCACCCAAATTTCACCTCCATACAAATTCACTATTTTTTTAACTATTGACAGGCCAATACCAGAGGAGTCTTTACTTTTCTTTAAATAATTAAAGATTTTGAAAATCTTTTCATGGTACTTTTCTTCAATACCCATACCATTATCTTTTACAGAAAATTGATAATGTGATTCAAGTTCTATATAATCAACCTCAATAACACCTTTTTCTTTATCACAAAATTTTATGGAATTACTCAATAAATTCTGAAATAATTGTTGAAACTTCGTGCTATCTCCATAAACTTCAGGTAATTTGCTTTTGATAGTTAGAGACACATGTTTTGGGATGTGTAATATTTCTTTTAAATCTGAAACCATATCGTTTAGATTTACTAACTCTTGTTGCTTAGATTCTGCATCTAAACTTGAATAATTTAAAATGTTTGAAATAAGCTGTTCCATCTTTTCCAAAGTAGATTCTATGAGACCAAGATTTTGAAGACTGATATCATCAAATTTTCCTGTATTGTCCTCCTTAAGCCAACTTACCAAAGCATCGATGCTTCTTAAAGGTGATTTTAAATCATGTGATACCACATGGGCGTATTCATGCAATTCATCATTACTTTTCTCAAGATCCTTGAGCAAACTTTCCTTTTGTAGTTGAAGACTTTTTAAATCTGTTATATCTAAATGTATGCCTATTGAACCAACAACTTCACCATTAATATTATAATTTGGCGCACCACTTATTAGCCAATAACGAACTTCTCCGGCCTTATTTTTAACTCTTAATTCATAGGAAGTAGATTCTCCTTTTTGACGATTTTCGTTCTGCTTTTTAACAATGTTCTTATCTGTGTCCTTTACAAAATATTCTGCAGCTTTTTTACCTATAAGCTCTTCCTCAGAATATCCAGACATTTCTAAAAAACTTTGATTCACCAATAAAATTTTATCATCATTATCCACTTCAAGTAAACCTAAGTTCATATTAGTAATGATGCTTCTATATTTTAATCTTTGGGCCTCAATACTTTTCCTATATTTTCTTCTTAGTGTAAAATCCTTATAACTCCATAAATGCCCTTTGTATTTATTGTCTCTGTAAATAGGGATATAATCTCTTTCAAAGATTTGCCCGTTTACCATAGTGAGTTCTTCACCTAAAACCTCTTTTCGATTTTTTAAAATAATCTCTATGTTTTTTACAAAAACCTCTGGATCTTCAAATAGAAATTTACTTTGTTCAGGAAAATTTGTGCAATCTTGACCTGCTAACTGGCCAGGACTTTCTGAGGATTGAAAAAATTCACAGTATTTATTGTTGACTACTATGACCTTA
>DATCZQ010000044.1:0-31671 GCA_036525815.1 Yeosuana sp. | reverse complement strand
TAATTTCATATCAATTTGAACCAATTTTATGGTATATAAGCGTAATATCAAAAAAATACGTAGGTTTGTATAAGTACATTTGACTAATAAATATTAAAGTATGTCAAAATTTGGGGAACTAATAGATGTAGACATTCCTGTTTTGTTAGATTTTTTCACCGAATGGAATGATCAATCCACAGCAATGCATCCCGTTTTAAGAGATGTTGCAGCAGCACTTGGTGACAAGGCTAAAGTGATAAAGATTGATGTTGAAAAAAACCAAGAATTAGCAGAAGCGCTTAGAGTAAAAGGTTTACCCACATTAATCATTTATAAAAATGGGGAGATGAAATGGCGTCAAAGCGGTGAGCAAGATGCAAATACTCTAATCGGCATCATTAAGCAATATCTTTAAACTCCAAAGATTTAAAAGTATATCCAAGTTTAGAATAATATTCTAGTACTTTAGGCAAAACAAGCTTCATGTTTTTTGAAGCTTTTATACTATCATGAAATACTATAATACTGCCATTACTAGTATTTTCAATAACGTTTTTGAAGCACTTTTCATCAGTGATATTCTTATCCCAATCAAAAGTTAAAACATCCCACATAATGATATGGTATCCTAATACTATAAGTTTTTTTGCTTGTTTTGGCTTGATACGCCCATACGGCGGCCGAAAAAGATTGGTTTTATAGGACTGGGAACTCATGATAAATTCAGCTTTTGAAATATTTTGAAGATAATTTTTTGTTTTAGTTTTCCACCCTTTTAAATGATTATTTGTGTGGTTTCCTATAGCATGACCACAAGAGACGATACCCTGAAAAATATCGGGATATTTTTCAATATTATCACCGATACAAAAAAAGCTTGCTTTGGCGTCAAACTTTTTTAAGATTTTTAAAGTCCAATCAGTGATTTCAGGTGTTGGACCATCATCAAAAGTGAGATAAATAACCGGTTCAGAAGTCGGAATGCTCCATACATATTTCGGAAACATCTTTTTTACCACTGAAGGCGTTTTTACAGGTACCAAAGACTTCATTAGTTAGCTTCTATACTGGCGTTTGTTGGAATGTCTTTATCTGGGTTTGACTCGTCGCCTGAAGCATCTTCATAAAAATGACTGAATAATTTTAAATATGAATTAAAAACCTCACTTTCACTTTTTGCGAATTCCGGATCATAGGCTACTAATACATCCACTAAACCTTTATAACGTTGTATATCTGTGTAAATATCTTCAAACAAATGCCCTTGATTTGTCGTAGTTAAACCACTGTAATAAGTTAGATTTTCCTGATATTTTTTGGCTACATCTTTAAATAACTGTTGAGCTTTTTCTTTATTCCCCACTTCATAATAGGCACTCACATAAGGTTCCAGCAAGGTATAATATCCAAAATATTCCACAGGCATATTGGTCATGGCAATATCTGCTATTTCCTCTGCTTTATCAAGTTTATCTTCGTTAATCAATTGTTCAATGAGTCTGGCCAGATTCCCTCTATAAGAAATCGAGTTTTTCCGTGTCTCCGTATCATGATAAATATCTGGACTACCACTATTACCCCAATCCCAGCTTTTGACCTTTTCATACATTAAATCGGTATCAACTCTACCCATGTCAAATGGATTAGCTTTATCAACAGGGGTTCTTATTGGAACTAATTTGTAACACATGCCGTCTAACTGCAAATAGTCTTTCATCCATATATAATCATCATCTCCAAAACTCCCGCCTGTAAAATAAATAGGGCGCTTCCAGTCGTTATTTGCAATAATATCAAGCATTAAAAGTCTGTTTTTATAAATAGCGCCTTCTTTAATTTTTATGACAATATCAGACACTATTTTATCGGCATCTTTAGCGCTAACAATCCCATATTTAAGCACATTTTCTTTATTAACAGGAAGTCTTAAATATTCTGTTGGCAAATAATTGGCATTTAAATCCTGATTTCTAATGCCACTAATATCAACGCCTTGTTGCTCCAAAACATATTTATATTTTGTTCTTGGGTTATCACTGGTTATAAAATTTAAAAACTCTTTAATATCTAAAGTATCTTTTATAATAGGTTCTTTTATAATATAATCTCTGGTACCATATTTATATTGATCATGCGTTAGCTGTGAAGGCACGGGTTCACTATCATAAGCTTTTCTTTTCATTTGATCAATATACCAATCTGTTTGAAATAAGCTTGTATTAACGACTCGAACATCGGTTCTGTAGCCCTCAATTTCTTGAGCATACCAAAGCGCAAACGTATCATTGTCTCCAATTGAAAATAAAATACCGTTTTTAGCGCAAGAATCAAGGTACATCTTAGCCATTGATTTGGCTGTATATTTATCTGATCTGTCATGGTCATCCCAATTGTTTGCTGCTAAAATACCAGGTACTAATATTAAACAGACTAGGCTTATTGCAGGAGCTAAAAATTTGGAAGGCATATATTTTTTAAGGGCATCATAAATTGCGTATACCCCAAAACCAATCCAAAGGGCAAAAACATAAAACGAACCTACAACAGAATAATCTCTTTCCCTTGGTTCAAAAGGCCGAACATTGGTGTAAAATTGAATTGCTACAC
Organism: Yeosuana sp.; assembly: GCA_036525815.1. Lineage (GTDB taxonomy): Bacteria > Bacteroidota > Bacteroidia > Flavobacteriales > Flavobacteriaceae > Yeosuana. The sequence goes on along the minus strand of DATCZQ010000044.1, from coordinate 29,082 downwards.
CAGTGAATAGGAAAAACACCAACATGGTCCAGAACAATTTTCTGTCTTTGTTAAATAAAAAGAATAACCCGATAAGGCCTAATAGAAGCGGCAGGAAATAGTAGGTGTTTCTGGCTTTATTGTTTTTTACATCACTCGGCAGATTATCCTGTGAAAGACCTAAATGCCATTCGTCAATTGGTTTTATGCCACTAATCCAATTACCATGATTGTCATATTTTCCTTGGATGTCGTCTTGCCTTCCGGTAAAATTCCACATAAAATAACGCCAGTACATATACCCTAACTGATATTGTATCATGTAAACAATATTGCTAGCAAGTGAGGGTTTTTCAATATCTAAATAGTTTTTGTAACGTTTTAAAAAATTATTATAATCTTCAAAATCTACATTGCCCTGAGTGACATCATTTTTAAAATTGGCCACTAAAGTTCTTAACTCGTTTTGCATTTGGTAATCAGGCTTCAATTTAAAATCCAAGTATCCTGAAAACATCATATAATTTTCGGCATGTTCACTACTCCACATTCTTGGAAGAATGGAGGCATGTTTAGAATTATAATTTTGTTTGGCATTCTTATAATCGTTTACAATGACATATTTGCCTTTAGCTTCGTCTTTTTCGTATTTAGGTTTGTCATCAATATATGGGTTATTTTCATCAAGATAGGCATATTGATCAGTGAATTGCGGCCCATAAAACAAATGGGTCTCAGGGTATTGCTCTAAATTGTAATAAGCGAGTAACTCTCTTGCGCTAGAAGGGTTATTTTCATTAATAACCACATTGGCATTGGCTCTTATTGGTAATAATAACCATGATGAAAAACCAATAATTATAAAAGCAATGCACAGAATGCCCGTGCTTAAATGCTTATAGCCTTTTTGTTTGGTATATTTTAAACCATAATAAATGATAGCGACGATAAATAATCCGGCAATGATGGAACCAGAATTAAAAGGAAGACCAATTGAGTTGACAAAAAAGATTTCGAAGGCACTAAATATCCTCAGAATGTTAGGTGCTAATAGTTTGAAAACGAATAGTAAAACGGCTACAGACACCAAATTAGCTATGATGAAGTTTTTAATTGTGACCGTTTTGTAGTTCTTAAAAAAGTAAATCAAGCCTATTGCTGGGATTGTCAATAATCCCATAAAGTGAACCCCAAATGACAATCCTATTACAAAAGATATTAATATAAGCCAACGATTACCTCTTGGTTGATCCATATCTTGTTCCCAACGTAAGCCTAGCCAAAATAATATAGCCATAATTAATGTTGCCATGGCATAAACTTCAGTTTCAACGGCATTAAACCAAAAAGAATCTGTAAAAGTAAAGGCTAAACTTCCAACTAGTCCACTTCCAAGAATGGCCATGGCCTTTTGTTGAGACAACTCATTTTTCTTTACTACAAGTTTTTTAAGTAACAGGGTGATTGTCCAAAACATAAAAAGAATAGTAAAGGCACTTGCTACGGCACTCATTAAGTTCAACATGTAACCTATTTTTGAGGGCTCAAATGCAAACATTGAGAAAAAAGCTCCAAACATTTGAAACAATGGTGCTCCCGGAGGATGGCCTACCTGAAGCTTAGAGGATGTTAAAATATATTCTCCAGCATCCCAAAAACTAACAGTTGGTTCTACAGTTAAACCATAGGTTATAAAAGCAATTAAAAAAGAGATCCAACCAGTGATGGTGTTCCATTTTTTAAAGTTGAAATAGGTCATATTGTAATATGTTTATTTATGATGGCGAATTTAATAATAAATATGAAAAGAGGGACAAGAATTTAGTTAGTGTTAACATAATTCATGCTTTCTTAAATCATATAAATTATAAAACTTTAAAATTTATTCTGAATAATACCTGAAAATTTTATTAAAAGCCCAGAATAACAATATTATTTTCAAAAAAATACTTGTGCAAATAAAACTTTGTGCTAAATTTGCACCCTCAATTACACATTGGCCTATGGTGTAACTGGCAACACGTCTGGTTTTGGTCCAGAAGAGTCTAGGTTCGAGCCCTAGTAGGCCAACAAAAAAAGTCTCAAGCAAATATTGTTTGAGACTTTTTATTTTATAAAATATTTATTTTAAACAATAAATCAATCAATTTTAAAAGTCATTACAGGGCGTTTAGCGTTGTTCACCAAGTCTTCACTTATGCTGCCGTTGAAAAAGTTTGAAAGACCTTGTCTGCCATGTGTGCACATGCCAATTAAATCGGCGCCAATAGATTGTGAGAAATTCATAACACCTTTTTCAACGGTAATATCATTGTATATATTAATGGTATAATCATCAAATTTAGATTCTTGAGCAAAAGTTTTAATGCGCTCCTTGGCATCATGAGTGGTCATGAAATAACTGGCCGTATTAACCATCAAAAGATGTATTTTGGCATCAAATAATTTGGCGAATTCGGTTGCTTTTAAATAAGGCGCTTTATAATGGTCTTTAAAATTTGAAGCAAATACCATATGATCTACTTTGAAAACAGGATGTTCTTTTTTAATCACTAAAACCGGTACCTCAGAAGTGCGAACAATCTTTTCAGTATTTGAACCAATAAGCATTTCTTTAAAACTATTGGTCCCATGTGACCCCATAACAATCATATCTATATGATGCTTTTTGCAAACCTGATATACGCCTCTAAAAGGTTCATAAAATTCAACAATTTCATGAACGTTAATCCCTTTCAAGTAATCTTTTTCTAATAAAGTTTCAAAATGTTTATGTGCTAGCTTCATAAAATACATGGCTTCAGGCAGATTTTGAGCCGTGCTTAATGGGTCTACCTTTTGCATTGGTAATTCTAAGGTGTGCAGTAAATAAATTTCAGCTTTTTGTTTTTTAGCAATTTGAGCAGCCACTTTTAATGCATTTTCTGCCTGCTCTGAAAAGTCCGTAGGTATAAGTATTTTTTTCATAGATTTTGGTTCTTGTTAACAAAGTAAATTGTACATAAATTTATGAATATTACTTTAAAAATCAATTAAAAAATCATATATTTGCGCCGTTGTAAGGCAAAATAAGGAAATGAGGGGACGAAAAGTCCCCTCTTTTTATAATAAAAATGTTTAAAACTACGGTTAAAGATTTACTTGAAAACGCTCTAATAGAAAGAACAGATTTGTTTCTATTGGAGATGTCTATTTCTGATGACAATAAAGTTAAAATTGTGATTGATGGAGATAAGGGAGTGAGCGTTGAAGACTGTATGTTTATTAGCAGAGCCATTGAGCATAATTTGGACCGTGAGGAAATAGATTTTGCGTTGGAAGTGGCTTCGGCAGGTGCAACTTCGCCCATTGTTAATAAAAGGCAGTACAGTAAAAATATTGGAAGAGACCTTGAAGTTAAAACAACCTCAGGTAAAATTGAAGCAATTCTTAAAGGAGTATCTGACGAAGGTATTTCATTAGAGTGGAAAGTTAGAGAGCCTAAGCCAGTAGGAAAGGGTAAGGTAACTGTAAAAAAGGAAGCTGTAATAGCTTATAGTGATATTGTAGAAGCAAAAGTGATGATTAAATTTTAATTCAAGAGAGTTATGGAGAATATTGCATTAATTGAATCGTTTTCAGAATTTAAAGACGATAAATTAATTGATCGTGTAACGTTAATGGCTATTTTAGAGGATGTCTTTAGAAGTGCCTTAAAGAAGAAGTTTGGTGATGATGATAATTTTGATATTATTGTAAATCCGGATAAAGGCGATTTAGAAATTTGGAGAAACCGTGTTGTGGTTGCAGATGGTGAGGTTTTAGAGCCAAATCAAGAAATTTCATTATCAGAAGCTCGAAAAATAGAACCAGATTTTGAAGTTGGGGAAGACGTGTCTGAAGAAGTGAAATTAGTTGATTTAGGGCGTAGAGCTATTTTAGCATTACGTCAAAATTTAATTTCTAAAATTCATGAGCATGATAACACTATTATTTATAAGCAATTTAAAGATTTAGTAGGTGAAATATATACGGCTGAAGTGCATCATATTCGTCACAGAGCGGTCATATTATTAGATGATGATGGGAATGAGATTATCTTGCCAAAAGAAAAACAAATACCATCAGACTTTTTTAGAAAAGGAGATAGTGTAAGGGGTGTTGTAGATAGTGTTGAGTTAAAAGGAGCTAAACCAACTATAATTATGTCAAGAAGTTCTCCGGCATTTTTAGAAAAACTATTTGAACAAGAAATACCAGAAGTTTTTGATGGTTTAATTACGGTTAAAAAAGTAGTTAGAATTCCAGGGGAAAAAGCAAAAGTAGCAGTAGATTCATATGATGACAGAATTGATCCTGTTGGTGCATGTGTTGGGATGAAAGGCTCAAGAATTCATGGAATTGTCAGAGAATTAGGAAATGAAAATATTGATGTAATAAATTACACGAATAATTTACAACTATATATTACAAGAGCTTTAAGCCCTGCAAGAGTTACTTCAATTAAAATAAATGAAGAAACAAAAAGAGCTGAGGTTATTTTAAAACCTGAAGAAGTTAGTAAAGCGATAGGTAGAGGCGGACACAATATTAGATTGGCTGGCCAATTAACAGGCTATGAAATAGACGTGTTTAGAGAAGGTGCAGAAGAGGATGTTGAATTATCTGAATTTACTGATGAAATTGAAGGTTGGATCATTCAGGAATTTAGTAAGGCGGGTCTTGATACAGCAAAAAGTATTTTAGAGCAAGATGTTGAAGATCTTGTAAAAAGGACAGATTTAGAAGAAGAAACAATAAGAGACGTTATCAGAATTCTGAGAGAAGAATTTGAAGAATAACGTATATTTGGTATATTAAAGGCAATTTATGGCTGAAACAGTTAGATTAAATAAAGTATTACGCGAATTAAATATTTCTATTGATCGTGCAGTGGATTTCTTGGAATCCAAAGGTATTGACGTAGAAAAAAGTCCGAATACTAAAATTTCAGAAGAGGTACATGTAATTCTTTCAAATGAATTTCAAACAGATGCTAATAAAAAAGTAGCTTCTCAAGAAGTTAGTGAGGCAAAACAAAAGGAGAAAGAAATTTTGCGTGAACAACGTGAGCGTGAAATTGAAGAAAAACAAAAAGCAGAAGCCAAAAGAGAAGAAATTATTAGGGCATCAACAGTTATTTCTAGACCAAAATCTGTTGGAAAAATAGATTTAGAGCCAAAAAAGAAAGAGGAAGTTCCCGCTGCAAAGGTTGAAGAAGTTAAGGAAGTTGTTCAAGAAACACCTAAAAAGGAAGATCAAGTGACTGCTAAGACAGATACAGTTGAAAAGCCTAAGGCAATGCCTATTGAAAAAAGGCCTGAAATAAAACCTGATGAGCCAAAGCGTGAAAAACTTAACAGTGAAGGAGAGTTGGTTCCTGATGAGAAGGTAGAAACCCAATACCAAAAACTTTCGGGGCCTAAAATTTCAGGAAACAAAATAGACCTTTCTCAATTTAATAAGCCAAAGAAAAAGAAAGAAGATAAAAAGCCTGAGTCAAAACCGGGTGATAGTGCTGCCAATAAAAAGAAACGTCGCCGTATTAGCAAGGTGGGTGGGCCTCAAGCTGGTACTGATCAAAGTAAGACATCTGGACCAAGTAGAGGTGGCGGTAGTGATAGATTCAAAGGAGGAAATCAAGGGCCTAGAAGACCAATTATCAAGGAGGAACCAAGCGAAGAAGATGTTCAAAAGCAAGTGCGTGAAACACTTGAAAAACTTCAAGGAAAATCTAGTAAAGGTAAAGGAGCAAAATATCGTAGAGAGAAAAGAGAACATCATAGAGAACAGTCTGAAAAGAGTTTAGAGCAAGAAGCAGCAGAAAGCAAAATACTTAAAGTCACAGAGTTTGTTACAGCAAGTGAAGTTGCAACTATGATGGATGTTCCTGTAACACAAATTATTTCTGCTTGTATGTCGCTGGGTATGATGGTGACTATGAATCAGCGATTAGATGCTGAAACGCTTTCTATTGTTGCGGAAGAATTTGGCTATCAGGTAGAGTTTGTAACAGCAGATATTGAAGAGTCTTTAGAAGAAGTTGAAGATAAGGAAGAAGATTTAAAACCGCGTGCGCCTATTGTAACCGTAATGGGACATGTAGATCATGGTAAAACATCACTTTTAGATTATATAAGAAAGGAAAATGTGATTGCCGGAGAATCTGGAGGGATTACTCAACATATAGGGGCTTATGGGGTTGAACTTGATAACGGACAAAAAATAGCCTTTTTAGATACGCCAGGTCACGAAGCTTTTACCGCTATGCGTGCCCGTGGTGCTCAGGTAACGGATTTAGCAATTATTGTGGTTGCGGCTGATGATGATATTATGCCTCAAACTAAGGAGGCGATTGCACATGCTCAAGCAGCAGGTGTGCCAATCATATTTGCAATAAATAAAATAGATAAGCCAGATGCAAATCCCGAAAAAATTAAGGAGGGACTTGCTCAAATGAATTTATTAGTGGAAGATTGGGGTGGTAAAATTCAATCCCATGATATTTCGGCTAAAACTGGAACTGGTGTCAAAGAATTATTAGAAAAAGTATTACTTGAAGCTGAATTGTTAGAGCTTAAAGCTAATCCAAATAAACCTGCAAGTGGAACTGTGGTTGAGGCCTTTTTAGATAAAGGACGTGGTTATATTTCAACAATTTTGGTACAAGCAGGAACCTTAAGAGTAGGTGACTATGTGTTAGCTGGAAAAAATAGTGGTAAAGTGAAAGCAATGCAGGATGAGCGTGGTAATAACGTTATTGAAGCAGGGCCTTCAACGCCTGTATCTATTTTAGGATTAGATGGGGCACCACAAGCAGGTGATAAATTTAATGTTTTTGAGGATGAACGTGAAGCAAAACAAATTGCTGCAAAAAGATCGCAATTACAGCGCGAACAATCGGTTAGAACACAACGTCATATTACACTTGATGAAATTGGACGCCGTATTGCACTTGGAGACTTCCAGGAATTAAACATCATTCTTAAAGGGGATGTGGATGGTTCAGTGGAGGCCTTAACAGATTCATTCCAAAAATTATCTACTGAAGAGATCCAGGTTAATATTTTGCATAAAGGGGTAGGTGCCATTACTGAAAGTGACGTATTATTAGCGTCGGCTTCAGATGCCATCATTATAGGATTTAATGTGCGTCCTGTTGGAAATGCGAGAATGATTGCTGATAAAGAGGAAATTGATATACGTACCTATTCTATCATTTATGATGCTATCAATGATCTTAAAGATGCTATGGAAGGTATGTTATCTCCAGAATTTAAGGAAGAGGTTACAGGTACTGCTGAAATAAGAGAAATATTCAAAGTAACTAAAATTGGTAGTATTGCTGGTTGTATGGTCACTAACGGTAAAATACTTAGAAATTCTGGCATTCGTCTTATTAGGGACGGTGTGGTTGTGTTTACAGGAGAATTATCTTCTTTAAAACGTTTTAAAGACGATGTTAAGGAAGTCACCAAAGGTTATGATTGTGGTATGCAAATTAAAAACTATAACGACATTAAAGAAGGAGATATTATAGAAGCCTTCCATGAAATTGAAGTTAAGAAAAAGCTTAAATAAAAAATATAAGCCATAAATAAAAAAGCCTTTCAACATTGAAAGGCTTTTTTATTTATATGGTATTTATAAGCTAATAAAATTATTTTTTTGGCTTAAAAATAAAGGCACTTGGAAATTTTCGTTTCACTTCTTTTAAGGCACGATCTGCTTCTAAACGTGTGGTGAAACTACCGGCCCAGATTTTAAAGTTTGGATATTCGTAAACTATATTTGATTTCCAATTTTCATATGCTGCATTAAATTTAGTTTGAGTCGCTTCGGCCTCACCGCGATTACCTGAATATATCTGAATCTTATATCTATCTGTTAAGTTGTCCGTTTTATTCATTTCTTTTTTCAAATCTAACAACTTGTCAATGTTATTGTCTTGATTCAGCGTCACGGTTCCTTGTTGTGCAAATCCATTAGCTGCAAATGCTATAAAGCAAATACTTACTAAAAGGCTTATTCTCAAACTTAATGTTTTCATTTTTAATTATATTTAGTACAAATGTATAAGTATAAACTTAATTAGAGAACAATTTATTATTTAGAATCTGTCTAAATTATCAATTATCACTAGTCTACATTTCTAAAATCGAGTTTAAATATTACTTTTGCCTACGTTTTATAACTCTGTTTTTTCTGATTAATGTAAAGAAAAAACCGTACCAAAGTTTAGAAGTTAATTTAACCAACAATATGAGACAGGTGATTCACTGTAAATTAAGTAATAACTTTTTTAGTTTAGCTTTAATTTTTTTATTAGCGTTTTCAACCTCACTTTCAGCCCAGGAAGGAGATCCAGCAAAAGGAAAATCATTATTTAATGCTAATTGTGCGGCATGCCATCAGTTAGATAAAAAAATGACTGGTCCAGCTTTACGTAATATTGAAGCACGTTTGGCTGAAGATCCGGGTGTAGATAGAGAATGGATTTATGCATGGATTCGTAATAGTGCAGGTGTTATTAAGTCTGGTGATGCTTATGCTAATAAGGTTTATAATGAGTATGGTGGTACAGCAATGACTGCGTTTCCACAACTGTCAGATGATGATTTAAATAATATTCTTGCATATACTGCTGAAGTAAAGGCAGAACCAGCGGCCGCTCAGACTACCGCTACGGGGGCTCAAGCTTCAGGTGATAATGGGGTGTCAAATGAGCTTATTCTAGGTGCCTTGGCCATCTTATTTATGCTTTTGGCTTCTGGCTTGTATCTGGTTAACAAAACCCTACGTCGTTTTGCTGCTGCCAAAGATATTGAGTTGCCAGATACCCAAAGAACACCACTATGGAAAGCGTTTGCTCAAAATCAGTTTTTAGTTTTAGTGACCTCTATTTTTTTGTTATTGGCAAGCGCCTATTTTGTTTATGGATATTTAATGCAAATTGGAGTGGATCAAGGGTATCAACCGGTACAGCCAATTCATTTTTCGCATAAAATTCATGCAGGGGATAATGCTATTGATTGTAAATACTGTCACTCTTCAGCCAGAGTGAGTAAGCATTCAGGAATTCCATCGTTAAATATATGTATGAATTGTCATAAATCAATTTATGAGTATAAAGGAGAAACTTCTGTTGAATACTCAAAAGAATTTTATGATGGTGAAATTAAAAAATTATATGCAGCTGCAGGATGGGACGATGCTGCTCAGCAATACACAGGGAATTCACAACCTGTAAAATGGGTCAGAATCCATAATTTGCCTGATTTTGTATACTTTAATCACTCACAACATGTTAGTGTGGCCGGTATAGAATGTCAAACATGTCACGGTCCAATACAGGAAATGGAGATTGCAAGTCAATTTGCACCATTAACTATGGGATGGTGTATCGACTGTCACAGAACAACGAATGTTAAAGTTGAAGACAATGCATACTATACTAAAATTCATGAGGAATTATCTAAAAAGTATGGTGTAGATAAGTTAACAGCTGCTCAAATGGGTGGTTTGGAATGCGGTAAGTGTCATTATTAATCTTTTAAAGAAGTAATTCAATTATATAATATGTCATCAAACAAGAAATACTGGAAAAGTGTTGAAGAGCTAAACGAAAACAGCTCAATTGTTGAGGCGCTAAAGCAAAACGAATTTGTGGAAGAAATTCCTACTGATGAATTTTTAGGAAATAAGGAGTCATTAGAAGCCTCTTCTACAACACGTCGTGATTTCTTAAAATATGTAGGTTTTAGTACTGCAGCCGCTACATTGGCTGCTTGCGAAGGTCCTGTCATTAAATCAATACCTTATGTGGTGCAACCTCAAGAAATTATTCCTGGTGTTGCCAATTACTATGCAACTACAATTGCTGATGGGTTTGATTTTGCAAGTGTTTTAGTTAAAACTCGCGAAGGTCGTCCAATTAAAATTGAAAATAATAGTTTAGCAAAAACCAATGGTAGTGCTAATGCTAGAGTTAATGCTTCAGTTTTAGGCTTGTATGATAGTTTAAGAGTTCAAGGTCCTAGAAAAAACGGAAATTCAATTTCTTGGGATGAATTAGATGCTGAGGTTGTTCAAAAATTAACAGCTTTAAAAGACTCAGGTAAGGATATTGTGTTGTTAACACAAACTTTTGCGAGTCCATCTACAAGTAAATTGATTGCTGAATTCAAAGAAAAATATGGTAATGTTCGTCATGTAGTTTATGATGCTATTTCAGAATCTGCTGCATTAGACGCGTATCAAGCAAAATATGGAGAACGTTGTTTAGCCCATTACGATTTTTCAAAGGCGATGACGGTTGTTTCAGTTGGTGCAGATTTCTTAGGAGATTGGCAAGGTGGAGGTTTTGATGCTGGATATTCTAAAAACAGAATTCCCCAAAACGGTAAAATGTCACGTCATATACAGTTTGAGTCTAATATGTCTCTAACAGGAGCCAATGCAGATAAAAGAGTACCATTAACTCCAAGTCAACAAAAAATTGCTTTATCAAAACTATATAGCTATGTTGTTGGCGGTTCTGTTTCAGGAAGTTTACCTGAAAATATTGAAGATGCCGTTAAAAAAGCAGCGTCTCAATTAAAGAAGGCCGGAAGTAATGGATTAGTAGTGACAGGAATTCAGGATGTAAATGCACAAACCGTGGCTCTTGAAATCAATGAATACTTAAGTTCTAAAGCTTTTGATAAAGCTACTCCAATAAAAACAAGACAGGGTAGTGATAAAGAAGTCATGACTTTAATTGCTGATATGAAAGCAGGAAAAGTTGGCGCTATCATTATGAGTGGTGTTAATCCATTATATACTTTGGCTAATGCTTCAGATTTTTCTGAAGGATTAAAAAACACTGAATTATCGCTTGCCTTTTCATTAAAAGAAGATGAAACGTCCTCAGAAACGCAATTTATTGCAGCTGCTCCTCATTATTTAGAATCTTGGGGTGATGTTGAAATAAAGAAGGGTCATTATGCCTTAACTCAACCGGCTATTCGTCCGTTGTTTAATACAAGACAATTTCAAGAGGCTTTATTAATATGGAATGGTAATTCAGTTTCATATCATGATTATATAAAAGAAGCTTGGGGAACAAGTATCTTAAAGGGCAGTTCATTTAATCAGGCACTGCATGATGGTATGTTTGTTGGAACTATTGAAACCGAAACTGAGGATACAACAGATGCTTCTCAAAATGCAGAAACTCCATCCGGGGATGCCGCTAGAGCTTTAGCAGCATCGGCAAAATCAAGTGCATTAGAGTTAGTATTGTATACTAAAACGGGAATGGGTGATGGACAACAAGCCAATAACCCATGGTTACAAGAATTTCCAGATCCAATAACCAGAACTTCTTGGGATAATTACTTAACAGTTTCCAAATTTGACGCTGATGCTTTGGGCTTAGTGAATTTTAATGTTGCTAACGGCGCATTAAATGGAAGTTATGCTAATGTCACCGTAAGTGGAAAAACCCTTACAGTTCCCGTGATAATTCAACCAGGACAGGCAAAAGGTTCTGTTGGTTTAGCATTAGGTTATGGAAGAACAAAAGGATTAAAGAATGAAATGCAAACAGGTGTTAACGCTTTTGCATTTTATCAAGGTTTTAATAATATTCAGGAAGTTACTGTTGAATTAGCGCCTGGAGAGCATGAATTTGCATGTGTTCAGTTGCAAAATACTTTAATGGGACGGGGAAGTATCATTAAAGAAACTACTTTAGAAATTTTCAATACAAAGGATAAGAACGAATGGAATGGTATTCCTATGGTTTCTTTAAATCATGTTGAAACGCCAGTAACATCTCCTGAGGTTGATTTGTGGGAAGAATTTGATCGTTCAATAGGACATCATTTCAACTTGTCAATTGATTTAAATGCCTGTACAGGTTGTGGTGCATGTGTGATTGCTTGTCATGCAGAAAACAACGTGCCGGTAGTTGGTAAAACCGAGGTTAGAAGAAGTAGAGATATGCATTGGTTGCGTATTGATAGATATTATTCTTCAGAAGATACTTTTGCAGAAGATATTAATAAAAAGGAATCTGCTGAAGGTTGGTTTACAGGTGAAAAGCAAGCATTAAGAGAAATGGAAAATGGATCAGAAAATCCACAAGTGTCATTTCAACCAGTTATGTGTCAGCATTGCAATCATGCGCCCTGTGAAACTGTTTGCCCGGTGGCTGCTACATCACACAGTCATCAAGGACAAAACCATATGGCATACAACCGTTGTGTAGGTACTAGATATTGTGCAAATAACTGTCCTTATAAAGTACGTCGTTTCAATTGGTTCTTGTATAATGAAAATGACGAATTTGATTATCATATGAATGATGATTTAGGTCGTATGGTATTAAATCCAGATGTTGTTGTACGTTCTCGTGGAGTTATGGAAAAATGTTCAATGTGTATTCAAAAAACACAAAAGACAATTCTTGATGCTAAGCGTGATGGACGTGTTATTAAAGATGGTGAATTTCAAACAGCTTGTTCTGCGGCATGTAGTAACGGAGCCATGGTTTTTGGAGACATCAATGATAAAGAAAGTCAAGTTGCAAAACTTAAAGAAGATAACCGTATGTATCACTTGTTAGAAAGCGTTGGAACAAAACCAAACGTGATGTATCAGACAAAAGTGGTTAATACAACGGAATCATAATAGATTAATTAAGAAATAATTAAAAAAGGATTATGGCGTCTCATTACGAAGCACCTATTAGAAGACCTTTAGTTACAGGAGAAAAATCATATCACGATGTATCTGTGGATGTGGCAAGACCTGTTGAAGGAAAAGCCAATAAATCTTGGTGGATAGTTTTCTCTATATCACTAGCCGCTTTTCTTTGGGGAATTGGATGTATCATTTATACTATATCAACAGGTATTGGAACTTGGGGTTTGAATAAAACCGTTGGTTGGGCCTGGGATATTACAAACTTTGTTTGGTGGGTAGGTATTGGTCACGCAGGAACACTTATTTCTGCAGTGCTGTTATTGTTCCGTCAAAAGTGGAGGATGGCGATTAACCGATCTGCAGAGGCAATGACCATTTTCTCTGTAATTCAGGCAGGTTTATTCCCAATTATTCACATGGGTCGTCCTTGGTTAGGATATTGGGTATTACCAATACCAAATCAATTTGGGTCACTTTGGGTAAATTTTAATTCGCCACTGCTTTGGGATGTATTCGCAATCTCAACCTATTTATCTGTGTCATTGGTATTTTGGTGGACTGGATTATTGCCTGATTTTGCCATGATACGAGACAGAGCGGTGAGACCATTTCAAAAGAAAATATACTCTTTGTTAAGTTTTGGTTGGTCTGGTAGAGCAAAAGACTGGCAACGTTTTGAGGAAGTCTCTTTGGTACTTGCAGGATTAGCAACACCATTAGTACTTTCTGTACATACTATTGTATCATTTGACTTCGCAACTTCTGTTATTCCTGGTTGGCATACTACCATATTCCCTCCTTATTTTGTTGCTGGGGCTGTATTCTCTGGTTTTGCCATGGTGAATACACTTCTTATTATTATGAGAAAAGTATGCAGTCTAGAAGATTATATTACCGTTCAACATATTGAATTAATGAACATTGTAATCATGATTACCGGTTCTATAGTTGGGGTAGCCTATATTACTGAGTTATTTATTGCTTGGTATTCAGGGGTAGAATATGAACAATATGCATTTTTGAACAGAGCTACAGGACCTTACTGGTGGGCATATCTGTCAATGATGACTTGTAACGTGTTTTCACCTCAGTTCATGTGGTTTAAAAAATTAAGAACTAGTATCATGTTTTCTTTCTTTATCTCTATTGTAGTGAATATTGGAATGTGGTTTGAACGTTTTGTAATCATTGTAACCTCTTTACACAGAGATTATTTACCCTCGTCTTGGACAATGTTCCAACCAACATTTGTTGATATAGGGATATTTATTGGAACGATTGGTTTTTTCTTTGTGTTATTTTTATTATACTCAAGAACCTTCCCTGTAATTGCACAAGCTGAAGTAAAAACAATTTTAAAATCTTCTGGTGAAAAATATAAGAGATTAAGAGAAGCTGGTGAAAGTTTGGTAGGAACAGGTGTTGATGCTAGAACCTCAGGCAAATATGTTTCAGGAGATGATATGAACCAATCAAAAAATAAAAAGTAGCATATGGAAGCTTCAAAAGTAATTCACGCTATTTATAACGACGATGATGTCTTAATGTCAGCGGTTAAGAAAGTAAAGGCCGAAAGATATCATATAGAAGAGATATACACACCATTTCCGGTTCACGGATTAGATAAAGCTATGGGATTAGCGCCAACACGCATCGCTATAGCCTCATTTATTTACGGATGTATTGGTTTAACAGTGGCGATTTTAATGATGAATTTTATCATGATTGAAGACTGGCCTCAAGATATTGGTGGCAAACCAAGTTTTAGTTACCTTGAAAATATGCCGGCATTTGTGCCAATCATGTTTGAGTTGACCGTATTTTTTGCGGCGCATTTAATGGTTATTACCTTTTACTTAAGAAGTAGAATGTGGCCATTTAAAAATTCAGAAAACCCCGACCCACGTACAACAGATGACCATTTTTTGATGGAGATCGCTGTGGATGGTAATGAAAATGAATTAACCACGTTACTTAAAGAATCGGGTGCTGTTGAGATTAATTTAGTTGATAAAGCCCATTAATGAATCGTATGAAAAGCTTAATTAAAATATCAGTAATTCTTGTCATTTTTATAACCATGACATCTTGTAGAAAGGACACAGCTCCTAACTATCAGTTCATGCCTAATATGTATGCTCCAATAAGTTATGAAACCTTTGGTGAGTCAAAGGCATTTGCTAACGGCATTGAAGCTCAATTATCTGCTGAAGGAACTATTTCAAGAGGACATAGTCTTTTTGAATATGATAATTCTATTGAAGGTTACACACTTGCAAAAGAAACTTTAAAAAGCCCGTTAGATTCAACACAAGTGAATTTAGATAATGCTAAAGTTTTATATGACATTTATTGTGGCATTTGCCATGGCGTTAAAGGTGACGGTCAAGGCAATCTTGTAAAGAGAGAAAAAATTCTTGGTATTCCAAGATATGATGATCCAGCAAGAGCCATCAATGAAGGAAGTATTTATCATACTGTATATTATGGTAAAAACGCCATGGGTTCATATGCGAGCCAATTGAATGATAAAGAACGATGGGAAGTTGTTTCCTATGTGCTTAAATTAAAAGCAGATTTAGAAAAGTAAGATTATATAGATATGTATACATTTTCAAATAAATTAAGAACATTTTCTTTCGCTCTAATAATTCTAGGGTTGTTAGGTGTTGGATATGGTTTTATGACATCTCATAAATCTTTAGAAGAAGTAAAAACAATGATGGCTGAAGAGGCTTCTGCTCATGGCGGTGGTCATGCAGAAGCAACATCACATGAAATGGTAGCAGACCCTTCTAGTGAAGACCCACATGGAGAAGCTGTTGCTGAGGAAGCGCATCAAGGAGATGAACATGCTGAGCATGTTCAGCATCAAATAGCAAACAGACCATGGTCGGCGCTTTATGTTGCGGCCTTTTTCTTTATGATGATTTCTTTAGGAATTTTAGCTTTTTACGCTATTCAAATAGCATCACAGGCTGGTTGGTCTCCTGTGTTATTCAGAGTGATGGAAGGAATGACGGCTTATTTATTACCTGGAGCTTTAATTGTTTTAGGAATCGCTATGGCTTCTGGTACTTTAGGGCACTATAATTTGTTTGTATGGATGGATCCTGAAGTGGTGGCACATGATAAATTAATTCAGGGGAAAACGAGTTGGTTAAATTTACCTTGGTTCGCTATTAGAGGCTTAATTTATATTGCAGGTTGGAGTTTATATCGTTATTTTTCGCGTAAGTTTTCAATTGCGCAAGATACAGCAGAAGATAATGTTAATTTCAAGAAAGCATTCCGTATATCTGCAGCATTTTTAGTCTTCTTTATTTATACAGAATCAATGATGTCTTGGGATTGGATAATGAGTGTTGATCCTCATTGGTTTAGCACCTTATTTGGCTGGTATGTTTTTGCGAGTATGTTTGTAAGTGGTATTACGGTTCTTTCATTAATAATTATCTATTTAAAATCTAGAAATTATTTAGAATTCGTAAACGAAAACCATTTGCATGATGTGGCTAAATATATGTTTGCCTTTAGTATTTTCTGGACATACTTATGGTTCTCACAATTTATGTTGATTTGGTATTCAAATATTCCGGAAGAAGTGACCTATTTCGTAACACGATTCGGTGATTATAAATTACCGTTTTTAGGTATGGTAGTTATGAACTTTGTATTCCCAATCCTCATGTTAATGAACGCTGATTTCAAACGGGTTCCTTGGTTTGTTGTGATGACTGGTTTAGTTATTTTAGCGGGGCATTATGTGGATATTTTCAATATGATTATGCCTGCAACAGTGGGTGATAGATGGTTTATTGGAATCCCTGAAATTAGTTCATTATTACTATTTGCAGGATTATTTATATTAGTTGTATTTACAGCTTTAACAAAAGCACCGTTACTTGTAAAAGGATATCCTTTTAGAAAAGAAAGTGAACATTTCCATTATTAATAAAATCTAAATAAAGACGACGATAACAATGACTGCTTTATTAACAATTATAGTTTTAGTATTTATTTTAGTTGCCATTTGGCAAATGGTGAAGATTTTTGATTTGGCGCAGGCTAAAGTTGAAAACTCTCAAGTGGCCGATGATAAGGACAACAGAATAAATGGGTATTTAATGATGGGCTTTTTAGCGTTCATTTACATTATTACCATAATTTCTTTTGTAAAATGGGGAGATTTACCCTTATTATCAAATTCTGCTTCGGAGCATGGTCCTCAGATTGATAATTTGATGGTTATCTCTATGACTCTTATTTTTGTAGTACAAACAATAACACAGTTTTTGCTTCATTATTTCGCTTTTAAGTATAAAGGTGAAAAAGGGAAAAAGGCATTGTTTTTTGCGGATAATAATAAGTTAGAAGCTATTTGGACTATTATTCCTGTAATTGTTTTAGCTGGATTAATCATTTATGGATTAAGTACCTGGATTAATATTATGGGCATTAATGAGGATGATGATCCTTTAGTCGTAGAATTATATGCACAGCAATTTAATTGGAAGGCAAGATACGGTGGTGCAGATAATACTTTGGGCAAAGCAAATGTGCGTTTGATTGATATTGATAGGGCTAATATTTTAGGTATTGATGAATCCGATCCTACGGCTGCAGATGATGTTATTACGACAGAACTACACTTACCTGTAGGAAGACCAATATTGTTTAAAATGCGTTCACAAGACGTATTGCATTCAGCTTATATGCCTCACTTTAGAGCACAGATGAATTGTGTGCCAGGTATGATTACACAATTTGGATTTACACCAACAGTTACCACAGTAGATATGCGCCAAACTCCTGAAATAACGGAAAAGGTTATTAATATTAATAAAATTAGAGTTGAAAAAAGTAAAGAATTAATTGCTAAAGGAGAAGATGCTTTAGATCGTTATGAATTTGATTACCTATTATTATGTAATAAAATTTGTGGTAAATCACATTACAACATGCAAATGAAAATCATTGTGGAAACTCAGGAGGAATATGATGCTTGGATGAAAGAGCAAAAACTATTTAAAGACTCTTTAATTAATTAATCAATTTAAAAAGATAAATACGATATAAGATTATGTCAGCACACGAAGATACTCACGCTCACGAAGACCACGGACATCATCACAAAGAAACCTTTGTTACTAAATACATTTTTAGTCAAGACCATAAGATGATTGCTAAACAGTACCTGATCACAGGTACTATCATGGGAGTTATAGGTGTATTTATGTCTATGATGTTCCGTTTGCAATTGGCATGGCCGGAAAAACCAAATGTTTTGTTTGAGGCATTGTTAGGTAAATGGGCTCCAAATGGGGTTATGGATGCGGATATTTATTTGGCATTAGTTACCATACATGGGACTATTATGGTATTTTTTGTTTTAACGGCTGGGTTGAGTGGTACCTTTAGTAACCTATTAATTCCATTACAGATTGGAGCTCGTGATATGGCATCAGGATTTTTAAATATGGTATCCTATTGGTTGTTTTTCCTTTCTAGCGTTATAATGGTAATATCTTTATTCGTTGAAGCAGGTCCAGCAGCAGCAGGTTGGACTATTTACCCTCCTTTAAGCGCGCTACCAATGGCACAAGGAGGCTCAGGATTAGGGATGACCCTGTGGTTAGTGTCAATGGCTATATTTATTGCTTCATCACTGTTGGGATCTTTAAACTATATAGTTACAGTAATCAATTTGCGTACAAAAGGAATGTCAATGACTAGACTTCCTTTAACGATATGGACCTTTTTTATTACTGCGGTAATTGGGGTGATTTCATTTCCCGTGTTATTATCTGCAGCCTTACTATTGATTATGGATAGAAGTTTTGGAACATCCTTCTTTTTATCCGATATTTTTATTCAAGGCGAGGTTTTACATTATCAAGGAGGTTCACCTGTTTTATTTGAGCATTTATTTTGGTTCTTAGGACATCCAGAAGTTTATATTGTTATTTTACCGGCAATGGGTCTTGTTTCAGAAATTATGGCATCAAACTCACGTAAACCAATTTTTGGTTATAGAGCCATGATTGCTTCTATTTTAGCCATTGCATTTTTATCTACCATTGTTTGGGGTCACCATATGTTTATTTCAGGTATGAATCCATTCTTAGGATCCGTATTTACATTTACAACATTATTAATTGCAATACCTTCAGCGGTAAAAGCGTTTAACTGGATTACTACTTTATGGAAAGGTAATTTACAGATGAATCCTGCGATGTTATTTTCAATTGGGTTTGTTTCCACTTTCATTACTGGTGGTTTAACTGGTATTATTCTTGGGGACAGTGCTCTTGACATCAATGTACATGACACTTATTTCGTAGTAGCACATTTCCATTTAGTAATGGGTATTTCTGCACTTTATGGTATGTTTGCTGGTATTTATCATTGGTTCCCAAAAATGTTTGGTAAAATGTTAAATAAGAATCTAGGTTATATTCATTTCTGGGTAACCGCTGTGTGTGCTTATGGGGTGTTTTTCCCAATGCATTTTATTGGAATGGCTGGTTTACCTAGACGTTATTATACCAATACTAACTTTCCGTTATTTGATGACTTAGCCAATGTGAATGTGATTATTACCATTTTTGCATTAATTGGAGGAATTGTTCAAATTGTATATTTATACAATTTCTTTAGTAGTATTTTCTTTGGTAAAAAATCTGAACAAAATCCATGGAAATCAAATACCTTGGAATGGACAGCACCGGTAAAACATATTCACGGTAACTGGCCAGGCGAAATCCCTCATGTTTATCGTTGGTCTTATGATTATAGTAAACCTGGACATGATCAAGATTTTGTGCCACAGAATGTCCCCTTAAAAGAAGGAGAAGAAGAACTACAACACTAATAATACATGTATTTATATGAAAAAGCCCATTAATAAAATGGGTTTTTTTTATGCGTTTATTTAAAAATGAAGAAAAAACTGACATTATATGGATAAGTGTATCGATAAAATGACTTATATATACGTTAAAATGAAAAAAAAGTAAAAAAAATCGATGAAATACAAATAAATACGTTAAATTGCGCCATAATATCAAATTATTAGAAAAGACCATGAGAGTTTTTATAATAAAATTTTGAGTTTAATTAATTAACCAAATCTATGAAAGCAAAATCTATTTTTAGGTACGTAGTAAAAAGCACGGCCTATCTTTTTGTATTTATTTGGACAATTTTTTCTGCCCATGCGCAGTGTCCAACAATAACTGATCCTACTCCACCAGCAATTTGTGATGCAGCCGGATATACCTTTGCCGATTTAAGTGCAGACTATGCAACCGATAATGGAGGTGGTATAGTTTGGTACAGTGCTATAACCGGTGGAACTAAGTTTTTCTCAAACCAATTAGTTTCTGAAGGAACCTACTACGCAGATGATAATGTAGGGTCCTGTATTGGTTCTAGAGCTTCTGTCATTATAGATTTTCAAGTCAATAAATCAGGACAAAATTTAGACCGTATATATTGTAGTAATGAATATGCGACCTTTCAAACCTATATAGACGATGTATTAGTTGCCAGTATTCCACCTGGAGGTGGCGTAGAAGTTTATTATGACTTGGGTTTAACCAGCGCAACTAACAGTATTGATCTTATTCCGCTTGGTGTAGCAGATTACTATGTTGTATTCGTTGATGGTTCATGCAGAAGCCAAATAGAGGTGGGTAGAATTGGTGTGTTTGTTTCACCTGTCGACCCAATTCCCGCTAGTACACAAGAATTTTGTTCAGATACAAACCCAACTATTGGCAGTTTGGATCCTGGAACGACGGCTTCAGTTAAATGGTATCAGGGAGTTGATGGTTTTGGAAACCCAATTCCTCCTGCCTTGGCATTATCGACGCCTTTGGTGGATGGAAGCACCTATTATGTTCAAATTGATGAAGTTTTATGTGACAGTAATGCGGTTCCTGTAACAGTTGTGATTAATAACCCATTAGATCCTGGAATTTCAGGTAATTTGGAATATTGTCAAAACAGTGTACCGTTAAGTGATTTTGATTTATTTAATGAACTTGGAGGTTCTCCTTATAATAATGGAACCTGGTCTGGACCATTATCAACTTCTGGAGGTCCTCTTGGAACCGTGAATATTTCAACTTTAACAACACCAGGTGTTTATACATTTACATATACGGTTCCAGTGAATGGTGTATGTCCTGAACGCAGTTCAAATGTGACAATAACAATATTTGAGACCTTTTCTTCTGGAACAGTCTCTAGTCAAAATCCTGCTACTTTTTGCGAATCAAGTTTACCTTCAGCTTTTGATCTAATGGCTTTGTTAGATAATGAAGATCTAAACGGGCAATGGACTCAGGGGACTTTAAGTACAGATCCAATTGTAACATCTCCAATAGATTTGTCTTTATTCACAAGTGGTAATTATAATTTTACTTATACTCAAAATCTTTTACCAAATCCATGTGCTGAAGAATCAACTACGGTTCAGGTGATTATATTACAAGATCCGAATGCGGGGATTGCGGTCAATCAAACATTTTGTGAGAATGATTTAATAGGAAATTCGCCTTTTGATTTATTTAATACTTTAGATGGATCTCAAGATAATAATGGGGGTGTTTGGACAGATTCTAGTGCTAATACTATTTCAAATAGTTTAGATATCACGGTACTTACAGTAGTAGGAAGTCCTTATACTTTTAATTATACCATTGATAATGGGACCTGTTCTGATACAGAAACCATCACAATAACCATAGAGCCAGCTCCCGAATCAGGAAATGCTTTGGCTCCAATTGAAATTTGTGAAGAAGATACAACAGCGAATTCACCTTTTGATTTATTTGGTTTATTAGACGGAACGCAAGATACGAATGGGATATGGTATGTTGGAGCAGATACTTCTGGATCAACAATTACTAATCCAATAGATATTTCAGGTTTTTCAGATGGCACTTATAACTACACCTATTCAGTTCCGGCAATTGGAACTTGTACAGATGTAGACGTAACGGTTCAAATTATAATAAATCCGCAGCCAAACACCGGTACTCCAACAGCTGTAGTACTTTGTGAAAATGATTTGGCAGCAAATTCTCCTTTAGATTTATTTGGACAGTTGTCAGGAAACGAACCTGGCGGAACATGGACTGACGACAATTCTACAGGTGCTTTAACAGGAAGTGATGTTGATTTAACATTATTAACAATAGGCTCCTATAATTTCTCTTATAGTATTACGAGTGTAGATGGTTGTGCTAACAGCAGTACGGTTGCCGTTACTGTTGAAGCTGCCCCAGAATCTGGAACCCCAGTGACTCTATTTCCAGAATACTGTAAAGCGGCGATAAGTTCTGGTCAAACAGTCAATTTATTTGATTTATTGAATGATGAAGATCAAGCCGGTACTTGGGTTGATGATGATGCGTCTGGAGCTCTTACTGGAAATTTAGTAAACATTGATGGACTTGCTGCTGGAACTTATAATTTCACCTATGATGTAACAGCTATTGGAACCTGCGACGATGTATTGGTAACAGTAAGTGTTATAATAAACGATACGCCTGCGCCAACAGCTTCAATTTCTCAAGAATTTTGCGATAGTGCTATTGTCTCAGATCTTTCTGCAACAGGTACAACTATTCAATGGTATGACAATGCTACTGGAGGAATAGCCTTAGCTGGAACGGTTAGCTTAAATGATGGAGAAACGTATTACGCTACTCAAATTGATGCTATCAGTGGATGTGAATCTTCGCTAAGATTTGAAGTGACAGCAACCATTTATCAATCACCTAATTCAGGAAATCCTGCATCTTCAATCATATCATGTAATAATAATAATTCTATCGATCTATTTTCTGGATTAGATGGAACTCAAGACGCTGGTGGAGTTTGGCAAGATACTGATGGTACTGGTGTATTGACGGGAAATATTTTTGATGCTTCAGGTATTGCACCTGGGAACTATCAATTCACTTATTATGTAGTTGCAAATGCGCCATGTATTGATGCAAGTACATTGATTACAGTAACTATTGATCCCCCTTTAAGTGCAGGAACAGATGCGATTTTAAATGTTTGTAGCGATGACGTAACAATTGATTTATTCACGCTTATTGGAAGTGCTGATGCGGGAGGAACTTGGTCACCAGCTTTAACAAGTGGAACTGGGGTTTTTGATCCTTTAGTAGATGCGTCAGGAACTTATACTTATACCTTGTCAAATGGATGTGGTATAGTTTCAAGTGATGTGGTCGTTACTGTCACTCAAGCACCAGATGCAGGAACAGATAACGCTATTTCAATTTGTGTGATAGACGGAAACTTTGATTTATTCACACAATTAGGAGGCACTCCAGATACAGGCGGAACATGGTCGCCAGCTCTAGCAAGTGGAACTGGTCTTTTTGATCCAGCGGTTGATGCTCAAGGCGTATACACGTATTTTGTAGCTTCAGTATTACCATGTAGAGCTGATGCAAGTGCAACAGTAACAGTTACTGTAAATGATAGTACTGCACCAACAGTTGTAAATTCTAATCCTGTATTTTGTTTGGTAGACAATCCAACCGTTTCAGATTTAGATAATTCTATAACAGCTACTGGTACGGTAATTTGGTATTCGGATGCCACTCTAACAAATGCTTTGAATTCAACGGATGTTTTAGTTAATGGTCAAGATTATTTCGCTACTCAAACAAACAATACGGGTTGTGAATCTTCTCAAAACGTTCAAGTAAGCGTCACTATTAATGATGCGTCAGCCCCAACATTGGTTGATCCAAATCAAGAATTATGCATCAGTGACAATCCGACAATTATGGATTTAACTCAAAATATTGCTGAATATGATTCTAGCGCCAACAATGTTATTTGGTATGATAGTGATACAGGAGGATCTACAATTTCAAGTAGCATAACATTAAGTCCTGGAACCACTTATTATGCCGTCTTATTTGACGCTATAACAGGTTGCGAGAGCAGCGTGCGTTTAGCCGTTACTCCAGATTTATCTGGTTGTGGTAAGATTGATTTACCAGACGGATTTTCACCAAATGGAGATGGAGTCAACGATACCTACGATTACAATAATTTAGATATTATATATCCTAATTTTGAAATAGAAATATATAATCGATATGGAAATATTGTTTATAAAGGAAGGGCTAATAGCCCGCGTTTTGATGGAACCTCCAATCAGGCTAAAACTGTGGTAAAAGGAGACCTTCCAGTAGGTGTTTATTTCTATATTTTCAATTTTAACGATGGTGAAACCAAACCAGAACAAGGTCGCTTATACTTAAGCAGATAATTTATAGATAAATCAAAATTTAAGAAACAATGAAAAATTTAAATATATATCATAAAATAGCTGCTTTGTTTAGTGTGATAATCATATCACTTCAAGGCTTTGCACAACAAGACCCTCAATTTACACAGTATATGTATAATATGAGTGTTATTAACCCGGCTTATGCAACGGCAGATCAAGACATATTAAACCTTGGTGGACTTTACAGAACACAATGGGTTGGTTTGGAAGGAGCTCCAAAAACAGGAACCTTTTTTGCTCATAAGCCAATTAATGACAAAATAGAATTAGGCTTATCATTTACTAATGATAACATAGGTAATGTTGTTGACGAAAATAACATCTATTTCGATTTTGCATATGTATTGCCTGTAGGTTTAGAAAGTCATTTGTCATTGGGAATAAAAGCAGGATTCACAATGTTTAGTGCCAACTTTGATGGCTTTGTCTTACAATCTGGAGATGTTAGTACTGATGTTGCTTTTAACGAGAATATTAGCAGAACATATCCAAACATAGGTATTGGAGCCTTCTATTTCACTGACCAATATTACTTAGGCCTGTCGGCACCAAATATGTTGTCAACCAAACATCTTGAAAATGAAAATGGTGTTGTCGCCACAGGTGTTCAAAGTGTTCACTATTATTTCACAGGAGGTTATGTTTTTGATATTAATGAAAATCTAAAATTTAAACCAGCATTTATGGGAAAAGCTGTAAAAGGATCGCCTTTAGCTTTAGATATAACCGCTAATGTCCTTATCAATGAAAAACTAGAAGCTGGATTGGGATACCGTTTAGGTGATGCAGTAAGTGCATTGGTTAATTTTAGAGTTACACCAGATTTAAGAATAGGCTACGCTTATGATTATACAACAACTAACTTAGGAAGTTATAATTCAGGATCTCATGAAATATTTATTTTGTTTGATATTGACTTATTCGGCTTTAGAGCTGGTTATAACCGTTCACCAAGATTCTTCTAATTATTAATGATTACAATTATGAAAACAAAAACATACATATTTGCAAGCCTTTTACTAGTTGGTGGAATTTCATTGGCG
Organism: Yeosuana sp.; assembly: GCA_036525815.1. Taxonomy (GTDB): domain Bacteria; phylum Bacteroidota; class Bacteroidia; order Flavobacteriales; family Flavobacteriaceae; genus Yeosuana. Next base: position 4,020 of record DATCZQ010000044.1, on the reverse strand, counting down.
CAAAAAGGAAACCTAAAAAGAGCTAATCAGCTTTTTGAAATGAGAGCCTATAATCAAGCGGCTGAAATTTATGAAACCAAAGAACATACTCAAGAAATGTTGCAAAATTTGGCTGACAGTTATTTTTATAACGCCAATCTTCAAAAGGCGATAAAAAATTATCGAGAGCTATTCATAACATATGGAGATTCTCTGGATCTTGAATATCATTTTAGATATGCACAAGCCTTAAAAGGTATGCAAAATTATAAAGAGGCTGATAAGTATTTAAGTACTTATTATAACACGCCAATAAATACCATGGCATTTATAGAAAACAGTGAAAAAACCACTCCACATTTATTTAAATTAAATGAATTGGAGAATCCAAATTCTAAGAGTGATTTTGGTATGTCTTTTTATGGAGAGGATAAAGTAGCGTTCGCCTCTGCAAGAAATACTCAAAGCCCAACGTATTCTTGGAATGATTTACCTTATTTAGATTTGTATTATGCTACATTAACTAAAGAGGGTGGTTTAAAAGATATCACACCATTTTCTGATGCCATCAATACAGAGACCCATGAGAGTAATGCTGTTTTTACAAAAGACGGTAAAACCATGTACTTTAACAGAACTAATTTGAATCGCAAAAAAACGGATGAAGAGCGTATTGCCCATATAAAAATATATAAAGCAGAATTGGTTGATGGTAATTGGACTAATGTAAAAGCATTACCATTTACTTCAAATTCATATAGTACAGAGCATCCGGCCTTAAGTAAAGATGAAAAAGCTCTTTATTTTGCAAGTGATATGCCAGGTACTTTAGGAAACTTTGATATTTATAAAGTGATGATTAATGATGATGGAACTTATAGTGAACCAGAAAATTTGGGACCAACTATAAACACGAAACACAGAGAACAATTTCCATTTGTTAGTGATTATGGGGTCTTATATTTTTCATCAGATGGTCTTGAAGGGTTTGGTGGCTTAGATGTTTTTAGAAGTAATATGGTAAATGGTACCCTTGATAAACCTGTAAACCTAGGAAGTTCAATCAATAGTAGTCTTGATGATTTTGCGTTTGTTATAGATGAAAAGGACAATAAAGGGTACGTCTCTTCAAATAGGTCTGGCTATGATAAAATCCTTTCTTTTGGTAGAGAAGAAAATATCTTAACTAAATATCAAGTCGAAGGTCTTGTTCAAGATAAGAATACTAAGGAATTACTTATTGGAGCCTTAGTTACCTTATTTAATGAAGCAGGCAATGTTATTCAGGACAGTATCGTTAGTGAAACTGCACACTATTTGTTTAAAATTGAACCAAACAAAAAATATAAAATTCGAGGAACACGTAAGGCATATATTCCTCAAGATATAGAGTTTTCAACAGATAGTGAGGGAAAAGTTCAGCATAATATTTATTTAATATTGGAGGCTTTTACAGATGCCGAAGAGCTTGTAAAGGAAAATGAAAAAGGAGATGTTCAAGTTGAATTAGATAAAATTTATTTCGATTTTGATAAATCTAATATTCGTAAAGATGCCGCAGTTACCTTAAATGTGTTGGTAGATCTAATGAAGAAATATCCATCTATGGAAATTGAAGTGTCCGCGCATACTGATGCACGTGGAGCAGACCAATATAATCTGGACTTGTCTAAACGAAGAGCAGCTTCTACTTTAGAGTATTTAGTGGGTCAAGGTATTGATAGAAACCGTTTAAAAAGTATAGGTTATGGCGAAATGCAACCACTAAACGAATGTGTTAAAGAGGGTATTTGTAGCGAAGAGGAATATGACATTAACAGACGTTGTGAATTCACTATTTTAAATTAAAATAAAATACCATTAATATTGAAAAGCCTTTCTATTTTTAGAAAGGCTTTTTCTTTATATTTGTTTCTTATGAATGAAAACCTAGATCCAACAAACGAAAATTTTTCTCCTGAAGAAATTGATGTTGAAAGAAAGTTAAGGCCTTTCACATTTGAAGATTTTACTGGACAAGATCAGGTGTTGGAAAATCTTAAAATTTTCGTTCAGGCGGCCAACCAAAGAAGTGAAGCCTTAGACCATACCTTATTTCATGGTCCTCCAGGTTTAGGAAAAACAACCTTAGCCCATATTTTAGCTAATGAATTAAATGTTGGCATTAAAGTAACCTCTGGTCCGGTCTTAGATAAACCAGGAGATTTAGCTGGATTACTTACTAATCTTGAAGAACGAGATGTCCTGTTTATTGATGAGATTCATCGTTTAAGTCCCATTGTTGAAGAATACTTGTATTCCGCCATGGAAGATTATAAGATTGACATCATGATTGAGTCTGGCCCTAATGCACGAACAGTTCAAATAAATTTAAATCCGTTTACTTTAATTGGTGCCACCACACGTTCAGGGTTGCTAACCTCACCAATGCGAGCTCGTTTTGGTATTCAAAGCAGATTACAGTATTATAACACCGAATTATTAACTACGATACTCCAACGAAGTGGATCTATTTTAGATGTTCCAATTTCAATGGAAGCCGCTATTGAAATTGCTGGCAGAAGCAGAGGAACACCAAGAATAGCTAATGCATTATTGCGCAGAGTTCGTGATTTTGCTCAAATAAAAGGGAATGGAAGTATCGATATCAAAATAGCAAAATTTGCTTTAGAAGCTTTAAATGTGGATGCCCATGGTCTTGATGAAATGGATAATAAAATATTGACCACTATTATAGATAAATTTAAAGGGGGTCCGGTTGGAATAACTACCATAGCAACTGCAGTAAGTGAAAGTACGGAAACCATTGAAGAGGTTTATGAACCATTTCTTATTCAACAAGGATTTATTATGCGTACACCTCGTGGAAGAGAAGTAACCGAACTTGCTTATAAACATCTCGGAAAAATTAAAGGCAATATTCAGGGAGGTTTATTTTAAAACACATGATTAATTTTTTTAGAAGAATTAGACAAACATTATTGACTCAGAATAAAATGAGTCAATATCTTTTCTATGCCATTGGTGAAATAATATTGGTTGTAATTGGTATTCTTATTGCGCTTTATATAAACAATGCCAATGAAAAAAGAATAAATAAAGAAAAGATAACAACAATTCTTAAAGAGATTCAAATAGATTTGGTAACCGATATTACAGAATCAGTTAGTTTATTCGAAAGATTTAAAAGGGCCGATTCAATTCAGGACATAATCCTAAATAATAAATATACTTATGAAGAGTATAAGTCTGGAAAGACTGAATTTCTTGAGTTGTATTATGACAGTCATGAAGTACAAACAAATGGCTATGATAATTTGATGCGAAATATTGATAATGTTTCGGAAGAACGTAAAACTTTGCTTAAAGATTTGAAGAATTTGTATGTTGTTAATAAAAGTAATTTAGATGTATCTAATAGAAGAATGCAAAAAACAGTTTACGACAATATTGATAGCTATTACAAACAAAAATGGGCGCAACAACTCTTAAAGGGAAATTGGACTGACGAAGCAATTGATTATTATCGCAATGATTTAAGTCATAAAAATCAGGTAGCTTCATATATGAATGACTATAGATGGGTTTTTAGGCAGAGTCAAAAATTTAGGGTTAATGCCATTAATGCTTATAAAGCCATTGCTAAGATTGTTCAAAATGATAATTCTATTCCAGAGATTGTAAGTTATGTAGTAAATGATTCAATGCTTTTAGATAAAATAGAAGGTAATTATAGATTGAAAGAAAGCGCAGGAAAATGGTCAGAAAACTTAAAAATAACTATTGAAGATGGTCTCTTAATATTAAATTCTGAAAGATTTTCAAATGCAAAATGTTATTTCCTTAAAAATAGAATTTTTTATATGAATGATATGATTTTCGATTTCCATAAAATTGAACTAGGAGAGTTCTCAATGAGTGGTAATATTGAAGGAAAAGCAAGCTATACCAAAATGGAATAAAACTGATTTGGATAAATTGAGCCTCAAAGCAAAATATACACAACTTATAAAAACCGAAGCTAAACACCTCGGTTTTTTA
>DATCZQ010000043.1:0-2116 GCA_036525815.1 Yeosuana sp. | reverse complement strand
GTTTTTTCATAAGATAATTAAGGAATTAGGTTGGATTTTAATGGTTAGCCAACTAACTGAAATAAAATCAATTAATTGAAACACTTTGCAACGAATCTAGTTAATTTTTATGAAAAGTAAACGTCTATTTTAATTATTTTCTATATCACTAATATGATGCTCTAAGGCTTGCACTGATATTTGAATTTCTCTAATTAAGAAGGCTAATGAAAGGATTAATAAAATCAAGGCTATGCCAAAAACCCAGACGGCAATGGTGTGCTGCTGTATATAAATTAAAAACATGGTTAATACACAAAGAAGTAAACTGCTAATGCCAAAAATTTGCATAGAACGAGTAAGATACAAACGTTTTTTTAGATTTTTAATTTGCTTTATAAGCGCTTTGTCTTTTTTTTGAAGGTATTTGTCGTGCAGATTTCTAACAACCGCCGCGTAAGCCAAAAATCTATTGGTATAAGCAAGCATGATTAACGAGATGGCTGAAAATAATAGGGCAGGTGTAGTGAGCGTTAATTGTTCCATTTATTAATCTGGTTTTGATGTTTTTTTATAACTCAATAAGCTTTAAGCCAAAGGCTTTTACTTTATCCCAGTTGGTATATTCTATTTCGGCATCCTTATTAGTAGGGCCTTTAGTCATATACATGATAAGTTGAATCATGAGCCTGTCAAAAAATGTATATTTTTTATAATCAATTTTTCCGGCAAAGCATTCAACCATTGTAGGTTTCCAGTCTATAGTTTTAAAAAACTTAATTACATATGGATTGGTGTCTGGTGCACTTTTTTCTTCTTTACGCGCTACTAAGTTTACTGAAAAAAAGACAGATTTTGTAGACTCCAGTTCCGTTTTATGGGCTTTAATGAATTCAATTATTTTTTTATGATGAACCCCGTAGCGAATACTTGATCCAATCACCATTTTGTCATAATTTTTTAAATCCCCGTCAAAAGAGTCAATTGAAAAAAGGTCAACTTGCAGGTTGTGTTCTTTTAATTGTTTTGTAATAGCATTACAAATTTTTAAGGTCTGACCATCTACTGATGAATAGATGATTACTAGTTTATTTTGCATGTTTTTTAATATTAGATAAAATTACTCATTTATTGAGTTTCATGCAAAAAAAGCACAACCCAATTCCTAGGTTTTGTGCTATGGAAATTATTGTTTGTAAATAAGTGTTTAAAATACGCCTCTACAGCCATTTTTTAAGTACACAGCTAGTCTGTCAACTTCCTTGGCACCTTCTGGAAGCTCTTCAAATTCAAGGCCAGGATATAAAAGTGCGTCTTTCCAGTTTTGAATGGTTTTACTAAAAAATTGAGAAGCTATTGAATCAGTTTCATAAACAATGATGTCATAGGACTCTCCTTTATCTCCACCAAATCTATTAATAACTTGCCATTCTCCATCTCTTTTATAGGAGGTATTAGTATGGTCTGATTGCGGATAATATTTATTATTAGAGGGTTTTAATAATACCCAAATATCTTTATCATGCGATTTCGGGTAAACCCCCATGGTTAAAATTCGGCATTTAACAGAATCACCTGCAACGGGCGATATGACTTGAACCTTTTCAATTGGGTATTGAATTGGTATTTTTTTTCCAATTGCGACTTGTTCAATTTGACCTTGAAGATGAATAGACCCATAAGAGTAACCACCATAAATTATCAATAAAATACCTATTGCTCCAATTGGAATTCTCAATTTTGCATTTAATAGACCAAGGGGTTTTATGCTATCTCCAATGGCAAGGAGAACTAATATAGCCCCAACAATAATGATTACAACTTCTGTAGACATTTTTTAGTGTTTTAGAATTGATAGATGTAGTATTTTCAATTAAAAACTAACGGTTAGTTGTACGTAACGTTTTAGATTTTAACGTTATACCTTAAACAAAGTTAGCGGTTATATCCGACAAAATCAACTCAAATCATGTGTAATTAGGGGTATTGTTGTAGTTATTACCTAAAATCTATTATATAACCAATTGAAATATTAAAGAAATTGGCTCTTTTGAAGTTGGGTGCAGTTTCAACTCGAGAAGGAAAGTAAAAATTATAACCTAGTTCAAAATTCTAAAATTTTGTTATTAAATTTAAA
>DATCZQ010000042.1:0-15051 GCA_036525815.1 Yeosuana sp. | reverse complement strand
ATAAAACAGACAAAAGATTATCAAAATATGCTACTAATTTGTATTGTTCAATATCAGATGAAAAGGGAAAAATAATTAAAAGTGCCCTGATACTGGTGAATGAAGGAGTAGCTAATGGTAGTTTTTCTGTTGACAGTTTGTTTACTTCAGGCAATTATGTATTTAAAGCCTATACCAATTATATGAAAAATTTTGATGAGCAAAATCTTTTTATACAAAATTTTAAAGTTATTGATCCTGAAATTGAAAGTCATGTCATTCCAAAAGTTTTAAGCTCAAAACTAGATGCACAATTTTTGCCTGAAGGTGGTCATCTTCTTGCAAATACTGAAAATACTGTAGGAGTAATTATTAAAGATGAACTTGGATTTGGGGTCCCTAATTTAAAGTGTCAGTTAATTAGCGGTAACGATGAAATCATTGATTTTAAAACAAACCAATTTGGTATAGGGAAATTTTTGTTATTCCCTGAAGATGGCAAATATTATAAAGTATCTACTAATTTTGAAGGCACAAAACAGATATTTAATATTGATTCAGCAGAATTAAGTGGAGTCACATTTTCTTTAGGTGATTTGCATGACAAAGTAATTTTGCGAATAGTAACCAATAAAAACACTTTAAGTTATATACAAAATAAACCGTATATATTAACTATTCATAATGGTTTTGAATTTAAAACGACTGTTTTCGAATTTAAGGAAGACCTGATTGTTACGAAATATATTGATTATGATGATTTATTTACAGGGATAAACATATTTACCGTATTTAATGAAAACAATAAACCCCTTTTAGAACGACTATTTTTTAAATATGATGGAATTAATATTATCCATACTAACGAAGCAACTTTTAAAAAATCATTAGATTCCATTGAGGTCTCAGTGCCATTTAAGGATGTTAATCTGAGTTTGCCAAATCATTTTAGTGTTTCTGTACTTCCCGAAGAAACCGCGTCTTACAACCATCACCATAATATTATTTCCTCTACTTATTTACAGCCCTATGTTAAAGGTTATATAGAAAATGCTTCATATTATTTTACAGATATTAACAGAAGAAAACAGTATGAACTAGATAATTTATTGATTACGCAAGGTTGGAGTAGTTATGGTTGGAATAAAATCTTCTATTATCCCCCAAGCACGTCATTTGAGTTTGAAACGGGTATAAGTTTCAAGGCAATGGTTAATAATTCCAAAACATCAAAATATGTGCTGTATCCCAGCTCATTTAATCATTTAGAAATATTTGAAATCGGTGATGGTAAGAATACATTTGAGAAACAGGGACTATTCCCTTTCGATGATGAAAAAATAAGGTTTAGCGAAGTTAGAAAGAATGATTATGTAAAAAAATCGAGTATTTATTTGCAGTTTTACCCTTCCGCAATTCCTGATATTGAAAACTATACAAAGATCTTACCTTTAAAAGAAAATGTGTTTTTTGATTCTGAAATGTTACAGCCATTCCTTGATACTTCATGGTCGGAATATGAGACACTGGCTGAAGTCCTTATAGAAGTTGATAAAACTCAAGACAGAATTAAAAAGTTACAAAATTCAGTTTATGGGCAAGTAGATATTTTTGATGATAGTAAAAGAAAGGCTTTTTTTGATTTGGCTAACTATCTTAGAAGTAAAGGTTACAATGTTTCTCAGATGGGTTTTGAATTTAAGATTACAGATAATAGAATTAGATCTATGAGTCAAAATATAACTCCATTAGTTTACATAGATAACAGAGAAGTATTTGACACCAGTGAATTAAGTTTTTATAATATGGATATAGTTGATTATATTGTTATAGATAAATCGGGATTTGGTCAAGGATTAAGAGGTTCCGGAGGAGTCATTAAAATTTTTACTGATCACAAGTTGTTAAATAAAAACCATCCTGAATTGAGAACATTTCAAGAAACGGAAATTCCATTAACCTTTGAAACTCCCAAAACATTTTATACACCAAAATACAGTTCTTATCAAAGTCGATTTTATAGGGAATATGGTGTTATAAAATGGCTTCCCAAATTGAGATTAGATGAAAATGGAAATATATCTTTTAAAATTGGAAATCAAGAAGGGCCTAATATCAAATTATTTATAGAGGGAACCGCTAATGATGGCAGTTTTATATCAGAAATTAGGACTATTAATCTTGAATAAAAAAAGCCATCAGAACTATTGATGGCTTTTTTTATTTAAGTTATATTGCTTATTTATTACCTAACATCATCAATTCATTACAAACTATTTCAGTAATGTATCGTTTTTCTCCTTCTTTGGTTTCATAACTTCTGGAAGTAAGTTTGCCTTCAATGGCTACTTCTTTGCCTTTAACTAAATAATTTTCAGCAATTTTAGCCGTATTTCCCCAGGCTACAACATTATGCCATTGGGTATCTGTGATCTTTTCACCTTTGGCATTTTTATAGCTTTCATTTGTAGCTATTGAAAATTTGGCTAATGTTTTTCCTGATTCAAGATTAATAATTTCCGGATCATTTCCTAAGTTACCAATCAACTGTACTTTGTTTCTAAGTGTGTTCATAATATTAAATTTTTTCGTTAAACAGTTAATACTATCGAGTTCTTATGTTTCGACACAGCAAAGATGTAACAGCTTATAAAAATTATTCGGTTACTAAATATTTAAAATCGTTTGTAAATGTTTGTAGTCGTTTGTAAACGAATAACATATTACCTATATTTGTTTTATAAACAATTAGTTATGATAAAACAATGTTTAGAATGTAATGAAAAAATTATTGGTAGAGTAGATAAAAAATTCTGCAGTGATGCCTGTAGAAATGCTTACAACAACAATATTAATAAGGATAGTAAAAATTTAATACGTAATACGAATAACCGGTTACGTAAAAATTATAGAATATTGGAGGTTTTGAATCCGTATCAAAAAACCAAAACCTCAAGAGCCAAACTTATTGAGAAAGGATTTGATTTTAATTACTTTACAAGTATATATACCACCAAAGCAGGTACTGTCTATTATTTTGTATATGACCAAGGCTACCTGTCTATAGATAATGATTTTTATGCATTAGTAAAAAGGGAAAATTAGCACAGCACTATTTTTTCCAGGTATCGCCTTTTAATGCCAAAGCAGCTTTTAGTATGTCTTTTTGGCTTATTTGACCCACTAATTTTCCGTTTTCTACAATAGGGAATCGTCTGCGTTTGGATTCTAAAAATTTATTAGCTGCGTCAAATATATTCATATTTCCATCAATGGTCTCAACATCTTTTACCATGTAATTTTCAACGGTATGATTGTTCATTGGCATATTATGATAACGGCTTTCACTTATTTCTTTAATACAATCACCTTCCGATATCACGCCAATTAATTCATGCTTTTCGTTTACAACCGGTCCTCCTGAAATGCGATGCTTTATGATAGCATTTATAACTTCTTCAATAGGTTGATCAGCCTTAAATGTCACCAGTTTTCTGGTCATATAGTCACTTACCCTCAAAGGTGCATCACCGGTGGTTTTTTTTGTTGTACGTCTGGCGGCAAGAAAACTTTTTATTCCCATAGTATTTTATTTTAAGAAAACTAAATGTAATTATTTTTTTTGAGTTTTCCTAAAAGTGTATTTTACTAAAGATGCAACGATTATTTTAGGTATGATGCTTGCATCTTCTATCTTTTTATCAAGGTTAGGCGTTTAATATAAATAATTAGCATTCTTTTAAGATATTAAATCTTAATTTTTTATAGTTTTAACGCATTCAAATTAAATTAAAAAACACATAAAGATGAAACATTTAATAGGATTGATTTTATTAGTAACTAGTTTGCAAATAAGTGCTCAGACTAACTCTGATTTGATAAAGCATTATGAGGCATACTATAAACAAATGAAAAAGCAAAGTGATGTAAACGGGGTCATAGGAGCATTAACTCATTTAAATATCCTTTCTCCTTCACAGGAAAGATTGGATACTTTAGGTTATATATATATGAGTGAAGGACAATATGCTCAAGCATTAAACACTATTGGTATTGAAAAAGTCGCAAACGATTCTGACTTAGCCATTAAAGTAAAAGCGGTTTCTCTTAAGTCATTGGGGCAACCAAAATTAGCAATTAGTTTTTTTGAAGATATGTTTAATAGAAATCCGAATGCTATCATAGCTTTTGAATTAGCCGAATTATATTTACAAACTCAAAATTTAGCTGCAGCAGAGAAGAATATTGTTTATGGCTTGGCAAATTCTAAAGATGATATGACCAAAGCGTATTATGAAACGCAAACACCTTATGAAGTGCCATTAAAATCTGCGTTTATGCATTTAAATGCCTTAGTGACTTATAATAAAGATAAAATAGCTAATATAGATGCTGCTGTCGATATTTTAGATGCCGCATTAAAATCTGCTCCTAATTTTAACTTGATTCAATTAACAAAGAATGAATTACTAAGACAAAAACAAGTGATTCAGGCTGCGAACGCTCAATCTAAAAATTAAATTATAAACAAAAAAAACAAGAATTAATAAAAGCTTTTTCATTAATTTAATTAGGCGTTTCAATAATTTGTGAATCTTTTTCTAGCTTTTTGTTCATTTGTAAATTAAGATTGGATACGGACTCTAAAAATTCTATAATTATCAGGCTTAATTCTTCTTTTGAAGTTGTAGATAAATTGTACAAACTTTCAAGTTTGAAAATTTTTGTTTCTAAGGAGGTTATTCGGGCGTTTACAGATGGCGTATTTAAAGTATCAGGAACTTTTTCTTTTAGTTCTTTTACAAATTTTGTAATCGCTTCATTATTATCTTTAAAATAAGATAAATCGCCTTTTTTAACTCTTATTGCCAGGTCTTGAAGTTCTTTGAAGGAGTCCCAGTTTTCTATCTCTTTTTCAGTTTTTATGTCTAAGTTATATTCTAATAATTTGAATTTTGAAATATCCTTTTCACTTATTTTTGTGAGGGCAGGATCTTGAATGGATGCATTAGGGTCACTCCCTTTTTTTTGGCCACATGAAATTATGGTAAAAATGATACTAAAAACTCCTAAAAAATAAGTCCTCATTATTTAATTTTTTTTGTAAGAATTACAAATATAATAGAATACATTATTTGTTTTTGAATTATATACAATTGGTTTTTATTATTTTTCATTTTAATATAATTTCATTGTTGAATTCTTAGTAATTTTGATGAATTCTTAATTAAATATAAATTAATGAACCCTAAAATATTAATTATTGGAGCTTGCGGGCAAATTGGGTCTGAACTCACCTATAAATTAAGAACTTTATATGGTGATAAAAATGTTATTGCAAGTGACATAAGTTATAGTAACATAGATATTGTCAATTCTGGTATTTTCGAGATTGTGGATGCACAGGATTATGCAGCTGTTAAAATTTGTGTTGAAAAACATCGGATTAATACCATCTATTTAATGGCGGCTATGTTAAGTGCTACTGGTGAAAAGTATCCCATGAAAGCATGGGATTTAAATATGAATTCACTTTTCCATGTTTTAAATCTTGCCAAGGCAAAATTCATTAAGAAAGTATTTTGGCCATCAAGTATTGCTGTTTTTGGTTCAACAACACCTAAAGAAAATACGCCCCAATTTACGGTAATGGAACCTTCTACAGTTTATGGAATCACTAAACAAGTTGGTGAACGCTGGTGTGAATACTATCATAACAAATATGGTGTCGATGTCAGAAGCCTACGTTATCCAGGTATTATCAGCTGGAAGACCTTACCGGGCGGAGGAACTACGGATTATGCAGTTGAAATTTATCATAAAGCCATTACAGATAAAAAATATGAATGTTTCTTGAGTGAAAATACGGCTTTGCCTATGATGTTTATGGATGATGCCATAAAAGCGACTGTTGATATTATGAGTGCTAATGATAAGGATGTTAAGATTCGGTCTTCTTATAACTTATCTGGAATTAGTTTTACCCCTAAAGATCTGGCGCAATCAATTAATCAACAAATACCGGAATTTAACATCACTTATAAACCTGACTACAGACAAGAAATTGCGGATAGTTGGCCTAAGAGTATTGATGATGCGTATGCTAGAAATGACTGGAACTGGAAACATGACTTTTCTCTTGAACAAATCACTAAAGAGATGCTAATACATTTGGGTGAAAAATACAAGAAGACATAATTAAAAAAACTTTATATTTGAATTATTGAAACCCCGAATGATATGCTTGAAAACTTTTGGTTTAATGTGGAGTATGGTATTAACCATGTCTTGAATATTAACGCCTATGACCACGTGTTATTCCTTATTGCGCTTACCGTACCATATATATTTAAAGATTGGAAACGCGTCCTTATATTAGTGTCTACTTTTACTTTAGGGCATACGCTTTCATTGGTTTTAGCGGCTTATGATATTGTTAGGATTGATGGTCAATTAATTGAATTTTTAATTCCTGTAACCATTTTAGTTGTTGCTCTTTTTAACGTGCTTACAGCAGGAAAGGGTGCTCAAAAGGAAAAAATTGGGGTGCTGTTTTTTTCAACTTTATTTTTCGGATTAATACACGGTTTGGGATTTGCTCGCGAGTTTCATATGCTTGCTGGTAAATCAGACAATAAATTCTTTTTATTGATTGAGTTTGCCTTGGGTATTGAAATTTCACAGGTCATTATTGTATTCACCGTTTTGTTTTTAGGATTTTTAGCTCAAACGCTCTTTAGATTATCTAAACGTGATTGGATTATGGTCATTTCTGCCATAGTTGTTGGACTGGTGATACCTATGATTCTAAAAAGTGATTTTTTAACATAAATTTTTTTAAGAATCTTATTAAAACTTTAACGAACTTGCGTTGTATTTAAAATACCAACCAAGTATATTCGTTATATTGTTTTGCGTTAGGGATAATAGTGCAAATCCATTTGCTTTTGCAAAAGATTGTAACACCTAGCCCGACCCGAATTATTCTTAATTTTCTTTAATGAAACTTAATATTTTAAATGAGGGTAACGCCCAACTTATATTTAAAATAAATGTCAGAAAAAAAACAACTCAAATACGATAAGGCCTATTTAAGAATTGCTGAAGAATGGGGGAATTTGTCGTATTGTAAACGCAAGAAAGTTGGAGCCTTAATAGTTAAGGATAAAATGATTATCTCAGATGGGTATAATGGGACGCCGTCTGGTTTTGAAAATTATTGTGAAGATGAAAGTGGTTATACAAAATGGTACGTTTTACATGCTGAAGCGAATGCTATTTTAAAAGTTGCCGGGTCTACACAATCTTGTCGGGGTGCAACACTCTATATAACATTGTCACCTTGCAAAGAATGCAGCAAATTAATACATCAGGCAGGTATTATCAAAGTTGTATACTCAGAAGCATATAAAGATGATTCAGGGTTACAATTTTTAAAAAAGGCAGGTATTGAATTAAAGTTAATAGAAGACATAAACTTATAATGAACATCGACAAAAAATATTTACCATTATTGTTTGGAATAGCTATTGCTATTGGTGTTATTATAGGTGGAAAATTAAATTTCACAGATTCTTCTGACAGACTCTTTTCTACTAATAGCAAAAAGGATAAGCTCAACAGACTTATAGATTATATTGATTATGATTATGTTGATGAGGTGAATACAGATAGTATTGTAGATGTTACTGTAAATGGCATTTTAGAAAATCTGGACCCGCATTCTGTTTATATCCCAAAAGAAGATTTACAGCGCGTCACGGAAAATATGAAAGGAGATTTTGTTGGGATTGGCGTTAGTTTTTACACTTTAAGAGATTCTATTGCGGTTATAAGATCAGTTGAAGGTGGTCCAAGTGATAAAGCGGGCATAAAAGGAGGCGACAGGATTATCATGGCCAATGGGGATTCTTTGTTTGGGAAGTATTTAAAAAATGATGAGATTATTAAGAAATTAAAAGGGCCAATTGACTCAAAAGTAAATTTAAAGGTATATCGAAAAGGAGAACCAAAGCTTTTAAACTTTACTGTTAAGAGGTCGAATATTCCAATAAAAAGTGTAGATGCTGCTTATCTGTTAAACAAGGATTTGGGGTATATAAAAATTAACAGGTTTGCCGAAACAACTTATAAGGAATTTATGGTTGGCATTAATAAATTAAAAAAACTTGGAGCCACCAAAATGGTTCTTGATTTAAGAGATAATCCGTGCGGGTTTTTAGGTATAGCTGAGCAAATCGCAGACGAATTTTTGGAAAATGATAAGCTCATTTTATTTACCAAAAATAAAAGTGGTGCTATTGAAAAAAGTTATGCCACTAATAAAGGCGATTTTGAAACTGGAGAAGTATATGTGTTGATTAATGAAAATTCAGCGTCGGCAAGTGAAATAGTTGCTGGAGCACTTCAGGATAATGATAAAGGGACTATTGTTGGCAGACGTTCCTATGGGAAAGGTCTTGTGCAAAGAGAAATGGAGTTGGGTGATGGTAGTGCTATTCGCTTAACAGTAAGCCGGTATTATACACCTACCGGGAGATCAATTCAGCGTTCTTATGACCATGGCGTACAGGATTATTATGATGATTATTATGAGCGGTTAGATAGTGGTGAGTTATTAGACTCTGCTAAAATTCAGGTGGCAGATTCTTTGAAGTTTACAACTCCAAAAGGAAAAATTGTTTATGGTGGTGGTGGTATTATTCCAGATGTGTTTGTGCCTCTTGATAGTAGTATGCAAAATGAAACCTTAAACTTTCTCTATAGAAGAGGATATGTAGGTAATTTTATTTTTGAAGAATTGGAAAAAGACAGAAGTGCCTATAAAAATATGACTAAGCAAGATTTTATTGATAATTTTCAAATAGGAGAAGACCTTGTTTTTGCATTTGAAGATTTCATTAATACTAAAACAGATTCAAAAATCACGTTTGTTGCTTATCACGATGAGGTAAAACAATATTTAAAGGCAACATTAGGAGATCAGTTATATGGCGATGGGGCTTTTGAAGAAATTTTCAATGAAATGGATATTATGATTGAAGAAGTGATTAAATTAAGTGAACAACATTAAATTTTATCATGCACTTTTATGTGCTTTCCACCATTCCACAAAGTCAAAATATCAGTAGCTACTTGCGCTCCACTACCAGAAGCTATAGCGAATTGACTTCTCCATCCGGCTAAGGTACCTGCAACATAAAGGCCGTCTTCAATAAGATGATCCGTATTTTTTAGCCAAATTCTATGCTTTTCTTGGGCAGCTCTCGGGTGTGGTTCAATATAATCTTCAAGACCTTTAATAGTTATTAAATTGCTGTAGCCAACAGCGATAACAACCAGTTCAGTCTGATAGATGTTTTTGTTTGTTTTAACCTCAAATAGCTTATCAGCTTTTTTTATTTGAACAACTTTTTCTCCGTCTAGCTGTTTTACATGTGGATAGAGTTGAGCCAATTGTTCTTTACCTTCATTTAACAGGGAAGTACCTGTAGTCCCGGGAGGTAATCCAAGTACATTATTAAATAAGGCGTTTTGAAGGTCTGATGTTTTTTGATGTGTAATGATGCCAATGCTTTTATTTTGAGCAAAAGTTAGTTTATTTGCGGAACCTAAAACTAAAGCGCATGATAAACCTGCTGCGCCACCACCTAATATCAATACGTTAAACATTATTTTTTCTTTTTAACTTGGGCTTCAATGCGCTTTGAAATTCTTAAAATTTGCAAAAGGATTAACGCGCATAGTGACGCTAAAATAGTAATTAAAGCCAGGGCGCTTTCTCCTGAAAATGGATTGTTAAAATCTATTTTAGTGGAGTTAAATCCTATCAGAATGATGGCTAAAACACTTAAGATTATAGTGAAAATTTTCATAATTATATAAATAATATTTTAATGTTATGGGCAAATAATTTTACTGCTATGGCAAGTAAAACAACACCAAAAACTTTTCTAATAATATTAATACCATTTGAGCCTAAGAAACGTTCAATTTTTGAGGATGTTTTTAGTACAATATAAATAACCAAAACGTTCATCACAATGGCAATTATAATATTTTCCAAGGCATATTCTGCTCTTAATGACAACAATGTTGTTAAGCTTCCAGGGCCTGCAATTAAAGGAAAGGCTAAAGGAAATACAGAAGCGGTTATAGCATTATTTTCTTCCTGTTTATAAAGTGTAATGCCTAATATCATTTCTAAGGCGATAAAAAATAATATAAAGGCACCTGCAACAGCAAAAGAACTAACATCAATGCCAATGAGGTTTAAAATACTTTTTCCTAAAAATAAAAATAAGATCATGATGACACCAGCAATTAAGGACGCTTTTTCACTTTGAATATGGCCAACTTTTTTTCGCAAGTCTATAACAATAGGAATGTTGCCCACAATATCAATAACGGCAAACAAAACCATGAAAACAGTGAAAATTTCTTTAAAATTTAGTTGCATTTTAAACGTGTTTATTTTTTCCGCAAAAGTATAGTATTAATCCTGATTTATTAGATTAAATAACGCCAAAGTTTCATTAATTTTACCCTTTTTAAAACCCAGGGCTCTATTATGTTTCAAATTGGAAAAACCATAGTTTCAGAGGAAATTATTCAGAAAGATTTTATGTGTAACTTATCTGCATGCAAAGGCGCCTGTTGCATTGATGGTGAGGCCGGAGCTCCTTTAGCTAAAAACGAAACAGAGATTCTTAAATCTATTTATCCAAAGGTGAAACCCTTTTTACGAAAAGAGAGTATCGCTGCAATTGAAGAGCAAGGTGTATTTGTGACGAACGATTATGGGGATTTTGAAACACCCCTAATAGATGGGGCAGATTGTGCCTATGTTATTTTTGATAAAAAAGGAATTGCACTTTGTGCTATTGAAGAAGCTTATAATCAAGGTGAAGTTTCCTGGAAAAAACCAGTTTCCTGTCATTTATACCCGGTAAGAGTGAAAGATTATAGTGAATTTTCAGCCGTAAATTATGAAAGATGGAATATTTGTGATGATGCCTGTGCTCTTGGCAAGGAATTACAAGTGCCAATTTATAAATTCGTAAAGGAGGCATTAATCAGAAAATTTGGTGAAGATTGGTATTCTGAATTAGAAAAAGTAGCGAATACTCATAAATAATCTTTTTCAATAAAAATCTTTCTAATTAATTTTTTAATATTTTATTTCAAGCAGTTTTTTTTGTCTTTTTTCTCTAAGTAAGAATCCTTATTTCATAGGGCTTAAGCTATTTTAATAAATTTTAAAATATTGAAAATCAGTTAATTGCGTATATCGCAAAATTATTGATAAAAAATTAAATCCTTAAGTTTTGTTAAAAACTTGTTGACAATGTTTATAACTATACCTTTCATTTTCGACTTCATTTTTGAATCTTTGTTAATCCCAAATTGAAGCAATTTTTCGTCTAATTTTAAAAAAACAATACACATAATGTCGCAGACAATGGAGCCCATTTTACAAGAGAATAAAGATCGTTTTGTTATTTTCCCTATTAAACACCATGATATCTGGGAATGGTATAAAAAACAGGAAGCTAGTATATGGACGGCTGAAGAAATTGACCTTCATCAGGATTTAGCAGATTGGAATAATAAACTAACGGATGATGAGCGCTATTTTATAAAACATATTCTGGCGTTTTTTGCGGCAAGTGATGGTATTGTTAATGAAAATTTAGCAGAAAACTTTGTGTCTGAAGTTCAATATAGTGAGGCAAAATTCTTTTACGGATTTCAAATCATGATGGAAAATATTCATTCAGAAGTGTATTCACTTTTGATTGATACTTATGTAAAGGACGATAAGGAAAAGGATCAGTTGTTTAAAGCCATTGAAGTGTTTCCAGCCATTAAAGAAAAGGCCGATTGGGCTTTAAAATGGATTGATTCTCCTAGTTTTGCCGAACGCTTAATTGCATTTGCCGCTGTGGAAGGCATCTTTTTCTCAGGTAGTTTTTGCTCCATTTTTTGGCTTAAAAAACGAGGCTTATTGCCAGGGTTAACCTTTTCAAATGAACTTATTTCAAGAGATGAAGGCTTGCATTGTGATTTTGCTGTCCACTTGCATCAAAATCATATTGTAAACAAAGTGCCAAAAGAAAGAATAACAGAGATATTGACAAATGCTTTAGATATTGAAAGAATGTTTATCACAGAATCATTACCAGTAAGTTTAATTGGAATGAATGCAAAATTGATGACTCAATATTTAGAATTTGTTACAGATAGATTATTAGGTGAGTTTGGTTGCGATAAAGTATACAACTCGACAAATCCGTTTGATTTCATGGACATGATTTCCTTGCAGGGAAAAACAAATTTCTTTGAGAAACGTGTTTCTGAATACCAAAAAGCAGGTGTTCTTAATAAAGAAGAAGATAAAGATAAATTTAATTTTGATGCTGATTTTTAATCACTATTAAAATTTCTTTATTGATAGACATAGTAGGCGTAGTGGATTCTGAGTTGTCAGAAATCAAACTTTCAACTAACTAAAATTAAAATAAACCAACTGGATTTTTAACAATTCAAGTTTTGAATTGTTAAAATGAGAATGACTAATTAACCAATTTTCTGAAGGTGTATCAGAAAAATTAAAAAACTATTTAAAAAAATGTATGTAGTAAAAAGAGATGGCAGAAAAGAGCAGATAATGTTCGACAAGATTACAGCAAGAGTTCGTAAACTTTGCTATGGATTAAATGAATTAGTTGATCCGCTTAAAGTAACCATGCGTGTAATTGAGGGTTTATATGATGGTGTAACCACCAGTGAACTTGATAATCTGGCTGCAGAAATTGCTGCAACCATGACGACTGCTCATCCGGATTATGCACGATTGGCTGCCAGAATTTCGGTGTCAAACTTACACAAGAACACCAAAAAAACCTTCAGCGAGGTGATGCATGATTTATACACTTATGTAAACCCGAGAACAGGCAAAGATGCACCTCTTTTGGCTGATGATGTTTACAAGGTTATTATGAAAAACAAAGAAACCCTAGATTCTACTATTATATATAATCGCGATTTTGGATATGACTATTTTGGTTTTAAAACACTAGAAAGGTCCTATTTGTTGAAATTAAACGGGCAAATTGCGGAGCGTCCTCAGCATATGCTCATGCGTGTAGCTGTTGGAATTCATTTGAATGATTTAGAGTCAGTCATTGAGACCTATGAGCTCATGTCAAAAAAATATTTTACCCACG
Source organism: Yeosuana sp. (assembly GCA_036525815.1). Classification (GTDB taxonomy): domain Bacteria; phylum Bacteroidota; class Bacteroidia; order Flavobacteriales; family Flavobacteriaceae; genus Yeosuana. The sequence continues at coordinate 1,843 of DATCZQ010000042.1, read as the reverse complement.
CCACACCAACACTTTTTAATGCCGGTACACCAAAACCTCAAATGTCATCTTGTTTCTTATTAACTATGAAAGATGATAGTATTGATGGTATTTATGATACGCTGAAACAAACGGCTAAAATATCACAATCTGCAGGTGGTATAGGGTTGTCTATTCACAATGTTCGTGCTACAGGAAGCTATATTTCGGGAACCAACGGCACTAGCAATGGTATTGTTCCAATGTTACAGGTATTTAATGATACCGCGCGTTATGTTGATCAAGGCGGCGGAAAGCGTAAAGGAAGTTTTGCTATTTATTTAGAGCCTTGGCATGCTGATATTTTTGAATTCCTAGAATTAAAGAAAAACCATGGAAAGGAAGAAATGCGTGCTCGTGATTTATTTTACGCGATGTGGATCCCTGATCTTTTCATGAAACGGGTGCAAGAAGATGGTTCATGGACCTTAATGTGCCCTAATGAATGTCCCGGCTTATGTGATGTGCATAGTGAAGCGTTTGAAACTTTATATTTAAAATATGAAGCTGCCGGAAAAGGAAGAAAAACAATTAAGGCGCGTGAACTTTGGGAAAAGATCATAGAGTCTCAAATTGAAACGGGAACACCATACATGTTGTATAAAGATGCGGCAAACCGTAAATCTAACCAGCAAAATTTAGGGACTATTAGATCGTCAAATCTATGTACCGAAATTATGGAGTTCACATCTCCTGATGAAATTGCGGTATGTAATTTAGCGTCTATTGCCTTACCGATGTTTATAAAGAACGGTGCTTTTGATCATAAAGAATTATTCCGTGTTACTAAACGAGTTACAAAAAACCTAAATAAGGTCATTGACAGAAATTATTATCCTGTAAAAGAAGCAGAAAATTCGAATATGCGTCATCGTCCAATTGGATTAGGTGTTCAGGGATTGGCTGATACTTTTATTCAATTACGGATGCCATTTACTTGTGATGAGGCTAAAAAGTTAAATCAGGATATTTTTGAAACCATTTATTTTGCTGCGGTTACTGCCAGTATGGAAGAAGCGAAGGCGGATGGACCTTACCAAACATTTAAAGGATCCCCAATTAGTAAAGGAGAGTTTCAATATAATTTATGGGGACTAAAAGATGAAGATTTAAGTGGTCTTTGGGATTGGGCTAAGTTGCGCAAACAAGTGGTTAAGCATGGGGTAAGAAACTCTTTATTAGTAGCGCCTATGCCAACAGCTTCAACTTCTCAAATTCTTGGAAATAACGAATGTTTTGAACCATATACTTCAAATATTTACACGCGTAGAGTTTTATCTGGCGAATTTATAGTAGTAAATAAACATTTATTGGAAGATTTGGTAGAACTTGGATTATGGAATGATAGCTTAAAGCAGGAAGTCATGAGAGCGAATGGTTCCATTCAAGGCATCGATGCCATTCCTCAGGACATAAAAGAGTTATATAAAACGGTTTGGGAATTGAGTATGAAGGACATTATTGATATGTCACGTCACAGAGGTTATTTTATTGATCAGTCACAATCATTAAACTTGTTTTTAGAGGGTGCTACGATGGCCAAATTAACCTCAATGCATTTCTATGCCTGGAAAAGTGGTTTGAAAACAGGTATGTACTATCTTAGAACTAAGAGTGCTGTTGATGCTATTAAATTTACTTTAGATAAAGCGAAAGCTGAAGAGCCAACAGAAGAAGCTATATCAGTTGATGAGGCACAATTAGCCCAACAAAAAAAATTAGCAGTTCAGGCAGCAGCAAAGTTTGCACAGCAAAATACTGAGGTTGAACCTATGACGGCTGAAGAAATGAAAGCCCTAATTGCGCAAGCAAAAGGATCTGCAGG
>DATCZQ010000041.1:0-40844 GCA_036525815.1 Yeosuana sp. | reverse complement strand
TGCAAAGAAAGATAGATAGTGTAAAGAAGACGTTACCTAAGGATTAAACAACAGTGATGAAAGTGTTAACTAAACATTACCTTTTTGATGCCAAATTCTTAATCTGTAAACAATAAGTTAACATTGAAGGAATTAAAATTTTTTAAGGTAAAATGAGGTAGGTTGTCTTGAGTAATAATCAAGCGTGGCGTAAATAAGGAAGACTAACATAGATTATGTGAGTCCTAAAAGATTTTAATTTGAGATTGGACTATTAATTATTTAGGGCAACAGCAGTTCTGTCGTCTTTTTTAGCTACACTACTTAAAGCGGCAAGCTCATTTAATGAAATGGTACTAGCAGCTAAAGAAAGATTAATTTCAGTAGGTTGCATTGAACCAACATGAATAGTTAATTCTTTAGTTTCATAACCAATAAACTTGCAAACCAATGTATAATCACCTTCAGCCAGGTTTTCAATAAGAAATATACCTGTGATATCTGTTTCAGAGGCAATAGCCGTGTCTTTAACAGAGATGCTAGCAAACATCAAAGGTTCGTTGTTTAATTCTTTATCAGTAACTTTTCCAACAATTAAACCTGTATTTTGGGCAAAACTGATGCTTGAAAAGGTAAGTAGTAATAAAGTAATTAGTTGTTTCATTTGATCCTTAATAATTATGAAGCAAATTACGGGCTTTACTTTAATCAGGATGTTATGTAATTATTAAACAACTGTCATTAAAATGTTATCTTAATGTTACCAAATTTTGATTCTGTTTATTACTTAATTTAAGTATCTTGCCTTCACTTAAATTTATATAATGATCTGGGAACAATTATTATCCTTAAAACGATTTGGAGACACCAACAAAAGGCTAAGAAAAGAACAGGATGAAACACGTCTTGGTTTTGAAGTAGATTATGACCGGGTCATCTTTTCATCGGAATTTAGAAGCCTTCAAGATAAAACACAGGTCATTCCATTATCTCAAACAGATTTTGTGCATACAAGACTCACGCATAGTTTGGAAGTGAGTGTGGTTGGTCGTTCCATTGGTAGAAAAGTGGGTCAGGAATTATTGGAAAAACACCCACATTTACAAACGGTGCATGGGTATCAGGCCAATGATTTTGGTGCTATTGTAGCCGCGGCTGCCTTAGCTCATGATATAGGGAATCCGCCTTTTGGACATTCTGGTGAAAAAGCTATTGGAGAATTTTTTAAAACGGGAGATGGGGCTCAATTTAAGCTTCAATTAAAGGATAAGGAATATCAAGATTTATGTGATTTTGAAGGAAATGCCAATGGTTTTAAAATTTTAACTGAGAGCAGGGAAGGCAGAGAAGGTGGTTTGCGTTTAAGTTATGCCACTCTTGGAGCTTTTATGAAATATCCTAAAGAATCTTTACCTAAAAAACCAACAAATCATATTGCTGATAAAAAATACGGTTTTTTTCAAAGTGAGAAGGAAGGCTTTACAAATGTTGCCAAAGAATTGGGCTTGACAAAAAGGAGTCCGTCAGATCTCAGTTTTTCACGTCATCCTCTGGCTTATTTGGTGGAAGCAGCAGATGATATTTGTTATACTATCATTGATTTTGAAGATGGGATAAATTTAGGTTTGATTCAGGAAGAATTTGCACTTGAATATCTAATTAAATTAGTGAAAGAGACTATTAATACCAAAAAGTATCATCAGCTAAAAAATACCCAAGATAGGATTAGTTATTTACGAGCCTTAGCAATAAACACGCTTATTAATGAAGTCGTTCATATTTTTATGAATAATGAAGAGCTTATTTTAAAAGGCGCATTTCAAACAGCACTGTTGGATAAGAGTAAATATGAAGCACAAATAAATGACATCATCAAAATAAGTGTTGAAAATATTTATAGGTCTGATGAGGTGATTGACAAGGAAATTGCAGGATATGAGATTTTAAAAAATCTGTTAAGTGTTTATATAAAGGCCGTTAATAATAACTATAATGGAAACCCATCTAATTTCGATAGACTTATTTTAAACAGATTACCAAAAACAATGAAAGTTGATCAGGATAGTTTATATCTGCGTTTATTAGCTGTCTGTAATTACGTATCCTTGCTTTCTGATAGCAACGCCATTCTTAATTATAAAAAGATAAAAGGAACTCATTTTTAAGAAATAAATCCTGAAAACAATATAGTTAAACTTTCAGCATCTAAACCAACAGATTTTTGGAGCTCATCAACACTCCCATGTTCTATAAAAACATCAGGAATGCCAATTGCTTTTATAGATTTCTTATAATTATTTTTTGATGCAAATTCAAGGATAGCCGTTCCAAAACCGCCAGTGACGGCATTGTCTTCAATTGTAATGATGTGATGGTATTTTATAAAGATTTGATGCAGTAGTTTTTCATCTAATGGTTTCACAAACCGCATATCATAGTGAGCAATCGCCTCTTTGTTATCAATATGAGTTAAGGCTACCTCAACATTTTTAGAAATGGTTCCTATGCTTAAAACGGCCAGTATATCGCCATTTTTGAGCTCTGTGCCCGTGCCTATTTTAATTTTTTCAAAAGGCATTTTCCAGTCAATAGTGATACCGCGTCCGCGCGGATATCTAATGGCTATAGGTTCTTTTAAACCCAGTTGGGCAGTATACATGATGTTTCTTAGCTCTATTTCATTACGAGGGGCAAAAATGATAAGATTTGGAATGCATCTTAAATACGATAAATCAAATACACCATGATGGGTGGCGCCATCTTCACCAACGAGTCCTGCACGATCTAAACAAAAAATAACAGGTAATTTTTGAAGTGCCACATCATGAATAATTTGATCATAGGCCCGTTGTAAAAAGGTGGAATATATATTGCAAAACGGAATAAGACCTTGAGTGGCCATGCCTGCAGCTAAAGTAACGGCATGTTGCTCAGCTATGCCCACATCAAAGGCACGTTCAGGGATTTCTTCCATCATAAATTTTAAAGAACTTCCCGTTGGCATGGCAGGTGTGATACCAACAATGTTTTTATTTTTTTTGGCAAGTTCAACAAGGGTATAGCCAAATACGTCTTGATATTTTGGAGCTTGTTTGATTTTAGATTTAGAATAAATAGCACCTGTTTGTGCATCAAATTTTCCTGGCGCATGGTACTTTACCTGGTCTTCTTCAGCTTGCTTTAGTCCTTTTCCTTTGGTGGTGATGACATGTAAAAATTTCGGGCCTTTGATCGTTTTTAAGCGCTCTAATTCTGAAATAATCTTATAAATATCATGACCATCAATAGGTCCTGAATAGTCAAAATTTAAAGCTTCAAAAATATTATCTTGTTTTTCTGTACCTTTTTTAACATTGGTTAAATATTGTTTTAAGGCACCAACACTGGGGTCAATGCCAATGGTATTATCATTTAAAATAACCAACAAATTAGTATTTGTTACGCCGGCATGATTGAGCCCTTCAAAGGCCATTCCACTGGCGATAGAGGCATCACCAATCACGGCAATATGATTTTTATTGAAATCGCCATGTAGTTGTGAAGCAATGGCCATTCCTAAAGCCGCTGAAATGGAGGTTGCCGCATGGCCAACACCAAAAGTATCGTATTCACTTTCTTCCCGTTTAGGAAATCCGCTTAATCCGCCAATTTGTCTGTTGGTATCAAAATTATCTCGCCTTCCCGTTAATATTTTATGACCATAGGCTTGATGGCCCACATCCCAAATGAGCAGGTCTTCAGGTGTGTTAAATACATAGTGAAGCGCAATAGTTAATTCAACAACCCCTAAGCTGGCACCTAAATGACCTTCTTTTGCAGCAACAATATTGATGATAAATTCTCGTAATTCTTTGGCAAGTTTGGGCAAATCCTCCTGAGAAAGATGTCTAAGATCTATTGGCGAATTGATACTATTTAAAATTTTACTCATCAGGTTACAAATGTACCACTTGAAATTGTATTTTTGAGCACCAAGTAATAATTCGATTATTAAATTTTCAGCTTTCAAATTAGTTTTAAAATGATAAATCCATTTGATGATACTTATTTTATGAAAAAGGCTTTGCAAGAAGCTGAGATTGCTTTTGAAAAAGGAGAAATTCCTGTTGGTGCTGTCATTGTTATTGAGAATAGAATTATTGCTAAAGGTCATAATCTTACAGAGACCTTAAATGATGTTACAGCACATGCCGAAATGCAGGCCATCACAGCGGCGGCTAATTTTTTAGGAGGTAAATATCTTCAAAATTGCACCTTATATGTGACTTTAGAACCCTGTCAAATGTGCGCAGGCGCCTTATACTGGAGTCAAATATCAAATATTGTATATGGTACCAGGGATTTGGAACGTGGTTGTATCAATTTAAACAGCAAACTGCATCCTAAAACAATCCTTAAAGGAGGCATCATGGAAAATGAGGCCGCAGATTTATTAAAACGCTTTTTTATTCAAAGGAGAAATTTGAATTAAAGATTACTTAAGTCATAATTAGCGTCTCTTATCTCCTTCACGCTCACGCATTTTATCTAAATTTTCTTTAGTAATCATATAATTTTTAATGTCTTTGTCTTTCCATCGGTGATAGGAAAATAATGGAAAAACAATAAAAAACAGACCAAGTACTCCAAATCCAATCAGTTGTTCTGAATTTTCAAAGTCCATAAGATAGCCCGTTATAATACTTCCAAGAGATAATACAAGAAAAAAGAGGATAATGCCTTTCATGTTATTTGGTGAAATTAATTAACTGTCTTCTGTATGCTGTTAATAGTTTTGATTTTGAAATAAAACCAATATAAACATCATTTTTTACAACGGGCAGATTCCAGGCGCTACTGTCCTGAAATTTTTTCATAATATCAGTCATTTTATCTTTTTCAACATCAATAACTTCAGGGGGTGGTTGCATGATGTCGTGCGCTATGACTTCCCCGTATAAATCTTGATCAAACATAATGGGCCTTAGATCATCTAATAAAATAACACCAACCAATTCTTTGGTTTTAGCATCAATGACAGGAAAAATATTTCTGTTAGATTGAATAACAGCCGTATTTACTATTTCGCCTAAGTTCATGTTAGAAGTTATTTTAACAAAATTAGTTTCAATAACTTTATCTATATCCATTAAGGTAAGAACTGCATGATCCTTATCATGAGTAATAAGCTCTCCTTTTCTGCCAAGTTCCATATTATAGACAGAATGCGGACTAAAATATTTAGTAAGACTAAATGAAATCGTGGCCGTTAGCATTAAAGGAATAAACAGTTCATAACCGCTGGTGAGTTCAGCAATTAAGAAAATGGCGGTTAAAGGGGCGTGTAAAACACCAGCCAGCAAGCCCGCCATTCCAACAAGTGTAAAATTACTAACGGATACGGGGTTGTTAAATAAACCACAATTATTAATTATTAAGGCGATGCAATTTCCCATAATACTTCCCATAAAAAGGGTAGGTGCAAAAATACCACCAACACCTCCGGCACCGAAGGTCAAAGAACTGGCAATGATTTTAAAAAACACGAGACCTGCAAGCAATAAAATAATGATCCAGGTATTTGATAGATCCATTTGAAAAATATTGTTTTCTAATGCTTTTTCAGGGTTACCTGCAATAAGGTTATTAATAACGTCAAACCCCTCACCGTAAAGTGGTGGAATAAAATAAACTAAAACCCCCAGGCCTAATCCGCCTATCAGTAATCGCTTGATGGGGGAATTTATCTTATCAAAAAATTTATTAACTCTATCATATACTTGAGTAAAGTATATAGAAGTTATAGCGGCAAACACTCCAAGAATAATGTAAAATGGCGCATCAGCAATTATGAATTTATCTTCTATTCTAAAGGGTAATAGAATATCATCCCCAAAGAAAAAGTAAGAGGTTAAAATAGCTGATAAGGATGCCAGCAATAATGGCAACATGGATGCAATAGTTAAATCTAAACTAAACACCTCTATGGCAAAAATAATAGCAGCAATGGGCGCTTTAAATATAGAGGACATGGCACCGGCTGCGGCACAGCCAATTAACAAATTTCGAGTCGTCTGATTCATATGAAACATTCTCGAAATGTTGGAGCCAATAGCGGCCCCTGTAGCAACGGTTGGGCCTTCTAAACCAACAGAACCCCCAAAACCAACTGTCAGTGGTGCTGTTAAAATAGAACCAAACATTTGGTACTGTTTAATAATGCCTTTACGTTTTGAAATAGCAAACAAAGTAGAAGGAATGCCATGACTTACTTTATTTCTAATGATGTATTTAATAGATAAATAAACCAGGCTAAGGCCAAGAATAGGGAATAAAAAGTAAAAAGCATGATGGTAATATTTTATGACATTACCTTCTAATAAATGCTGGATAAAATGCGTTAAATTTTTTAAAACAACCGCAGCGACTCCCGATGTAAAACCAATGATAATGCTTAGCAAATAGACAAATTGCCTATGCGAAATATATTTTGCTCTCCAAATTAAGATGCGTTTTAAAATGGTTTCCTTTGGCATAATAATAAAAGTACTAAAAAATCCTGCTCGAGCAGGATTTTTTAGTCTTATGGTTTTATATTAAGTTTTAAACTTAATTCTTCAAGTTGTTTGTCATCTATTGGAGCAGGCGCATCTATCATAACATCTCTTCCTGAATTGTTTTTCGGGAAGGCAATAAAATCTCTAATAATTTCTTGTCCGGCTAAAATAGCCACCAATCTGTCCAAACCAAAAGCTAAACCGCCATGTGGTGGCGCGCCATATTGAAAGGCATCCATTAAGAAACCAAATTGTGCTTTTGCTTCCTCTGGAGAGAATCCTAAATAGTCAAACATTAAGGCTTGTGTTTTTTTATCATGAATCCTTATGGATCCACCGCCAATTTCATTTCCGTTTAATACTAGGTCATAGGCATTCGCTTTCACTTCTCCAGGGTTGGTAGCTAATAATTCTAACTGACCAGGTTTTGGTGAAGTAAACGGGTGGTGCATGGCATGATAACGTTTGGTGTCTTCATCCCATTCCAAAAGAGGAAAATCAATGACCCAAAGCGGGGCAAACTCTTGAGGATTTCTTAGTCCTAACCTAGTTGCCAATTCCATTCTTAAGGCACTTAACTGTCCTCTTACTTTATCCGTTTCTCCTGATAGTACACAGATTAAATCACCTGGTTTTGCACCAGTTATATCTGCCCATTTTGCCAGATCCGCTTCATCATAAAATTTATCTACCGATGATTTAAAAGTGCCATCCTCATTGTATCTGCAGTAAACCATTCCTAAGGCACCAATTTGTGGACGTTTTAACCAATCTATCAATTGGTCAATTTCTTTTCTTGTAAAATTGTTTCCGCCAGGAACTGCAATACCAACAACGAGTTCAGCATTATTAAAAACACCAAAATCTTTGTGTTGTGTTACTTTATTTAGTTCGCCAAACTGCATACCAAAACGAATGTCTGGTTTGTCATTTCCGTATAGGCGCATGGCGTCATCATAAAGCATTCTAGGGAATTTTTCTATTTCAACACCATTAATCTCTTTAAGTAAATGACGTGTAAGTCCTTCAAAAGCATTTAAAATGTCTTCCTGCTCCACAAAAGCCATTTCGCAATCTATTTGTGTGAATTCTGGTTGTCTGTCAGCACGCAAATCCTCATCTCTAAAGCACTTGACAATTTGGAAATATTTGTCCATACCACCAACCATAAGCAGTTGCTTAAAAGTTTGGGGTGATTGTGGGAGTGCATAAAATTGCCCTGCATTCATTCTGCTTGGAACTACAAAATCTCTCGCACCCTCAGGAGTTGATTTGATTAAATAAGGGGTTTCTACTTCAATAAATCCTTCTTTTGATAAATAATATCTAACAGCTTGTGCTACTTTATGTCTAAAGATCAGACTGTTTTTAACCGGATTACGACGAATATCCAAATAGCGATATTTCATACGTAATTCTTCTCCTCCGTCGGTATCATCTTCAATTGTAAACGGAGGCAATAAGGCCTTGTTAAGAACGGTCAATTCAGAAACTAATATTTCAATAGCTCCGGTTGGAAGGTTTGGGTTTTTTGAGCTACGCTCAATAACGGTTCCTTTTACCTGAATCACAAATTCTCTTCCTAAAGTTTTTGCTTCTTGTATCATTTTTTGTGAAGTACGTTCTTCATCAAAAATAAGTTGAGTAATGCCATACCGGTCTCGAAGATCTACCCAGATCATAAAACCTTTATCACGGGTTTTCTGCACCCAACCAGCGAGTATGACTTCTTTATTTATATCTGAGGTGTTTAGTTCACCACAATTATGACTTCTGTACATAATAAAATAATTAAAAATCTTTTATCTAATCTTAAAATAAGAATAGATGTTAAATCAGGTGCAAATTTAGGAAGATAACTACTTACAATAGTATCATTTACTTTATAAATTAACGAAAATATTTAATTAAATATAATGTAATGAATAAACATTATTTTTAAAATATGTCCAATCATTTATTTAAAAAATTGTGAGAATAACAAATTAATTGTATTTTGCTTGAATATTTACTTCTTTCTAATTATTAATTAATCCATTTTATTATGAAAAAAACTTTACAATTTAATATTTTTTTATTTTTACTGTTATTGTTTCCAGCAGCTATTTTTGCTCAGGCAACAGTATCAGGATCCGTAACAGAAACAAGTTCTAAAAACCCAATTCCTGGAGCAAACGTTATTGTTAAAGGGACCTCAACTGGGACCATTACCGATTTTGATGGTAATTTTAGTTTGAACGTTTCTGGTCTTCCAGTAACTATCGTTGTGTCTTCACTAGGATACGATACTCAGGAGGTTATAGTAACTTCTGAACAAAAAGTTGCCATTTTGTTATCAGAAGGAGTTGCTCTTGATGAGGTTGTTCTTATTGGTACTCGTAATCCAAATAGGACCTCTGTTGACTCGCCTGTTCCTGTTGATGTAATAGATGTGGCCGAATTAACAGCTATGGGACCGCAAGTTAATTTAAATCAGATTTTAAACTTTGTGGCGCCTTCATTTACGTCTAACACGCAAACCATTTCGGATGGTACTGACCATATTGACCCGGCTTCTTTAAGAGGCTTAGGGCCAGATCAGGTATTGGTTTTAATTAACGGAAAAAGAAGACATAACTCTTCCTTGGTAAATGTGAATGGTACTTTTGGGCGTGGTAGTGTTGGAACTGATCTAAATACTATTCCTTCGGCTTCTATTAAACGATTAGAGGTTTTACGCGATGGAGCTGCGGCTCAATACGGCTCAGATGCCATTGCAGGAGTTATCAATATTGTTTTAAATGATAATACAGACGAACTTAATTTAAAAGTGACAACCGGAGCAAATTTTTCAAAAAATGCCAATGAACAAACAGGTGGTGTAGATGGTGAAACAGTTAATGTGAGTGCCAACTATGGAGTATCTTTAGGAGATAAAGGAGGTTTTATTAATTTCACTGGAGATTTTGATTACCGAGAAGATTATAACAGAATGAAGGAATGGGAAGGAACTATATTTAATCTTTATAACACGGTTGAGCGATTTGCTGATAACGATGGTTATGATTTATCTTTATTATTAGATGGCACTGATGTTTCAGATGTGATTCAATATGCTAACGAAGCGGGTATCAATTTAAATGGAGCTACGACACAAGCAGAATTAAGAACAATTTTATCGGCCGATAATACTGATGCAGAATTAGCTGCGAGAGGATTAGACAGAACAGATTTTAATATGCGTGTTGGGCAATCAAAAGTAAGAGGAGGGCGCTTTTTCGCAAATATGGCAATTCCATTGGATGATAATGGCACAGAACTATATTCTTTTGCCGGTGCGAGTTCAAGAGATGGTAATTCAGCAGGATTCTACAGATTACCAAATCAAAGTAGAACGTATACACCTGCCTATATCAATGGGTTTTTACCTGAAATCAATTCTACCATTACTGATAAATCATTTTCTGTTGGGATTAAAGGCAAAATAAATGATTGGAATGTTGATTTAAGTAATACTTGGGGTAAAAACGCTTTTTTATATACTATTGGGAATACCTATAATGCATCAATGCAAAAAGCATCTCCTGTAACCTTTGATGCAGGCGGATTCAGTTTTATGCAAAATACGGTAAATCTGGATGCTAGTAAATTTTATGAAGATATATTGAATGGATTTAATGTCGCTTTCGGGGCAGAATACCGCTTGGAAAATTATGAAATTATGGCTGGTGAAGAACCTTCATATGGTCAATATACTGCAGCAGGAGAATTGATTACACTGTCAACTCAAGATCCGGCAAGAGATTTCTTTGGATCAGCAAGGGCAGGTGGAGCTCAAGTTTTTCCTGGATTTAGTCCGGCTAACGAATTATCCAGAGGGCGAAATAGTATTGCTGCTTATTTAGATTTTGAAGCCGATATAACTGAAACATTTTTAGCAAGTTTTGCAACACGGTTTGAAGATTATTCAGATTTTGGATCCACTATTAATTTTAAATTGGCGACTTTAATAAAAGCTAGCGATAATGTAAATATTAGAGCTGCATTAAATACAGGATTTAGAGCGCCTTCTTTACATCAATTAAATTTTAATTCTACCTCAACTATTTTCCAGGATGGTATTCCTGTTGAAGTAGGAACTTTCTCTAATGATAGTAAAGTAGCAAAAATATTAGGGATACCTCAGTTAAAAGAGGAGAAGTCAAGAAGTATAAGTTTAGGATTTACTGCCAAAATGCCTGATGCTAATTTAACTTTAACGATTGATGGTTACTTTGTTGCCATTGATGATAGAATTGTTTACACGGGTCAATTTTCAGGACCAGCTATTGCAGAAGATTTAGCTAAGGCTAACGCTTCAGCAGCGTCGTTTTTCGCAAATGCTATTGATACTGAGTCAAAAGGATTAGACATCGTTCTTACTCATAAAGCTAGTATTGGAACAAATTCTCAATTAAAGTCTGATTTATCTGGAACGCTTTCTGAAACTAGAAAAGTTGGACCTGTTAAATCTTCCCCTAAGTTAGCAACTTTAGAAAGCACTTATTTTCCAGAAGACAGTAGAATTTATTTAGAGGAAGCCGTGCCGAGAACTAAAATAAATTTATCAAACAGCCTTACATCAGGTAAGTTTAATGTGTTTTTAAGAAATGTGTGGTTTGGAGAAGTATCTGAAGCAACAGCAAATGAAGCTAATCAACAAATATATGGTTCTAAACTGGTAACAGATTTATCATTTGGTTATAAAGCTTCTGAAAGTTTAACGCTTACTATTGGAGCAAATAATTTATTGGATGTTTATCCAGACAGAACTATTGAAGCAAACCGAAGTGATGGTCGTTTTGACTGGTCTAGAAGATCTCAACAATTTGGTGTTGCTGGTCGTTTCTTGTTTGCTAGATTAAGTTTAACTCTTAAATAATTAAAATAATTTTTTTTGAGTCCTATGTGTTTTACTTCATGGGACTCTTATTTTTAATGGGTATTCCATTTCAGTGATTATAAAGTCAAATGATTTGTAAAACTATTTTATATACCCATCGGCATTAATTCATTAAGGATGGATGTATTTTACAAAATACCCGGTCTTTTCTAAAAAATATTTATCACATTAAAAATAACTAACTCAATAAATACATATTATGAACAAACTTTTAACTATCAAATTGCTGATGCTTTTAATGTTTTTTGGAGTGTCAAATGTGGTTTTGGCACAACAAGTTTCTGGAATCATCAGTGATGATTCGTTGGAGCCATTGCCAGGAGTATCAGTGGTTATTAAAGGAACTTCTATAGGTGTCTCATCAGATATCGACGGGAAATTTTCAATAAATGCCAATATAGGGGATATACTTATATTTTCATATGTGGGCTTCAACTCAAAAGAAGTTACTGTTACTGGAAATACATTAAATGTAACAATGGAAGCTGGAGTCGCTCTGGATGAGGTGATTTTAGTAGGGAATAGATCTAAACCAAGAACTATTATGAATTCACCAGTTCCAATTGATAATATAGGAGTTGATGAACTGCGCAATACGGGACAGCCAACGGTTGATAAAATGTTAACTTATAAAGTACCATCATTTAATTCTACAAATCAAGCTATTTCTGACGCTACAGCACATTTTGATCCAGCGGATTTACGAGGCTTAGGCCCCAGTAGAACATTGGTTTTAGTAAATGGAAAGCGCAAAAACCAAAGCGCATTAGTGTACATTAATGATACACCTGGAAAAGGGGAAGTTGGTGTTGATTTAAAAAGCATTCCGGCTGCTGCGATAGAAAGAATTGAAGTATTGCGCGATGGAGCTTCAGCACAATATGGATCAGATGCCATTGCAGGGGTTATTAATATGGTTTTAAAAAAGAATGTGGAATATACAACTGTTAATGCGAATACAGGTGTAACAACTGAAGGAGATGGTTTTAATTTTGGAGTTGATTTAAATACAGCTATCAATATTGGGGATAATGGAGGGTATTTAAATATTACTGCAGGTTATTATGAACAAGAAAAAACCAATAGAGCTGGAACACCCGGAGAAGATGTTCTTTTTGGAGTTGCTTCAAATGACCCTACTTGGGGGTCGTGGTTAGCTGCTAATCCAGATTTAGGAATGACCGTTGGGCAACCAGAGTTAAAAAAAACAGACGTGTTTTTTAATGCAGGAGTCCCCTTTAAAGGAGGGAATGGTGAATTTTATGCTTTTGGAGGTATGACTTATAGAACAGGAACAAGTTTTGCCCTATACAGAGCTCCTTATTGGGTTTCAGATCCTTTTAATTTATTACATGAAGCAGGTTCAACGTATCAGGGGTTTCAGCCTACTTTTGAAACCGATGTAAGAGATAATAGCGCAACCATTGGAAGTAAATGGGAAATGCTTGGTTTTGATGTTGATTTAAGTGGAACCTATGGCAGGAACGCAGTGGATTATTATGTAAATAATAGTCTTAACAGAGATTTGGGAGCGAATAGCCCAACTTCTTTTGATGTTGGAGCTTATTCTTTTAGTAATATACTTGCAAATTTGGACATTTCAAGAAATTTTGGTCAGGTAAGTGTTGGATTTGGAGCAGAAATTAAAGGAGAAAATTTCTCAGCTACAGCGGGTGAACCAGCTTCTTATTTTAATCCAACAGGGGCAGGAGGAGCACAATCTTTTCCTGGCTTGCAGCCAAGTAATGCAGTTGATGCCCATAGAAATAATTATGGTGTTTATGGTGACATAGATTGGGAGCCAACAAAAGAATTGTTAATTGGAGCAGCTGTTAGATATGAAGATTTTAGTGATTTTGGTGATAATACTTCCTGGAAAGTAAGCAGTCGATATTTATTAGGTAAAAGAGGAGCCATTAGAGCTTCATATAGCACAGGATTTAGAGCTCCTTCATTACATCAAATTTATTTAAGCAATGTTCAAACATTAGTTTCTGGAGGAACAATTTCGAACCAAGGAACGTTTAATAACGTAGATCCAATTATAAGAGAAGGCTTAGGGGTGCCGCAATTATCAGCTGAAACTTCTAAAAATATCTCCGCAGGAATAACTTACAAACCTGTTTCTAACCTATCGTTGTCTGTAGATTTTTATAATGTAAAGGTTGATAACAGAGTTCTATTTACCGGTGAAATAGGTTTTGATGGAGACTCAGGAAATACTAACCCAGTTGAGCAAATTTTAATAGATAATTCTATAACAAGTTTGAAGTTTTTTGTGAATGCAGTAAACACAAACACAACAGGAGTTGATCTAGTTGCTAATTATTCAAACATTGAATTAGGGAGCGGAAAATTAGGAGCGACCTTAGCCGCAAATTTTAATGAAACAAAAATTGAAGGACAAATTGGAACCCCAAAGTTATTAGCGGATAATGGGTATGATATTTTTAATAGAAAGGAGCAATCAAGAATTACTTCTTCTAGACCAAAATCTAAAATATTGTTAGGACTCGATTATAACATTAACAAATGGAATTTTGCCTTAAATAATACTTATTTTGGAGAAGTAAGCTGGCAACATTCAAATAATGGATTAAATGGAGCGCCTCTTGGACCAGGAGGAGCTAATCTTCCTATTGAAGATTCTGCCTATGATCAAACCTTTGCAGGAAAAATTATAACTGACTTAATTATTAATTTTAATTTATCCAGTAATTTTTCAATGCATGCTTCTGTAAATAATTTGTTAAATGTATATCCAGATGCAATAAATACTAGGGGTGATTTTGTGACTGATTTGGGAGGACGTTTTAAATATCCATGGGAAGTAAACCAATTTGGATTTAATGGAACGACTATTAATGGCGGGATTACCTTTAAATTTTAGGTGAAGTAAAAAATTTATCAACCTATTTATTACAACTCAAGAAAACACTATAACGAAATCGTCTAAAATTATTTTGAGACGATTTCGTTTTTTTAAAATAAACAGGATTTGATTTTTATTATGCAATAATATTCTGTTTTTTTGCCACTCTATCTTTAAATAGCCACATTTTTAAAAGGGTTGCTAAAAAGAAAAGGATAGGGACTACGACCAGTGTCAGGAAAGTGGCTACAAATAAGCCGTAAATTACGGTCCATGCCAATGGTCCCCAGAAAATAACATTGTCACCTCCTAAATATATATGGGGATTAAATTCACTAAACAGGGTGAAGAAATTAATATTAAGCCCAATTGCTAAAGGGATTAAGCCTAAGATGGTTGTTATAGCTGTCAGTAAAACAGGTCTTAAACGTGCTTTTCCGGCCAGAACAATACTATTAAAAAGATCTTCTTTAGATAAATAGTCGTCTTCATCAAGCCCTCTTTCATATTTTTTTCTATCAATTAATAACTGGGCATAATCAAGGAGTACTACCCCATTGTTTACAACAATTCCTGCTAAAGATATGATCCCCATCATTGTCATCATAATTACAAATGGGGAGGCCGTAATAACCATACCTCCAAAAACACCTATTAAACTTAAAAATACAGCACTCATAATGATAGCTGGCTTCGAAATGGAGTTAAACTGAAAAATGAGTATCAAGAATATTAAACCTAAACCAGCAAAAAAGGCACGCATTAAAAAAGCTTGTTGTTTGTTTTGTTCTTCAATTTGACCTGTATAATCAATTTTAATATCTTTTGGCAGATCTTTAAATTCAACCATGGCATTTCTAACTTGACTTACCACAGCACCAGCATCAGTAAATCCAGGCGATAAGGCTGAATAGACCGTTACCACTCTATTGACATCGCGATGCTTAATGGCACTAAACCCAGAACTGTTAGATTGTTTTGAAACAGCAGAGACAGGAATTTCTTTAATTTGACCAGTGGCCATATCCCGAAACGTTATTTTTTGATTAAAAATAGCACTTTTGTTATATCTGTTTTCCTTGTTAAAACGCACATAAATGTCATAATCATCCCCTTTTTCTTTGTATACGCCTGCTTTTGAGCCAAAAATTGAATTTCTTAACTGCAATCCTACTTGAGAGGCGCTTACTCCTAACTCACCGGCTTTTTCTCTGTCAACAGTGACTTTCATTGATGGTTTATCTTTGTTTACATCAATTTTTAATTCATCAATACCTGGAATACTTTTAGAATTTATATAATCCCGCATGCGTTCAGCGGTATTAATTAATTCTGTATAATCATCTCCTTCAAGTTCTATATTTATTGGAGCGCCAGCTGGCGGTCCATTGGCATCTTTTTCAACTGAAATTAAAACACCAGGGTAAATACCAACCAAGGCTCTTTGAACTTTTTGCCTTAATAGTTCACTGTCTTCCCCCTTTCTGTATTTATATTCACGCATGGATGCTGTAATTTTTCCGCGATGTGGCATTTCAGCAGAAGAACCACCATCAGTTTGTGGATTGCCTGCACCTTCACCAACTTGTGAAACAGCACTCTCAACCATAAAGTTATAATCTCCATCCTTATATCGCTTATCATTCAAAGTTTCATAAACTTTTGCTTCAATCTCTTTGGTGATTTTATTGGTTTTGTCAATATCAGTTCCTTGCGGATATTCAATATAGACTATAATCTGATTGGGCTTATTATCTGGAAAAAACTCAACTTTAGTTCTTTGAGTTCCTAATGAAATACCAAAAGAAATAAAGGATAGCATTAATAAGAGCACGGTTCCTATAGCTACAAAATAAGGGCGCTTACCTCTTAAAACTCCAGATAATAAGCGCTCGTATAAATTTTCAAGTTTTACAAGAGTTTTAGCCTGGAAATTATTAGCCATTTTTCTCAAGAATAACCTATAGACCCAAATTAACAGGGCTGAAAAAATCATAAGGGTACCAAGCCCTCTATAGGGACCACCAATTAAGAATATGATGAATCCGATACTTACAATAGTAACCGTTAAATAAATGATTCTTTTTAAAGGCATATTTTTATCTTCAGTGGTCATAAACTGGGACACTAACACCGAATTAAAGAAAATAGCAACAAATAATGAAGATCCTAATACCACAGATAGGGTAATGGGAAAATAAATCATAAATTGTCCCATTAACCCCGGCCAAAGGCCTAAAGGAATAAATGCCGCTACGGTAGTTGCTGTTGATATTATAATTGGAAAAGCAATTTCACCAATGCCTTTTTTAGCCGCATCAATTCTGTTTAGACCCTCGTCTTCCATTAAACGATAGACGTTTTCAACAACCACAATACCATTATCTACCAACATACCAAGACCCATAATAAGTCCGAATAAAATCATGGTGTTCATGGTGTAGCCTAACATGTTTAAAATCATCAAGGACATAAACATGGACATGGGAATGGCAAACCCAACAAAAAGAGCATTTTTAAATCCTAAAAAGAACATCAAAACGGTTACAACCAGTATGATACCAAAAATGATATTATTAACTAAATCATCTACTTGTCCAATGGTTTTTGAGGATTGGTCATTTGTAATAGTTACGCTAAGATTAGAAGGGAATACGTTTTCTTTAGCGTCGGTTACTATTTGACTGATTTGTTCTGCGGCTTCGACCATATTTTTGCCTGCCCGCTTTTTTACATCGAGCATTACTACAGGTTCACCAAACTCTCTGGCATATGTAGTTTTTTCTTTTTCTTGAAAAGATACCGATGCTATATCTTTTAAATAAATAGGATTATCGCTTTCAGTTTTTACAACGAAGGTTTCTAATTCATCGGGACTATTAATTTCACCTAAAATTCTGATGGTACGTCGCTGACCACTTGAAATAAAATTACCAGCAGACATGGTCATGTTCCCTCTGTTGATGGCATTTATAACATCATCAAAACTAACTTTTGAAGCCATCATTTTATAAATATCTACAGCAACTTCAACCTCTTTTTCTTGAGCTCCTCTAATATCAACTTTTTTAATTTGGCTTAATCCTTCAATTTCATCTTGCAGATATTCTCCAAATTCCTTTAGTTTTTGAACCGGATAGTCACCTGAGATATTAATATTAAGAATCGGCATTTCTTCAGACATGCTCAACTCAAAAACATTGGGTTCTATTTTAGCGCCATTAAAAGTTGGCCAATCTTCACCAGAAGTTTCAGTATCTATTTGATCTTTTACTTTTTGTTTGGCAAGTTCAACACTTATATTTTCATCAAATTCAACCACAACCATAGAATAATCTTCTTGAGAAGTGGAGGTTATTTTTGTGACGTTACTAACTGTTTTAAGTTTGTCCTCTAAGGGGTCTGTAATTAGTTTTTCAACGTCTTCTGCTGTATTGCCAGGGTAGATTGAACTTACGTAAATTTTGGTTTCTCTAATTTCGGGAAAACTTTCGCGTGGCATATTGTAGTAGGCCGATATACCTAAGAAAAGAATAAGCGATATCATCATAAAGATGGTCGTCTTATTTGAAATAGCCCAAGAGGATAATTTGAATTCTTTATCTATTTGTTTTTGTTGTTTAGTCATTCTTATGCTATATTATCTTAAAATTTTTACCAGTTGGCCATCTTGAACACTTCGGGCTCCTTCATTAATGATTTCAGCATTATCAGATAGTCCACTTAGCACCTCAATAACATCACCTTGTGTTTTACCAGTGCTAATTATGATACGTTGAGCTGTGGCTTCATTTTCGGTATTTTTATTATTCACCAAATAAATGTATTGATCACCTTCGGCATTTTCTGATATAACACTTTGCGGAATTAACATGGCGTTGGGGTTGGTGTAATCATTAATTTTTAGTCTAGCTGTTAAATTTGGCTTTATGGCACCATCTTTATTCGGGACCGCAATTTCTATTTTAAAGGTTCTGTTAGCAGGATTTATAAAATTACTTGCTTGTCTAATAATGCCTTCTATGGTTTTTCCAAGAATTGGAATTTCTACAATAACCGCTTTATTAACAGATACATTCGAAATATAGGACTCAGGAACTTCAGTTTCTATATACATATTATCAAGATTAATAATACGTATTATTGGGGTTTGCCCAGGAGCAACCACGCTTCCTTGGTTGGTGATGACATCATCTACAATGCCCGTAAATGGCGCTGTGATATTCGTTTTAGCTAACTGGCTTTTTACTTGATTCACCAATTTTTGTTGTGCTTCAAAACTTGATTTTGCCTGTAAATATTGAATTTCACTTCCTATTTTTTGATTCCATAATCTTTCTTGACGGTCAAAAGTTGTTTTTGCTAAATCTGTTTGAATTTGCAACTGCGCCAATTGCTGACTTAACCCACCATCATCTAATTTGGCCAATAATTGTCCTTTAGTTACTCTTTGCCCTTCTTTAACATAAACATGCTCAAGAATGCCTCCCATTTCTGGATATATAACTAAGTTTTGTTTGGTTTGAACATTACCTTGTAGTTCTAAATAATGAACAAAGTTTTGAGCTTCAACTTTTACGGTAGTAACCAACGGCAGTTTTTTAATGGTATCTAATTCCGAAATTCTATTGTCTATTTGTTTTAATTGTGCTTCTAGCTCTAGTTTTTTAGCATCGACTTCCCCTCTTTTTTCTCTTAATTGTAAAAGATTATCTGAGGCTAAGAT
The DNA here is from genome assembly GCA_036525815.1 of Yeosuana sp. Taxonomy (GTDB): domain Bacteria; phylum Bacteroidota; class Bacteroidia; order Flavobacteriales; family Flavobacteriaceae; genus Yeosuana. The sequence continues at coordinate 21,810 of DATCZQ010000041.1, read as the reverse complement.
GTTTTCTAAGGAATTCTTTTTGCCTTCACCACAAGATAAAAGCAATAAGGATATGGTTAGTAAGGAATATATATATTTCATTGGTTATAAGGTTTTTAATTGTTAATGGTATATAATAAAGTTTCTAGTTCTGCTTTTTTGTTAATTACATCATACATAGCTTGTAAAAACTCTTGTTGCGCAGTATAAAGCTGAATCTGGGCTTGTCTTAAATCAAAACTAGAACTAATACCCTCATAAAACTTTACTTGATTTTTATGTTCAATACGCTCTGCCAGCTTTAAGTTTTCTTTTTTATTATCATAATCTTCAATAGCAAATTGATAATCACTTTTAGCCGTTGCTATTTGAAGTTTTAGCCGTTGTTCAGTTTCATTTAAATTATCTTTAGCTTTTTCTAAATTAATTTTGGCTCGTTGGGTAGCTGCGCTTCTTGCGCCTGAACTGAAAAGGGGAATATTAAGGTTAAGTCCAAATAATCCATAGCCATAATATTTTTGATCATTGCTTGTAAATGAGAAATCGTTACTGAATGATACATATCCACCACTTAAAAAAGTAGACAAAGATGGTAATGCTTTGCTTTTTTCAAGTTTTACTAACAACTCTTTTGAAGTCTTATCGTTTTGGGCAATTAAATAGTCAATGTTATTTTCTACTGAAAAAGAACTATCATATAATTCTAAATCAATATTTTGCGTGTTAAGTGTTTCTAAATCATCAGTTAATACAATTTGACCATCAATATCAATACCTAAGGTTAAATTGAGCATTTGATAATTAAGCTTTTTAAAACGTGATACATTATTGAAGGTGCTTTTTATTCCGGAAAGCGTTATTTTGAGTTGTTCCACACTTTCTTCTTCTTCTAATCCGTTATCATAAATCCTTGAAATTTCTTCCAGATTTTTTGCAACATTATATATATTTTTTTCTAGAATTTTTACACTTTCTTCTGCGAGCAAAACATTTCCGTAGGCATTAATTACCTGTTTTCTAATTTCTAAATCTGTTTTAATTTTTGCATTTTTAGAGATTTCTAAAAATACTTTGGCCGATTGTAATCCTACCAAGTACGAGCCATCAAATAATAACTGACTAATTGTAGCGGAACCATCAAAGCTTTGTTTTGTTCCAAAAGCAACAGGAAGAAATTCTCCAGAATCGCCACCAAAAAATTCAGACGGGATAACTTGAACACGTTGTTTTAAAAAATCTTGATAATCTGCTTTTGCGTTAAGTTGAGGAAATCCTGAAGCAATAGTTTCCCACTTTTGTTTTTTAGCTGCTTCAATATCTCTTGAAGCATTCTTAGCGCTTCGATTATTTTCAAGAGCAAAGTCAATGGCTTGTTGTAAACTAAAACTATTGGTGTTTTCTTGTGAGAATACGAATGTAGAAAACAGATAAATTAAAAGCATTAATGATTTATGTATCATGTTTTAGGATTGATTTTTGATAAATTTGTTTAATGTTAAGAGGCCTTTTTCAGTACAAATACCTCTTAAATGATATTCTAAAAAATAGACCATCAGGGTATTTACGGAAAAATGTTGAAGAGGGAATAATTCCTTGTCCTTTATGGCCACCATTGAATTAAAATATATTCTTGAAATAAATTCTATGTTAATACTTGATCTGTATAACCCAATTTCAACACCTCTTAATAAGTTGTCTTTTACACACTCCTGCATAATGTCAAACTGTTTCTTTTTAAGGGTATTAAAAATTTTTGGATAGTATTTCTGTAACTGGTATTGTGGAGACGATTTTTCATCTTTCAAGTGCTCCATCACAAATTGTTTAATGTCAAATATTTCTTCAATAGGATCTTTTTTTGAAGAACAAATATCATTAATACCACAAGAAATAGTATTAAAAACATACATGCTTACAGCCTCAACAAGTGTTGTTTTATTCTCAAAATGTTGGTATATGGTTTTTTTAGAAATCCCTATATGATTAGAAATATCATCCATAGTAATACTTTTAAACCCGTAGTTTAAAAATAGATCGGTGGCGTGTATTAATATTTTTTCTCTCATAATGTGTGCAAATGTACAGCCGGAAACTTTAAAAACAATAAAAGTTTCCAAAGTTTTAATTATTTTTTAACATATAATTTTAATACAGACTTTTTAATGTGACGAATTGCTTTATTTTTGTGGTATGCTATCAATAGAAACATACCAACAGAAATTTGTTGAATACCTTGAAGAATATTCTGTAGTTAAAGAACCTAAAAATCTTTACGAACCCATACAATATATATTGAAATTGGGAGGTAAGCGTATGCGACCGGTTTTAACACTAATGGCTACTGAAATTTTTAATTCTGATTTTAAAAAGGGTTTAAATGCGGCTTTAAGTATTGAGGTGTTTCATAATTTTTCTTTAGTTCATGATGATATTATGGATGATGCACCTTTGCGCAGAGGCAAAGAAACAGTGCATGAAAAATGGGATATCAATACCGGGATTCTTTCAGGAGACGCCATGCTTATTATGGCTTATCAATTATTTGAATCCTATGATAATAATACTTTTAGAGCTTTAGCACAATTGTTTAGTAAAACAGCTTTAGAAGTTTGTGAAGGCCAGCAATATGATGTTGATTTTGAAACCAGAAATGATGTCACTATTTCTGAGTATTTAAAAATGATTGAATATAAGACGGCTGTTTTAGTGGGGGCATCTATGAAAATGGGGGCTATTGTTGCAGTAGCCTCTGAAAAAGATCAGGAAAGTATTTATGAATTTGGAAAAAATTTGGGAATAGCCTTTCAGTTGCAAGATGATTATTTAGATGCTTTTGGAGATCCAAAAACATTTGGGAAACAGGTAGGAGGTGATATTATTGAAAATAAAAAGACCTTTTTATATATCAATGCGTTGAAGCTTTCCAATACCGAAGAGCGTATTCAGTTACAGCATTTATTTAGTATTAACCCTACTAATCCAGATGAAAAAATTGAAATAGCCAAACAAATCTTTATTGATAGCGGGGCCTCTAAAGCGACTAAAGAGGCTATTCATAACTATACTCAAAAGGCTTTTGGTGTTTTAGAATCCTTAAATATTTCGGAAGATAAAAAGTTGCTTTTGAAACAGTTTGGAGAACAATTAATGAATAGAAATATATAATGCGATTTCCAGCGACATTCGAGGCTTTAATTACTGAAGCTAATCAGCTTAAATTATATAAAAAACTTGTAGAGCAACTTAATAAAGATTTTTTATTGGCAAATATCAATATAGATTTTCATGAAGATATATTACCTACCAGTTTAAAGTTAATACTTCATGAAACAATTTTTGACCTTATACAAAACAAGTTTACTGATTATTTAAACTTATTATATATCATTGATGTTCCTGAAAAGCAAATAAAGAGTTTAGATGGTAAAGACACCTTGTTGCTTTCTGAACAGGTTTCTTTTTTGATATTAAAAAGAGAATGGCAAAAAGTGTGGTACAGAAATAATTATTAGGAAAAAAAGGAGGCTTTTAAAAGAAATTTTAAAAGCCTCCATCAAATTTGCTGTTAATCTTAAATCTCAATTAGTCATTAAAGTTTGTTCAAGGCGTTTTGCCTTTGGGTGTAAAATATTATTTTCCAAATGGATATGCTGATGTAAATCCTGTTCAAATTCATCCAATTTGGCGTAAAGTGCTCTAAAAGTATTGCATGCGTCTTCAGGAGGAGTATAGTTATTGGTTAACCTTGCAACTTCTTTAAAAATAGCACCTACAGCTTCATGTTCCATTTCCATCATAATAATTGGATTATTGATAGTTCCAAATGCAGGAGCGTTTAAACGTTTACTGTTTGACTCAAGTTGCAACAGAGATTTTATGTAAGGAAATAGAATGGTTTCTTCTTTTTTCATATGTGAAGCTAATTCATTGGCTGCTTCATTAAAAAGTTTGTTAATCTTTAAAACCTCAGTATAATGGTGGCCATGTACTTCTGCTACTCTGTTTGAATATTGTAAAATTAATGGAATGGATTCTACAACATAGGTGTGATGAATATTTAAAATATGGTCAATTAAAAACTCAAGTTTCCATGAATTATAATTATATGCCTTAGGAGCGTCATCAACTTTTAATAATTCTTCTTTTAGTTGAGAATAATCCAGATTCTTTTTTTTGCAAGCTTTGTCAATGGTTATGCCGCCGCCACAACAAAAATCAATACCATACTTTTTAAATACGTGTGCAGTTTTAATATTTTCTGAAACGACTTCAGCTACTGTTTTGTTATCTATAGTAATCATAATGCAATGTTTTTATATATCCAATGTATAAAAAAGATATTTTTGTCTTTTTTATATTAATCAAAAATAATGTAATACCTTATTCCAAAGTATGATTATTATCAGTTCTGCCATTACCTCAAAAAAATATGGAGTGAAATTTTAGAAATCCTTTTTCGCTGATTTGTAAACAATCCTAAATACTGGTAAAACCACCCATATGCTTAACATGAATATTGATACAATTAAACCAAAATGAGTACCAAAAAATTGTTTAAACACTGCTCCGGTATAACCCAGTAAAGCAGAAATATCTAATTTCAATAAAATAAGGGTTCTTGAAAGGTCAATGGGATTTAACATGGTTCCTACTAAGGATAATTTATCTAAAGGATAATCTTCAAAAAGTATTAATGACATTAAAAAAATACCGTCATATATGATGGCTAAAAAAAGCCATAACAAGATGGAATACCCAAAGCCCTTAATTTTATTTTCATTTGAAAGCGCCATATTAAAAGCTAATGCGCTAAATATAAATGTGAGAAAAACACCAGTAATAAGTAGTAATGAAAAATCCCAAATAGCATTCGATTTAAATAGTCCATAAAGAATAAAAGGGATGCCTAAACCTAGAACTAAACTCATGGACAATGAAATGGCCACTCCTAAATACTGCCCCAAAAATATAGTGGATCGTTTTAAGGGTTGTGCCAATAAAAGTTCTGTAAATTCTTTAGAATTGTAATAGTACATCACGCCAAAAATAGTTCCAATTAAGGGAACCAAAACGATTATCACATTCATTAAAGTGATGACGGCCTTAGAAAGGTCATTGTTTAAAAATAATAAAACAGCGCCTAAAGCTAAATAAAAGGCAAAGTAAATATAACTCCAGCGGCTGCGTATTAAGTCAAAAAAACTATATTTTAAAATTTTAAGCATGGTTCTCAGTTAGTATGGATGCAATAGCCCGTTCAAAGTCGGGTTGATTGGTTTTGGTTTTAAGTTCATTGATGGTTCCCTTGAAATAAATTTCCCCTTCTAACAAGAATACAATTTCATCAGAGACTTCTTCTACAAAACTCATGATATGCGAGGTAATTAATATGGTTTTACCCTTGGCTTTTTCCGCTTGAATCAAATCCTTTAATCGAATTAACGAAACAGGATCTAATCCGGATGTGGGTTCATCCAAAATAATAAGAGGACTATCAAACATAAATGCAAGAACAATATTTACTTTCTGTTTTGTTCCTCCCGAAAGATTGCCGAGTTTTTTATCAAGAAAAGACTCCAGTTTAAACATTTTGATCAAGGCCTCATCATTAGTGGCTTTTCCACGTAAATCTTTAATCATGGTGATGAGTTCGTTGACCTTCAAATTGTCAGGAAAGTTTGCTATTTGTGGTAAATAATCAATTTGATTTCTGTAGGCACAACTTGTTTTAATGCTTTTTCCAAGCACATAAATAGTGCCTTTATTAGGAATTACCATTCCTAAAATGGATTTTATCATGGTGGTTTTACCTGAGCCATTTGGTCCAAGCACTGCAAAGATGCCACCTTCTTTTATTTCAAGATTAACACCATTTAATACAATGTTCTTCCCAAATTGCTTGTGTAAGTTTTGAATGCTTACCATATTATTTTTTTAATTAAAGGATTGTTATCTAATAAATTATCTGGTGTAAAAACAGGTGATACTTTTTCTGAAAAATCGATAATGTCTATAAATAAACTTCGTAATAAAATAATAGTTTCGGGTGTTCTGTTTACAATATAGGAGAATAATTTAACAGGTCTATAAGGGACATCTCCAATACCGTTTTTATCTAAATCATAACCGGTATAATTACTCCAGTAATTTTTGTCAAACACATTATCATTTATGTTACTATTATACGAGATGTCAAATGAATTATATAAAAAATTATTCCCAGTAAATTTATTGGTGTAACAGGCACCTCTTACTTTTATTGCCCAGCCATTATTTATAAAATTGTTGTTTGTGTATTTAATTCTGTTGGACCCTTCGATATTGATTCCTATGGTGTTTTCTTTAAAAATATTGCCCCTAATCTCTGCATCGTTTATTTCTTTTAAAAGCAGGCCGTAGGATGCTGTACCCCAATTGTTTTTAAAGGTATTTGACAACATTTTAATTTTTTTTGAAAACATGACGGCAACACCTGCGCCATTATTAGAGAACATATTGTTTTTATAAATGTTATTATTTGAAAACATAAAATGCAGTCCGTATCTAAGATTATTCGTGCTTACATTATTTTGAATAATACAGTTGTCTGAAAACTCCAGATAAATGCCATCTCTAACATGTTGAACAATGTTATTTTCAACAATGATATTCCTGCAATACCAGAGCTGTATGGCATTACCAGAATTATGTTCTGTAACAGCATCCCCTATTATTTTGTTATGATATACTTTCCCGTTGGCGGCTTTTTCAAGATAAATGCCAAAAAACAGTTTTTCTAATACCAAGTTTTTTATTTCAAAATCCTTGCTTCGTTTTACCCTAATGGCAGCAAAGTCTTCAGTATAACTCGTGCCTACATTGATAATAAATAAACCATCTACAACCACGTGGTCTGAAACAATGGTGATAATTTCTCCTTTTAATTCGCCATCAATAACCGGGTAATTTTCTCCAATTATAGTGAGAGGTTTATTTATTTCAATATTGTATTCTTTATAAGTTCCTTTTTTTACAATAATAGTATCATAATCTTTAGCCAAAGCAACAGCTTGTTTTAACGAGTTTGTTTGACAGTCTTTACAGACGATAATTGGCTGTGCCAAAAACGTTTGGGCACAACCTAAAAGGATTGTTAAAAGACTATATCTAAAAAATTGATGGGTCACAGAATATAGAAATAATTTATTTTTATGCTAAAGTATATAAATGAATTTTTAGTTTTTTGAATGACTTAGTATAAATAATAAGATATTGATTTGAAATCAATAATCCTTTTAATATAAAAATCTGATACGAATTATTGCAAATAATTTAATAATTCCTGCCAAGAATAAATAGTACCGCCCTTTTCTGATTGCACCATCAAAGCCTCCTTTTTTGTTTTAAAAGCTGACAAATAGGCTCCCATTGGGCTGGGAATATTTTTACTAATTAAAAATGTTGCTTTTTTAGCGTCAATTAGAACTTCAGGTTCATTATAATTGTTTGATAGGAATAATTTAATTTCTGAAGTATCAAACTCTTTTTGAAAGTTGACCATACACTCAGTCGCATCAAACGTGTAAATTTTACCTTTTTTGGTCACTATTTCTGCAGCATGAATTTTATCTACAATGGTCATTTTACAATAATAACAGCCATCTTCACCGTAATTAATGGCTTTTGGAGACGTATTGCAACTGTAAAAAAGCCAAAGCAAAGCTATTAGTGAACTTTTTTTTAGTGTTTTCATTTATATAATTTGGTTGATTTATAAAATGTTTTAAACTTTACTTATTTGTTTCTTCCCATAGAAAAACGCTATTAGTGAAGAGAAAATACCTGCACCCAATAAATAGGCCCCTAATCGAGGGTAAGAATGCGCAGTAAAATTTAAAATATGTTTTGTGCCAAATAGAGGAGGCTGGAAGCCCATAACCGATCCATCAGGATTTGTAAATTTCATAATCGCTTTTGGATCTAAATCATGTCCGTAATCATGTTCCCAAAGATAAAAATCATAAAGACCCGCAGCACTTAATACAACCATTAAAATAAACCATGCCAAGAACCATTTATAATTTCCTTTAAAGGCAATAATTAGTCCTATTAGTGTAGAAATAATGACACCAATAGGGAAAATTTTAAATTCTGGTATGGCATCAGGAATATATTTCATTCCTACATAGTGATTCATTAAATTAATATTTTTTATATCATAAGGATGGGCATCTGCAAAATCATTAATATGGATATTCATTCCTAAAGGAATCGGGTATTGAGGCGCTTCTAAGGTAATATTCCATAAAGGAAAAACAAACAATCCTAAAGGTAATAACGCCGCAATGAGCATAATGATATTTGATTTTTTCATGATTTTATATTTAGAGTTTGGTACTTTGGTTTGAAAAGAAAGGCGAGAGCGATCAACTCTCGCCTTAATTGGAAATAAACCACTAAAATCAAATTTCCACTTTAATTTTTTAAAAATCTTCTCCTAAAGACCAAGATAATTCAATGTTTGAAGAAGCTGGGGATACCCTTACATAACCTTGCATTTCTTGATGGAGTGCTGAACAGAAATCAGTGCAATAGAAAGGCCAAACACCCACTTGTTTTGGCTCCCAAACAAATGTTTCGGTCTGTCCTGGCATGATTAATAATTCAGAAGTATTGGCTCCAATCATGGCTATTCCATGAGGAACATCATAATCTTGTTCCAAATTAGTTACATGGAAATACACTTTATCACCAACTTTAATCCCTTCTATGTTATCAGGAGAGAAGTGACTTCTAATCATGGTCATATACACATGAACTTCTTTGCCGTTTCTTGTAACTTTAGTATCGGCATCAGATTTAGCTGCATATGGATGCTTATTTTCTTCAAGCTTATACAATTTTTTGGAATTTGCTTTTATTAAATCTGCAGGAATGCCTGCAGCATAATGTGGTTCTCCAACAGTTGGAAAATCTAACAAAAGTTCCATTTTATCACCAGAAATATCATATAATTGAGCAGATTGGGTCACTTCAGGTCCAGTTGGTAAATAACGGTCTTTAGTAATTTTATTCATTGCTAATAAATATTTACCAAATGGTTGTTGAGAATTTCCTCCTGGAATCATTAAGTGACCAACAGAATAATAAGTTGGTTTTCTATCCAAAACTTCCCAAGTACCTAATTTCCATTTTACAACTTCTGAAGATATAAAGAAGGTTGTATAGGCATTTCCTTTTCCATCAAATTCCGTATGTAATGGGCCTAATCCGGCTTGTTCAACAGCTCCGGCAAGAACATCTTCAAATTTTAAAATGGGGATTCCATAAGCTTCGCCAGCAAATTTTTTGTTTTCAATGGCATCCAGCATTTTAGTAAATGAATGAACAGTTACATTTGCAGATAGTTTGCCGCTTCCAACAATGTATTCACCAGTTGGATCTACATCACAACCATGAGGCGATTTTGGTGTTGGTAAAAAATATAGGGCTCCAGGAACTTCTGAAGGATCTACCATTACAACTTCTTTTTTCATTGTTGACGTGGCAGAATGAGTGCTTTCATCATACACATTATGGGCATAATTAGATGGTGTTTTTGTTCCACCACCATTATTTACATATTCTTCAATTTTTTTCCAATTAACAGCAGCTATAAAGTCCTTGTCATTTTGTGACGCATTAACTTCTAATAGCGAGTTGGCTTCTTCTGTATTGTAGGTTGTAAAGAAGAACCAGTCTTTGGATTTTCCACGTCCAGGATGTGCTTTATCATAATCAAAACCTGGCATTAATACTTGGAATTTTATATCCATTCCTCCATCTTTTGGGTCTACTTTAATGAAAGAAAGTGTTCCTTTAAAGTTTCCTTTGTACTCTTTTATTGGTAAATCTTTTTGAGGGATTGGCACAGAAAAACGTGTTCCTGCAACAACATACTCTGTATTGTCTGTTACATAAGAAGAACTGTGATTTCCAGCACTGTTAGGTATTTCAATAATCTCGGTAGTTTCAAATGTTGTTAAATCAATTTTTGCAATACGCGGAGTGTTATTACCATTTATAAATACAAATCGGCCATCTAACACACCATTGGTTTGAGAAATGTCTGGATGATGCGCATCATCCCAAGGAATAAATCCATGAGAAGTGTTTAGCATAGGCTTTGTTTCTTCATTAAATCCGTAAGCTTTTTCAGCATCAACAGAAAATACCGGAATCACTTTAAAGAGTCTTCCAGAAGGTAACCCATAAACCGCCAATTGCCCGCTAAATCCGCCAGATACAAAGGCATAAAACTCGTCATATTCGCCAGGTGCTACATATACTTTTTCAGCGACATTAGAGCTTAATGCGCTGTTTGATTTTGAGTCACCATTGTTACAGCTAGAAAAAGCCAGAGCAATAATAAAGAATCCGATAGTAATTTTAAATATGTTTTTCATTGTTATATTATTTGGTTTTAATTAGTTTTCTGGTAAAATGACTTTGTCTACAACATGTACAATACCATTCCCTGCATTGACGCTTGCAATGATTTTGGCGCCGCCAACATACACATCATCTCCAATGACTTCAACTTTGACATTTTGGTTATTGGCTTGGCCTAATTTTTTAAATTTCTTAAGAAAGTCCTTTGAGTAGTTACCAGGAGTCACATGGTATTTTAAAATATTAGCTAAGGCATCCTTGTTTTCTGGTTTTAATAAATTCTCAACAGTGCCTTCAGGTAAAGCAGCAAATGCTTCATTTGTTGGCGCAAAAACCATGAGAGGTCCTGCATTCACCAGTGCGTTTTCTAACCCGGCGGCTTGAACGGCGGCAACTAGGGTAGTGTGGTCTTGAGATCCGATTGCAATTTGTAAAATATTGGGCGTGGATGCTGAATCATCAATAAATGCTTGGCCTTGTTTTTCTGTAGTTTGCTGGCTGGCTACAACAGTTTCGTCTGTTTGAGTATTTTTTTCATTTTTACAGTTAAATAAACAGGTAAAAATGAATAGACTCAATAAAATGCTAATAGTTGTTTTCATACGTAATTATTTTAAAGTTCTGAAGTATTCTAAAACAGCTCTGGCCTCTTCCATAGTTAGATTTTGGTTCGCCATGGGAGCATTATTAAATTCCGTTAAAAGCTCTTTGGCTAATGGATCATTTTGAATCATGTCTTCAGGATTTAAAATCATATTCATAATCCATTCAGGAGTTCTGCGTTCAAGAATTCCTAGGGGGGCTGGGCCTATAAATTTTTTTGTAGGTCTGTGGCATGCCGTACACATTTTAGTATATACTTCCAAACCATGAGCTGCCATTTCAGCATTGATTTCTGCAGGTAGTTCTAAGGAGCTAACTGGGCCGACACCTTTATTGGTTAAATCAACTTTTTGTGAAGCTGTAACGTTGCTTACAGGTGCTGTTTGCTGCGTTGTGGTAACTTTTTTCTCATAAGAAAACCCTTCGCTTTCTTTTTCTTTTTTACCACCACAGCTTATTAGTAGTATGGTGAAAAAAAGTGTTATCAATTTTTGAATTGTAGTCATATTAGTTGTTATTTTAAAAAAAATTAGCTTTATGAAGCAAAAATAAAATCTTAAAAAATCATTAAATATGACGAAAATCATATTTAAGACAAAAATATCTTTTTTATTTTGATTACTATAAATATACGAAAAAATGATTTCAAATTCATCTAAATATGCCATTAAAGCAGTTTTGTATCTGGCCTTGCATTCTAGTGAAGAAAATAAAATTATGGTAAAAGATATTGCAGAACCCATTAATGTTCCGCAAGCTTATATTGCCAAATTATTGCAAGAACTTGCTAAAAGAAAACTAATTTCCTCAACCAGGGGACCAAAAGGAGGGTTTTATTTAAGTGAGGAAGATAAAAACGGAAAAGTTCTAAACATTGTTAGTGCTATTGATAATGAAAAGAAACTAAATGCCTGTATTTTAAGTTTAGAGCATTGTAATGAAAACAAACCGTGCCCACTTCATCATATAATTAGTCCTTCAAGATCCATATTGATGAAAAATTTGAAAATAAAAACGATAGATGAATTATCTCAAGATGTTAAAAAAGGGAAATCCTATCTTCCTCTTTAGTTTTAATTTGAAGTGAAATAGGTATATTATTTAACTTTTAACACTAAAATTCTCTGCACTATTTTAAAGTTCTATAATATTCCAGAATAGCTCTGGCATCTTCCTGACTGATATTTTGTTTAACCATTGGGGCATAATTAAACTCGATCAGCAATTCTTTGGCTAAAGGATCTTTTCTTAACATCTCTTCAGGGTTTAGCATCATATTCATAATCCATTCTGGAGTTCTTGTTTTTAAAATTCCTTTGGCGGCAGGTCCAATAAATTTTTTATCAGGTCTATGACAGGCCGTACACATTTTTTTAAAAATAGCCTCCCCGTTTTTAGCTAAAGTATAATCTATCTCATCTGGCAGTTCTAAGTTTGTAACAGGTCCGATACCTTTATTTATTAAATCTATTTTTTCAGAGGCTAAAACTTTTGTTTCGGTTTCGGATTTATTGCTTGTAGACATCATACTTTCATAAGAAAAACCCGCTTTTTTTTCAGCCTCAGCTTTTCCGCAACTCCAAAGAGTTAAAATAAAAATGGTTAAGATAAAAATATATAATTTAAACATGTCTTTTTCGTTTTTAAAAATGCAAAATTAATAAAAAATATATTGAGGTAAATCTTTGTTTTACAAAGGCAGGATTGTTGTGTTTACTATTTGGATAATTGGTTAAAAATGTTTGTTATAAAAAATACAAAAAAATATCTAGTTATAGTAAAAATTGTATTTTTGACAAAATTTCTTTAAATACAAAGATTGTCTGACAAACTATAATGGATAAATATTCCTTTCTTAACGCAGCTCACACATCTTATTTTGCTGAGCTATACGATCAATATTTAGAAAACCCGGATTCTGTTGAACCAAGTTGGAGAGCGTTTTTTCAAGGCTATGATTTTGGAGCTGAAAACTATGGGCTGAATGGTGAAATTATTGAAGGCGTATCCATTCAAATACCAGAAAACGTTCAAAAGGAGTTTCAGGTTATTAGACTTATTGATGGTTACAGAACGCGCGGGCATTTATTCACAAGAACAAATCCAGTAAGAACCAGAAGGACCTATGAGCCAACTTTAGCTATTGAAAATTTTGGACTTTCAGAAAGTGATTTGGATACCGTTTTTAATGCCGGAGAAGTTTTAGGTATTGGAGCACAATCATTGCGTAATATCCTTTTTCATTTAAATAAAATATACTGTAGTTCTATTGGTGTGGAGTATATGTATATTAGAAATCCGGATGTTATCAAGTGGTGGCAAAACAAACTGAATGTTAATGATAATCATCCTAGTTACCCACTAATAGCTAAAAAATACATCCTTTCAAAATTAAATCAGGCGGTTACTTTTGAAAACTTCCTCCAAACCAAATATGTAGGTCAAAAGCGTTTTTCGCTTGAAGGTGGAGAAACTTTAATACCTGCTATAAGTGTCGCTCTTTTCAATGCTGTTGAATTGCATGATGTCAAAGAATGTGTATTGGGAATGGCCCATCGTGGTCGTTTAAATACGCTGGTAAACATTTTCAGAAAACCAATTAAGGAACTTTTTAGTGAGTTTGAGGGAAAGGATTTTGAAGATGAAGACATTGATGGAGATGTAAAATATCACTTAGGTATAACGCTTGAAAAAACGTATCAAAGCGGAAAAACAATAAGGATGAATTTGGTTCCTAATCCATCACATCTAGAAACAGTGGCATCAGTTGCTGAAGGGATTACGCGTGCTAAAATTGATAATGATTATAATGGTGACGATTCCAAAATTTTACCTATTGTTGTTCATGGCGATGCCGCCATCGCAGGACAAGGTATTGTTTATGAAGTCGCACAAATGAGCCAGTTAAAAGGGTATAAAACAGGTGGAACTATTCATATTGTTGTAAATAATCAGATTGGTTTTACTACTAATTATTTAGATGCCCGTTCAAGTACCTACTGTACAGATGTAGCTAAAGTAACATTATCACCTGTATTACATATCAATGCAGATGATGCTGAAGCAGTCGTGCATGCGGTGGAAATGGCTTTAGAATATAGAATGCGATTTAAACGAGATGTTTATATTGACTTACTGGGATATAGAAAGTATGGACATAATGAAGGTGATGAACCTCGTTTTACACAACCCAAACTTTATAAAGAAATAGCTAAACATCCAAATCCTTTGGAGATTTATACTGATAAACTGATATCTGAGAATACGGTAGATAAGGTATATACAGATGCCATAATTGAAAAGTTTAAAGGATTATTGGAAAACGAATTTGCCAAATCGAAGCAAGAACATAGTTCAAAAGTAAGGGAGTTTATGGAAGAACGTTGGAACGGTTTCCAGCGAAAAGGATTGACAGAGATGCTTGAGGGTGTTGACACGTCTTATAAAAGGGATAGACTTGAGACGATTGCTAAAGTGGTTTCTACGGTTCCAAAAGGGGTCAAATTTTTAAGAAAGGCAGAAAGAATACTCGATGGCAGAGCCTCTATGGTTTTTGAAAGTGATGCATTAGACTGGGGAATGGCTGAAACATTAGCTTATGGTACTTTATTAGAGGAAGGCTACAATGTACGCATGTCGGGTCAGGATGTAGAGCGTGGCACTTTTAGTCACCGTCATGCCATTCTTAGAGATGAAATTTCAGAAGAAAGTATCAATTTATTAAATACCAACCCGGCTAACAAAGGAGAAATGTATATTTATAACTCCTTGTTATCAGAATATGCTGTACTTGGTTTTGATTATGGCTATGCTATGGCTAACCCTAATACATTAACACTCTGGGAAGCGCAGTTTGGGGATTTTAGTAATGGTGCTCAAATAATTTTTGATCAGTACTTATCAGCCGCTGAGGATAAATGGAAATCGCAAAACGGAATTGTTGTTTTATTGCCTCATGGTTATGAAGGACAAGGATCAGAGCACTCATCAGCGCGAATAGAGCGCTTTTTACAATTATGTGGTGATGATAATATGACGGTAGCAGATTGCACAACACCCGCTAACTTTTTCCATCTATTACGCAGGCAAATGAAACGCAGTTTCAGGAAACCATTAATTGTTTTTACTCCTAAAAGTTTATTGCGCCATCCAAAAGCAGTGTCATCAATGAATGAGCTTGTGAACGGACAATTCAATGAAATTATTGACGATACTATAAAGCCAGAAAAGGTAAAAAGACTTGTTTTTTGTACAGGTAAATTCTATTATGATTTGTTAGATGCACGTGAGAAATTGAATATTGAGGAAGTGGCTTTGGTAAGAGTTGAACAATTATTTCCATTACATAATGATAAAATTCAACAAGTAATTAACAGATATCCAAAGGTAAAGGATTATGTTTGGGCGCAAGAAGAACCTAAAAACATGGGGGCTTGGAGTTTTATGGCGCAGCGTATGGATTTAGTAAAATTAAGACCCATAACAAGACCATATAATTCGGTGCCTGCACCTGGCTCTGGTACGCGTGATAAACGAAGACAGCAACGTGTTATTGACGAGGTTTTTGATTTAAGCAATGCCATTAAATAAGTACGGTTTGCATCTATCAAATTAAATTTAGAATATAATTAAAATTATAAAGAATGATTTTAGAAATGAAAGTCCCATCTCCAGGGGAATCAATAAAAGAAGTAGAGATTGCGGCATGGCTGGTACAAGACGGAGATTATGTTGAAAAAGACCAAGCTATAGCAGAAGTTGATAGTGACAAGGCTACTCTTGAGCTTCCTGCTGAAGCTAGTGGAATCATTACCTTAAAAGCAGAGGAAGGCGACGCCGTTGCCGTTGGTGCTATTGTTTGTTTAATTGATACTAGTGCAGCCAAACCAGAAGGAGCTACTGCAAAGGAAACAAAACAAGAGGAAGCGCCGAAAGCAGAAGCACAAAAACCAATAAAAGTAGAAGCAGAAGCATCTACATATGCTACGGGAAGTGCAGGTCCTGCTGCAAAAAAGATTTTAGCAGAAAAAGATATACCCGTTTCTGAAGTAAAAGGTACTGGAAAGGATGGCAGAGTGACCAAGGAGGATGCTGTGAATGCAATACCCTCAATGGGCACACCTACGGGTGGGAACAGAGGGACTACCAGAACTAAATTATCCATGTTGCGACGTAAAGTAGCAGAACGTTTGGTAGAAGCAAAAAACACGACGGCTATGTTAACCACCTTTAATGAAGTGGATATGTCACCTATTTTTGCTTTACGAAATGAGCATAAAGAGAGCTTTAAAAACAAACATGGTGTAAGTCTTGGATTTATGAGCTTCTTTTCATTGGCGGTGGTGAGAGCTTTAAAAATGTATCCTGCAGTCAATTCTATGATTGATGAAAAGGAGATGATTACCTATGATTTTTGTGACATCAGTATAGCCGTTTCCGGACCTAAGGGCTTAATGGTGCCCGTAATGAGAAATGTTGAGAACATGACATTCAGAGGCGTGGAAGCAGAAGTAAAACGATTAGCTATTAGAGCACGTGATGGTCAAATTACTGTTGATGAAATGACTGGAGGAACCTTTACCATTTCAAATGGGGGTGTTTTTGGTAGTATGTTGTCAACACCTATTATTAATCCACCGCAAAGTGGTATTTTAGGGATGCATAATATTGTAGAGAGACCTGTTGCTATCAATGGAAAAGTAGAAATTCGTCCTATCATGTATGTGGCTTTATCTTATGATCACAGGATTATTGATGGAAGAGAAAGTGTCGGGTTTTTAGTAGCCGTTAAAGAAGCCTTAGAAAACCCCATCGAATTATTAATGAAAAATGATGTTAAGAAAGCATTGGAATTATAATATTATTCTGAATTTAAAATAATAGAAGCCCTGAGTTAAAAGACTCAGGGTTTTTTTTGGAAACTAACAAATATCATCTTTATTTAGACTAATTAAAAATAACTTTACAACCAAATTGAATCCCCTATGAAAAGGAATGAATTTGGTTTTTTCATTTTAACAGTTCTTTTGTTACATTTAGAATTAGTCTGTCAAACGGTTGAGCCTTCCAGAAATGTTCAAAGGAATAATTTACAATTGGAATTTGAAATAAACTATTCAGTTGAAAACGAATTTGCAAACAAAACTACTTCATGGAATATTCCAAATATCTTGATTCGTTATGCGATTTCTGACAATGTAGAACTTCAATTGCATTCACCGTTTACCAAAGTCAGATGTTTTGAAAATAGCCAATTAATATCAAACATATTTGAATTTAAAGAAATTGAATTGGGAGTATCAGTTAATTTATGGAAACAGAACAAACTTGTTCCTGAAACAGCCATTATGGCAAGAATGGTGTCGCCAACTAAAGAAATTAAGAGTAGTGCTATTGGGAATATAATCTCTATTAATTTTTCAAATGTAATTTCAAATAAAATGTCTTTAAATTATAATATTGGAACAACAACAGATATTGATAAAAATGCGTATTGTTTTTATATAATGAATATTAGTTATGAACATAATCCTAAAGTTCATTTCTTTATTGAGAACACAGGGATTTTTAATGAAAACTTAGAGTCAAATTGCTTGGGAGCGGGGTTCGGATTCAACTTAAACAGTTCTTTTGCAATTGATTTTTCAATAGCTAATAGTTTAAATAATAAGATGTATTATGCGGGAGCGATTCTTGCCTGGGTAATCAATACTAATAAAAAAGGGTAGAATTTTTATATGGAAACTAAACTAAAAAATATACACAAAAGCGTTTATTGCAATAATTAACATTATTATTACAATTAAGCAAATTGTAAAAAATCTATCTAAAGTTTTGTTAGGTTCCTTCACGATTTAAATAATTTGTTCAATGTTATTTCGCTTAAATCATTAAATTGAAAACTCTGTGTCATTACAACACAGAGTCTTCTTAAATTCTCCCTAAGAATTAATTAATAGCACTGTAAATATATACTAAACCTTTGAAATAAAAAATACTCACCTATGCGTATTTTTATAAAAATTCCTTATTTAGATTAGCCCAAACAGAAAGTGAGCTGGGTTTATTATCTAAATCCAATTTGGCTATAATATGACTTCTGTGTTTATGTACGGTTTTAATGGACACTGATAATTCATCAGCAATTTCTTTGCTAGTTTTATTTTTAGCGATTAATAATACAATTTTTTTTTCTGCCTTTGTCAGGGATTCCATCAAATCTGAATTAGATTCTGAAGCCTCTAATAGGGTATTTAATGCTTCGCTAAAATAGGGTTCATTCCTTAATACATGTTCAATACAAATTTCAATCTCTTCAACGGCAAATTCTTTTAAAATATAACCATATACATTAAGTTTTTTAGCTTTTTGATACAGTCCCTCCTCTTTGTCAAAGGTTATTAAAATAATTTTTGTTTTTATATTATTTTTAAAACAGTCTTCGGCAATTTCTAGTCCTGTTTTACAAGGCATTCTAATGTCAAGTATGGCAATATCTGGATTTGATTTTACAATCAAATTGTAAGCACTATTACCATCTTCTGCTATTCCAATAATATCGAAACCTTTTGAAGTTAAAAAGTCCTTTAAACCTCTTAACATAAGTGGGTGATCATCTGCGATTACAATGGTCGTAGTCATGAACTATTTTAAAAAAAAATTATATAAATGTAACGATAAATTAAGGAAGGAAAGAGTTTTATTCTTTTAAATATAAATATTTATTTTCATAATCAATCACAGCCCTTGCTTTTTTCAAAATATCAGCGCCAATGATCCCATCTACTGGTTTTGAGTTATGATTAATCAGCGCGGTATTGACATGCGTAAGATTAAATAAAATAAGAACTAAATTCTTTTTATCCCAAGCGCCAATTTTGATATGATTCTTTTTTGAAACTTGAGTTTCCATATCTAAAGCACCAGCACCTGAAGCTTTTATAGCTGAATCTTGTGCATCCAGTTTAAAGGTTTTAACAGCTTCAAAACCCACGCATGAACTGGATGCACCAGTGTCTAAGATAAAAAGCCCTTTGATACCATTGATAGTCGCCTTAATTTCAAAATGATTCGTTTTGGCAAGTTTAAGTTTTACCTTGGTGTATCCTTTATCTAGAAGGAATTGGCTAAGTGATTGCATCAAATTTATTTTTAAACAAATATAGTCATGTAAAACAATTATTTTTGTAACTATAAAAAACCTTTCAAATTTTAAAAGTAATATTGGTGATAATAACAGACACGCATACCCATTTATATAGTGAAGCCTTTGATGAAGATAGAAGGGAAGTAATAGCGCGAGCTATCAAGTCAAAAGTATCCCGTTTTTTTATTCCGGCTATTGATTCAACATACACTGAGGCCATGTTTCAATTAGAAAAGGATTATCCCGATAAGGTTTTTTTAATGATGGGGTTGCATCCAACACATGTTAAAGAAAATTATCAGCAGGAGCTGCATCATGTTGAGGTTATGCTTGCGCAAAGGCAATTTTTTGCTGTAGGCGAAATAGGTATTGATCTATATTGGGATACATCCACTTTGGCAATTCAACAAGAAGCATTCAAATATCAAATAAAATTAGCGAAGCAATATAAATTACCTATTGTTATACATTGCAGAGAAGCTTTTGATGAAATTTTTGAAGTTCTTGATCAGGAGAAAAGTGAGGACTTGTATGGAATATTTCACTGTTTTGCTGGTAATTTGGAACAAGCACAACGGGCCATATCCTTTAATATGAAATTGGGTATTGGTGGCATTGTAACTTTTAAAAACGGAAAAATAGACCAGTTTTTAAATCAAATAGATTTAAAACATATTGTATTAGAAACAGATGCACCCTATTTGGCACCTGTGCCTTTTAGAGGTAAGCGCAATGAAAGTGGATATATTACTAAGGTTTTAGAAAAGTTGTCTCTAATCTATGGCGTGTCGGAAGAAGAGATAGCAACTATAACAACTCAAAATTCAAAGGACATTTTTAATATATAATAGATGAATAAATCAAAACCAAACATTCTACTAATATATACGGGCGGCACCATTGGTATGATAAAAGACCATAAGACAGGAGTGTTAAGGGCCTTTGATTTTAAACACTTATTAAAAAGAATACCAGAATTACAATTATTGGATTGTAAAATTGATACCGTCTCATTTCAAACACCCATTGATTCTAGTAATATGAATCCTGATTATTGGGTGCAAATAGCTGAAATTATAGAATCAAATTATAATGCGTTTGATGGATTTGTAGTTCTTCACGGCAGCGATACGATGAGCTATACCGCTTCTGCCTTAAGTTTTATGTTAGAAAATTTAGCAAAACCCGTGGTGTTTACAGGATCTCAATTGCCTATTGGAGATCTAAGAACAGATGCTAAAGAGAATTTAATTACTTCCATACAAGTGGCATCACTTCAGCATTTAAATAAACCCGTAATTAAAGAGGTGTGTTTGTATTTTGAGTACAAGTTATATAGAGCAAACCGAACAACTAAAATTAATGCAGAACATTTTGAAGCCTTCGCTTCGCTAAATTATCCAGATTTAGCTGAATCAGGTGTTCATTTAAAAGTGAACTATGAACATTTATTTAAACCAAATTTAAAGAAATCACTTAAGGTTCATAAGCATTTAGATAATAATATCGCATTGATAAAATTGTTTCCGGGAATTTCAGAAAATTTATTAAAAAGCATTTTTAGTACTCCAAATTTAAAAGGAATTATTCTAGAAACTTATGGAGCTGGAAACTGTACTACTGAAAAATGGTTTATTGATTTGCTTCAAACAACCATAAAAAAAGGAATTCATATCATTAATATTACCCAATGTTCTGGTGGAAGTGTCATCATGGGTCACTATGAAACCAGTGAATTATTAAAAAAAATAGGCGTTATTTCAGGAAAAGACATTACAACAGAGGCTGCAACAAGTAAATTAATGTATTTATTAGGGAATAATATTTCTTCTAATATGTTCAAAACCATGTATGAAACATCTTTAAGAGGGGAAATGTCCTAAAATTAACGGATAAAGTTTTAAACTTCAATTTATTTTTTGTTATTTGGGCTCTTGTAATTAAGTATTATAAATTACAGAGAGGTGGCCGAGTGGTCGAAGGCGCACGCCTGGAAAGTGTGTATACCTCAAAAGGGTATCGAGGGTTCGAATCCCTTCCTCTCTGCTGTTATTTTTATTTTTAATTACTTTTTTTTTATATCTTTAACACTTTAACTAATAAAATTAAGATCTAGAACATGAAAAGATTATTTTCTATCCTAGCCATTACAGGAATGATGGCTTTCGGAACTGTAAATGCAACTACAAATGCAAACACAACGGCTGCAACCACTGTGGCAAGTATGACTCAAGATGATGCAGCTCCTGCTGAAGAACTTGGATTTCATCAAGAATTAAAGAAACGTTTTATTGAAGGTGGTCCAGGCTTCATGGGAATTGTATTATTATGTTTAATACTTGGATTAGCAATTGCTATTGAAAGAATTATCTATTTAAATCTTTCAACAACTAACACAAAAAAATTAACTACCGATGTTGAAGAAGCGTTAGCTTCTGGTGGAGTAGAAGCAGCAAAAGAAGTTTGCCGTAATACAAAAGGGCCTGTTGCCTCAATTTACTATCAAGGTTTAGATAGAACAGATGAAGGTCTTGACGCTGTTGAAAAAGCTGTTGTAGCTTATGGTGGTGTTCAGATGGGCCAATTAGAGAAAAACGTATCTTGGATTTCATTATTTATTGCATTGGCGCCTATGCTTGGTTTCATGGGAACTGTAATTGGGATGATTCAAG
>DATCZQ010000040.1:0-6016 GCA_036525815.1 Yeosuana sp. | reverse complement strand
TACTAATTCATTTTTATTAAAGTAATCATTAATCACAATATGAAATATAATAGATATATCAAAGACTCCATCCTGGTTTCTGAAATTGGACTTGGCGCATGGCAATTGGGAAATAATTCTGGATGGCAGAGCTTGTCAGAAAGGAATGCTATGGAACTAGTTGAAAAATCATTGGAATACGGAATCAATTTTTTTGATACCGCACCAAATTATGGATATGGTACAGGCGAAGATAGGCTAGGTAAAGCCTTGAAGAGTATTGATAGAAGTAAAATCGTCATTAACACAAAATTCGGACATACGGATTCTGGAATCACAAATTTTAATTCAGATTATATTCGGGAATCTTTAGAGGGCAGCCTTAAAAGATTACAAGTTGATTATGTTGATTCACTCATTATTCATAATCCACCTACTGGTTATCTAGACGGTAATAAAACCGACCATTACGAGATCCTTGAACGATTAATTGAAGAGGGCAAAATAAAAGCATATGGAGCCTCTTTAGATACCTACGAAGATATGAAACTGTTGATGGATACCACAAATGCTAAAGTGATTGAAGCCTTTTTTAATATACTACATCAGGATGCCTCGCAAGCATTTGCTTTAGCTTTAAAAAAAGAGGTTGGCATAATTGCAAAGATCCCTCTAGATTCAGGTTGGTTGTCAGGAAAGTACAATGCTGAAAGCACCTTTCATGATATCAGAAGCCGCTGGTCAAGACAGGATATTCAAACTAGAGCGCATCTAGTAAATAGAGTGAAGGAAATTATCCAAACAAAAGATACTCTTTCACAAAAAGCAATTTCCTTTTGTTTGTCATACCATGCTGTCTCTACAGTTATACCCGGAAATGTAAATCTAGCACAGTTAAAAAGTAATGTAGAAAGCATAAAAAACACTATTTCAAAGGAACTTATTGAAAAACTTGAAGATTTTTATTTAAATGAAGTAAAACAACTTAAGCTTCCATGGTAAATAAAATAGTAAAAGTCTGAGAATGAAAGGTGCCAAAATGCAAGATGCGGCATATTCAAGCTATTCTGGCACGCTTTAAAAAAACGACAGACGGACATTAAATATAATCTCTAGAAAACACCAATTAATAACAACATATAAAGTTTATGCTGCTGAATTTCCGAAAGGAAATTCTATCCTCAAAACACTCCAAATATGCTATTTGCCTTGCATTAATGCTATAAACTCCTTCTCTTTTAGTAAGCAGTGTAAATCAGGGTCGTGTTTGAGATAGTTATAATTTTCAAACCCATTTTCCATTGCTTTTTTAAGATTTTTAATAGCGGCTTTTTTATTGTCTATTAATGCATAAAAACAAGCGGCATTATAGGTGATAATTGGGTCATTAGGGTTTTGTGCAATTCCTTTACGCATTTCTTTTTTTGCTTCCTCTAAACGACCCAGTCTTTTTAATGTAAAAGCATAAAATTGATGCGCGCGCGAATCATCAGGGTGACGCAGCAAATAGGAAGGATAAAATAAGGCTGCCTTTTCAATAATATCCTGTAAATTTTGCTCATCATGCAAGGTTTTATAGGCCATCTGCAAATCACCATAAGGAGAATGGAAATCTCCATTAAGTTCTAACACTTTTTTAAAATCAGTTGCGGCCTCAGCGTCTCTATCCATCACTCTATAAAGCCTGCCTCTAACCCAATATGCAAAAAAATTGTCAGGGTCAAAAGAAATTGCCTTTTGAGCAGCTATCAAAGCTTCCTTTGGTGAATTTTTGTTATAATAAACCAGTCCAAGAGCACTATAAGCTTCCGATGAAGCAGAGTCATAGATTAGTGCTGTTAAAGAAGCTTCTTCGGCCTTTTTTATCCATTTGGGATTTTTATCATGTGTTTCATATAATAAGGCACAAGCCTCGGCCATGCCAGCATAAGCCGTTGCATATTTCGGATCTAAATCGATGGCCTTTTGAAAAAGATCTATGGCTAAAAGAAGATAGCTCTTGGTATAACTAAACAAAAATTCACGAGCTCTTAAATTAGCATCATAAGCCTCACTATTTATGGTTGCTCGTTTTCTAAGTGCCACTTTTTCTTTTGAAGAAAGCTTTAATTGTAATGACTTTACAATTTTCTTAGACACCTTTTCCTGAATACCAAAAACGTCTGCTATCTTGCCTCTGTAAATTTCGGCCCAAAGTTCTACATCTTTTTCAACGTCAATTAATTCAGTCGATATTCTTAAATCGTCCTTATGCTTACGCACCGTGCCTTGCAAAAGATATCTGGCCTTCAATTCACGACCCAATGATACAATATCCAATTCAGAATCTCTATACCGCATAGAAGTACTTCTAGATACAATATCAAGCTCCTTGATTCCTGACAAACGAATAATAATTTCTTCCGTCAACCCATCGCTAAAATAATTACTGTCATTTTCGGCACTGATGTTCTGAAAAGGTAAGACTACTAACTTTTTATTGTCATTATTAAGTTGATGCTCCTGTTGTTCTGATATTAATTTCTCAGGCTCGAACTTTTGAAATTTTTTTATTCCTTTTGGAGATAATTCATATACCCAAGCAAAGATCAAACTAATTGGAAAACCAATAATCAATATAAAAATCAAGGTTTTCATTACATTATTAGGTGCATTAAAAGCAGGAAGAACAATAGAAGATACCTGAGCAATTAACCATGCTATCACTAAATAGGTTATTGCTGATCTAAACACCTTACGTCTTTTAAGTTCTGATATGTATTTTTTAACATTCACGCTAACTTGAAGTTAGTTTTTATTAATAGAACCTAAGGTTTACCATTATAATTTCAGCTAGATTAGAGAGGCTCGAGCTAACGGAAAAGGATTTAAGAAAGAAAGAAGAGCGCCCGCAATCATCTGCTTAATTAATACTTAAAGATAATAAAAATTAATCCAATTCTTAATTAAGTAACCAGGAAACATTCCATATTTAGAGTATTAGAACGCTCATTTTTAATATGATAAAAAAGCAACTAAATGGCAATACCTTATACAAAAAATTGTTATTTTTAGATTACCCAAAATTATTTTCTTGATTGCGAGCCTCTGATTATCCTTTAGAAAACCCTTGCAGTTAAACACTCGGCTTTCTTTAAATAAACGTTAGCTGTAATTAGTAAATAATATTTAAGATGACATTCTTTCTAAAAATTCGTCAAAACGATGAATAAAATACATTGAAACTCATTTTTGATCTTACTGCTGTATACCATAAAACAGATGAAAAAAGAAAATAAACTTCTGGTAATAAAGTTGATCCATACTTTGATCTGGGCTTTTTTTGTCTTTGTAATATTCTACATTTTATATTCTGGAATAACTAATAGTGTTAATGCCTTCACCTGGATTGGAATTGGATTAATAATAGGAGAAGGACTGGTGTTATTGGTCTTTAAAATGTTTTGCCCTCTAACTATAATTGCTCGAAATTACTCAAATTCTCAAAAGGACAATTTTGATATTTTTCTTCCCAATTGGTTAGCAAAACACAACAAGCTTATTTTTACTTCCGTTTTCATAATAGCGCTAATAATAGTGGTAGCGCGCTATATCCAAGACTTATAAATCTGAGAAAACACAAGGTATAGTATAGTATTTAATTATGCTTGTGTCAGAATTTCCTTTAAAACCATTATATTTAATTTATGATTTGACTACCTGAAAATCCTAAAATATTTTAAGCCATACAAATCATATGTAAACCCTTAGCCTTCATTATGACCAACCCATAACTTATGATAAAGTTCTTTAGAAAAATTCGATACACACTTTTGGAAAAAAATAAAACTGGAAAGTATTTAAAATATGCTATAGGAGAAGTTTTTCTTGTGGTAATTGGGATCTTGATTGCTTTGCAGATTAATAATTGGAATGAGGCTAGAAAAGATACTATTAAAGAAATAAAAATGCTCCAAGATATCAGAAATGATATCAATAAAAATATGGGCAACTTAGAAGAAGGCTTACTCTTGCTTAATGAAGGAAAACTGAGTAGTTTAAATGTTTTAAACTATATTGAAACAAAACAAGCATATGCTGAAAGCATGATTAAAGATTTCACTAATTTTACCAACTATTGGGATCCGGATTTTACTGAAGCTTCTTTTGAAAATCTTAAAAATGTAGGTGTTAATTTAATTAGTAATCACTCATTAAGAAATCGGATAATAGAACTTTTTGAAATTGATATGGATATTTTAGATGTATCCAATTTGAATAAACATAATAATTATATGACTTCCGTAGCTAATCCAGTATTCTCGAAATATTTTTACTACAATTGGAAGTCAATAAAAAGTATCAATGAAAAAATTCCTTTTGATTATGACCTGATGATGGCCGACAAACAATTTTATTCCATTTGTTCTAGTATTTTATATCATCAAGAAATTGCCCTTCTAAGATCTGAAGTCTTTATTGAAAAATCAAAATTACTTAATGCCGCTATCGAGGAGCAAATAAATCTACTCTAATAACAACGGGAGCTTTTCATAAAGTTTAAGGCATCGTTAACACCATCTATAATTAATTGCTTGATTAGAATTTATTCACGAAATTAGCTGCTTACATATACAACATCTCATATGCAAGCCCCTTTTATGCGACCAAAAAAAATAATGACCAATGAACAAACTGCAATACGCACTGCTTACTTCAGCATCATTGGAAATACTACTTTAGCACTCATAAAAGGACTTGCCGGATTTTTTGGTAATTCATATGCCTTAATTGCAGATGCTATTGAATCAACAACCGATATTTTTACGTCACTTTTAGTATTATTCGGATTTAAATACGCAAAACGACCAGCAGACGAAAATCATCCCTATGGTCATGGTAAAATTGAACCTTTAATTACATTTGCTGTAGCCACTTTTCTTGTGGTTTCTGCCACAATTATTGCTCACGAAAGTATTCTAAACATTCAGACACCACATAAAATCCCTAAATCCTGGACTTTAATAGTATTAGGCCTCATAATAGTTTGGAAAGAAATCTCATTTCAAATTGTTGTTAAGAAAAGTAAACAAACCAATAGTTCTTCACTAAAAGCTGATGCTTGGCATCACAGAAGTGATGCCATAACTTCTGTAATGGCTTTTATTGGAATTTCAATAGCAATAATATTTGGAAAAGGTTATGAAACTGCAGATGATTGGGCCGCTTTATTTGCTTCGGGTTTTATTTTATATAATAGCTACTTAATTCTGAGACCTGCTTTAGGCGAGGTGATGGACGAACAACTTTATGCCGACCTGATACTTGAAATTAGAGAAAAATCGATAGAAGTAAAAGGTGTTTTAGGTACAGAGAAATGTTTTATCAGAAAAGCCGGAATGAAATTTCATGTAGATTTACATGCCATTGTTAATAGTGAAATTTCTGTAAAAACAGGACATGATATTGCACATAAGCTCAAAGACTATTTACGCAAAGAAATACCAAATTTAGGACACGTACTAATCCATATTGAACCGAATGAATAAAGGCAGCGCAACATTGCGCATAGGTCATTACTACTAAATTTAGTGTCGGAAATTTCAAACTGCTGCACAGTGGTTTCTTTCTTTTCTTTATCTTAGTACCACCTCAACAATCCATGCACAAACATCCTATGCTCATTGCCTAAGTATGATGAAACAAATTCTTTTAAAAACCAACTAAACCTATGTCTCAATCCCGCCAACTTGCAGCTATCATGTTTATTGATATTGTCGGTTATACCGCTATGATGCACAATGATGAAAGAGCCACACTAAATCTACGCGACAAACTCAAAAAAAAATTAGAAACAGAAGTTGCCCTTCATGGGGGAAAAATTGTGAAGTTTAGTGGTGATGGTGCCCTTTGCAGTTTTGGAAGCGCTATAGAGTCAATTAGGGTAGCAATAGCAGTTCAATTAATTATGCAAGCGGAACCAAAAGTTCCTTTGCGAATAGGCATACATCAAGCAGACGTTGTTTTTGAAGAAGGAGATGTTCATGGGGATGGTGTT
>DATCZQ010000039.1:0-2626 GCA_036525815.1 Yeosuana sp. | reverse complement strand
TATCATCTATTTTAGCTAGTTAAAGTGTTTTTGCAAATAACAGGAGTTCTTTACCATCTTCAAAAGGATTTACCTTTTTTTCATATATAAAGCCCAATTTCTCTAACAGGTTAATAGAATTTTTATTTATTGGTAATGTAATGGCTACTAATTTTTTTAAAGAGAATCGTTCTTTAGCGAGTCTTAACACGGCAACTGATGCTTCATAACCGAAGCCTATACTTTCATGTTCAGGGAGCAAGGCAAATCCAATATCTACATCTTCCAATTGCTCTCTCTTAATGAGGCCGCAAACCCCAATTAAGGTGTTGTTCTTCTCTTTTAGGATAAGTTTATAAAAACCAAAACCATGATCTTTATAGCTTTTTAAAGTGCCTTTTCTTAAATAGTCTTTGGCGTCCTTTACAGTTTTAAGGTTTCGATCGCCAATATATTTTAACCAATTGGGGGTATTGGCAAGTTCCAGAAAAAACGGAGCATCGTTTAAAGTAATTTTTGAAATCAGAAGCCGGTTAGTTTCAGCAATGAGCATAGTATCAATTTATAGAGTCACCACGTAACATTCTAAATTTCTTTCTTGCGTCTACAAAGTAAATACTATCCTGATGCTCAAAAATGATTTTTTCATAAAGTGCTTTTGCCTTCTCAGGTTCAGCCAATTGATTATTATACAATTCTGCTAAATAAAAATAAGCGTCATCAACCAGTATGCCTTCTCGATAATTAGCAATGATTGATTGATAGTTGGCTTCGGCTTTGTCATATTGTTTTTTCTGTTCAAATAATTGCGCTTGTTTGAACAAGGCCTGAGGGATTATGCTTTCGCTAATATGTTCAACTAAAATCTTATCTAAAAGTGAAATGGCTTCATCGGTTTTGTTCTGAAATGAAAACAAATCCGCTTTGGCGTACATTTTTAAAGCCACATGCAAGGAGTCATCATATTTGTTATCTGAAATCAATAATTTTAAATCCAGGGCGTCATTGGCTATAAGCTGGGATGTCGAGGATTTTAAGATTTTAAGCTGTGATTCGGCCCAATCAAAATCACCTTTATAGTAGCTTGTTTTGGCGACTTTAAACCGTGCGTCTTGAGATATCGTGCTGTTTTTTAAATTAGCCTGTATTTGAGTATAATATATTAAAGCCTCATTAAACTTTTCCTGAAACACTAAAATATCACCTAACTTAAGTTTTACTGTAGCCTCTTGAAATGCTGAAAGATTTAACTTTAAGCTTTGTTTTAAAAATTGAATCGCTTCATTTGGTTTTTGCAAGTGAAACGCCAAAAAATTCCCATAAGCAATTTGAAGACCAAGGGTCTGTTCGTATGCGCCAAATTGATTAAATAGATTAAGGTACTTTTTATCAATTTCTGTTAACTTCTTGTTGTCGGCATTTATAGTTTCAATATCCAATAAATATTGATGGGCCAATAATACAGTGTCTATATCCTGACTATTTTCCAATATAAAATTAAAAATGTTAATGGTCGTATCATATGCTTTTGCATTGACTGTGGTAAGCGCCAATTCGATAATCCGGTCTAAACTTTCAGGGTTTCGTTTGTAAAGGGCTTTTTCCTGTGTGAAAGATTTGTCATATTCTTTTTCCTGAACAAATAACCAGCTTAACAATTCGTACCAATAGGTGTCTGGTTGTAATTGGAGCTTTTTGAGGAGTAATTTTTTAAGTATGATGTTGTTTTCATTGTCTTTGTTTTCAGAAATAAAATCGCTGAATGCCCGCTTTGCGTTATTTAAAAATGTAGGTTTTACTTCAACATAATCTATATAATTTGAAAACATTTGTTCAATATTGCCCTGTTCGCCATAGATTCTGGCCAGTTGAATATTAAAGTTGGCTTCAGGGAGTAATTCCATGCCTTTCTTATAAACCTTAATGGCTTCCTCCAATAGTGAATGGTTTTCAAATTGACGCGCAATGCTAATAGTGTAAACTGGGTTGTCTTCTACTTTTAATATAGCTTCATTATAATATTTGTCAGAAAGAACCAAACTGTCCTTTAATTGGTAGTTGTACCCGAGCTCTACTAAAAGAGGCGGAAAATTAAAGGTTGCAATGCGATTGATCAAAACGTTTTGGGCCTCATCATATCGTTCCAATTGCTGAAGGGTTCCAATGATCTTGTAAAAAATATTAAGATTATTCGAGCTTTCGTTAAGCTTTTGATAGGTAATCAACGCTTTTTCAAATTCACCTCGTTTAAAATAATCATCAGCAATTTCTTCGCTTTGTGAAAATACTAACGCTGAATATACTAACGCTGAAAATAATAGAATTAACCTCTTCATCATACTAATTTATGTAAATATAACTAAAGTAGGTTTTTGACGTTGTGAATGTTTTTATAAAAAAAGCCTAAACTTTCGTTTAGGCATTACCTGATAAAATAAATGTGCTACCATTATATATAATTAATTCTATAATCTAGTGATTATAACTCTTTATTTGATTTTTTTAGTTGTACAAGTCTTTTTAAAAGAACACTTTGCTTACCATTACAATCAATGTCACAAGCAGTACAATGCGTTTAATATTTTTCATAAGTAGGTCAATTATGATTTGTAGTACTAACTTCAAGAATAATTTGAAAAAAACAAAA
>DATCZQ010000038.1:0-2253 GCA_036525815.1 Yeosuana sp. | reverse complement strand
GAGTATATCATCAAAATAGACAATAACGGCCGAGGCAAAAATCCATAAAAATACAGCAACAAAAAGAGCTTTATCCTTAATAAATGCGTCCGTGGGGTCTGCTCCGTTTTCTCTTTGCACGATGTGTAGATATCTAAGTATACCGTAACAGGCAAAAGGTACGCTGATTAAAAACTGTTTTTTACCGATCTCTACAGCATATATGGAAAAAGTAACAATAGATGTAGTAGCAAAAATAATAATTCCGGCATCCAAAAACCTCTCTGTATAATGCTCGAGTACTTTTCTAAAGGGTTTTGAATTTTTTGAAACCAAAGAGAGCTCAAACCTCCTTTTTCCAAATGCAAGAAGTACTGATACCAAAAAGGTAGTAAGAAGAAGCCAGCTGGATACCTCTGTGTTTGATGCATAACCACCGGCCAGGATTCTAAGGACAAAACCTGCTGCTATGGTAAATGTATCAAGTATGACAATGTACTGAAGGAATAGTGAATAAGCCAGACCCATTAGCAGATAAAGTGCCAACACCAGTAGAAAACTTGTATCAAAATACATCGCAATAATTACCGAAGACGAAAAACAAAAAATGAGTATTAAAACTGCTAGATATATACTGATCCTTCCTGATGCTATTGGTCTGTTCTTTTTAGTAGGATGCTCTCGGTCTTTATTTATATCATTTATGTCATTAATTATGTAAGTGGAAGAGGAAATTAGTGAAAAACTAAAAAAAGCCAAAATCATCTCAATAAATACATTAATATTATTGAAAAAAATTCCTGCAAAAAAAGGAGGGGCGAATATTAGAAGATTTTTGACCCATTGATGAACTCTTAGAAGAGAAAGAATATCCCACAATTTCATAAGACTAACCTATTGACTTCTCATTTATAATGCAAAATGATGAAAAAAGCAACTATTGTTAAATCTCATTTATGTATATTATTAAGCTAGTAAATTTAGTACATAAATTTAATACTTAAAATATTTAAATTATTCATAACCGGAATAAGAGAAAATCAGTGAGATAATATATTTAAAAACAAATTTAATAACAATCAAAAATATTCTTTATAGGTTAAAATCACAACCAAAAACAACACTTATTTAATGTAAAAAATTAACAAACATGATACATAACCTAAACTTTCATTCTCTAAGTAGCCTCACTTATTACAATTACGATAAACATAGCATATTTAATAAGCTGATAGTTTGAATAATAAATAAGAAATATATATTAATCTCAATAATATAATATATATAGTGTGATAATATACCAAGCATCTGTTTGATATAACTGATAGTTTTGTTTATAAGTCATACTAAATACTCGACTTAAAAAAGTTTCTTGACAACGGTTTTTCGAATCTGTTACGATTAAGTTCTATCTTTTACGGGGTGTTATAATTTATGCAGTTTTCATTTAAGAATTCTTTACTGTGTAAAATGGAGTTAAGAAATAGTTGAGGGGTTTTACAGATACCGTTTTATCTTGAGGAGGAGTAGTGCAAAAAAAGCTAGAAGCCAAGGCTGATTCTGATTTAATATCAGGTACCAACACCGAAAATTACACCAATCATTTATCAAGCGTTCACGAACACTCCGAGCAAGCTGTAGACTGGGAACAGGTTCTTGAAACCATAAGAAAGAAGTCCAATCCACAGGTGTTTTTTTGGTTTTCTCCTTTAAAAGTAGTCACACAAAACTCAAAACAGCTAATCCTAAAAGCGAACAGCAGCTTCGACAAAGACTGGATAAATAATCATTACATGGATTTCATAGTAGATAGCATAAGGGAGATATATCATAACGATATAGAAGTAAAGATCATATGTGAATCGGAGCAAGCAGAATCTGCTAAAGCTGCTGATAATTTTAAATCTAGGAACAAATCAATAGATGATATTGCATTACCAAAAAACACTTTTTTTACAAGATCTCTCAATCCAAACTACTCATTTGAAAATTTTATTGTAGGACCAAGCAACCAGTTTGCCCATGCAGCGTCTCTTGCTGTAGCGCGAAAACCAGGACAGTCATATAATCCGCTTTTTATATACGGCGGTGTTGGACTTGGAAAAACACATCTGCTAAATGCAGTAGGAAACTTCATCTCGGCAGCTTCTTCAAATCACTCAAGAGTGTGCAGTATATCTGCCGAGCAGTTTACAAATGAGGTTATAAACAGTATCAAATCAAACAAGATGGAAGAATTTAGAAATAAATACAGGTATGGCTGTGATGTTTTAC
>DATCZQ010000037.1:0-9957 GCA_036525815.1 Yeosuana sp. | reverse complement strand
ATGTTGGTGGCACAATTGGAATTGGTGGAATTGGTATAAATGAAGGGCTTTATTTCGTGCCAAAATTACAATATAGTATTAAAGATTCTATAGATTTAGTAATTGCTCAGCGTTCTTTGGTGTATGATGTAGTTTTTGGAGGGTCTAGAGATGTAGTTTCAATTGGTTTAGAGTTTAGATTATAATAGCTCTTCTTTTACCTGTTAAGCATAGGATTCCACCTTCAATAAACACCCCTAGGTATATAAAACAACACCTTATAACCCCACTTATTAGCATTATTTAAATACCAAAGCTATGTTTACATAACGCCATTATTTAAAATAGCCGCTCTCCAACGTTCTTAATAGCACTTTACAATTTCTACCAAAATTGTAAAGTGCTATTTTTCTTCCTGTATGAGTAATGTATTTAAAAGCTTATTGTCATAAATCTTTTAAATACTTTTCACCTACATTATGTTGCCTCATTCTTTTCGAGGTATTAGAATCTAATAAAACTTAATTAATTTTATTTACTCGAAGAAAGGGCTAATTTCAAACGAGGTTTTCTATTTATGTGATTAAATTTAAAGATAATTTCGGCTGAATTTTAATAATTTAATTGGATTATGTGGAGAAAAAATACCCTTTTAGCTAAAAAATATTGTTAGAGGATTACTTTCCCGAATTTTTAGTTTTAATTTATCAATCACTAAAAATTTTTACATTATGAAAAAAGCATTAATATTTTTTACCTGTTCATTATTATTCCTTTTCGGTTGTAGCAATGAAGAAATTGTAACAAGTGAGGAATTGCAATCTAATGACACAAAAAAAGAATTCCTTAGTAATAAAGAATTCCTTAGTAAGATTAACTCAAACGATAAAGGTATTATACATCAAGTTATAGCTGGTGGAAATGACATTTGTGAAGCATTGGGTGGAGAACCTGGATGTGATAAAAACTATTCATTAGTTGCAATTATGCATGCTGATGGAACTGTAGAAGGACAGCTAATTGATATGTGGCCAGATGAATATGGAGGGATACATGTAGAAATAACTTGTATGATTGTTGAAGGAAATATGGCAAAAGTAGGAGGCATTGTTAAAAAAGGAAGATGGGGTGAAATTGACATAACTGGTAGGTCCTTGGTAGTATTCTTAAAAGACAATGGGACTTCCAATATAGATACATCTGACCAAATAGCCTTTTTACCGATTAACAGACTTTATAATTTATGTGATTTCATAGAAGAAATGCCATTTGATCCTCGTAATTATTACGATTTAACAAAAGGTCAGATTAGTATTAGATAATGATATTATTGTTTCATAACAACACATTATGCTAAAATAGCTGCTCTCCAACGCTCTAAATAGCTCTTTACATTTTTCTGATAAAAATGTAAAGAGCTATTCTTTTCTCCCTGCATGAGTAGCTTAATATTTTTAAAAAAATACGCTACACATTCACGTGTTTATCAAACCTTATGAAGGTCATGTAATCTTTCTAAAGGAGTTTTATCTCCAAATATTCAAACGAATTTCTAATTTTAAATCATTATTTTTGATTTTATAAACAAAACTTAATTTATTAACTAGGTTGAGGTTTGCACATTGTTTGCACAAACAATCTTTCGGATTAAAAATGCTAATAAACATCGTAGCTAAGCTGGATAGAGTATCTGCCTTCTAGGCAGACGTCCAATACTTTTAATAACAAAAAAAATTGTTTTTTGATTTTTAAATGTTAGTTAAAATTTCCGGCATAGTCTTGATAAGTATGCTCCAAGACTTAAATAATCAATCTTTTTCATAATATTCTTTAAATATCAACTAATACTTAAATTAAAGGTCTACATTATTGAAAATTAAAACAAACCAATTATGAAAAAACCACTTTTTATATTGTTAGCATTTATGATATTAGGCTGCAACCAAAATCTTAAAAAAAATGGTCTCCTAATTGGAACTTGGGATTTGGTTTCTGAAACCGATATTGAAACAGGAGAAGTCAGATTTCCAGAAAGTGATGATTTAGAGTTTGTAGAATTTAAATCAGATTCTATGTACACAAGCATATCCTCAAATCCTTATAAAGGTTCTGCTTGGCAAATTGAAGGGGATTCTATATTTTTTAATGATGCAGATGCTGTTTATATTAAAGAGATGACGGATAATGAACTTACAGTTGAATATGATAATGAGGGTATAAGACAATTAAACTTTAAAAAAAGAAAGTAGTTATCAGGGACCACTAATAAAATCAAGCCTTACAGAGATGTAAGGTTTTTTTGTACAATAAATTTGTATATTAAATGGCACTCGAATATTTAAAACTATCTTAAATTATTCTGTTTGACAGTTTAAACCGTTATTTTTGATCCATTAATGAGTAAATAATGAAAAAAGTAAGCTTAATTATTGCGCTTTTAACTATTTGGTTAGGACAAGCCCAAATTCTTGAACCGGTTAAATGGTCAACCTCCGTTGAAAAAGTTTCAGATTCCGAATATAAATTAATTTCAAAAGCTTCTATTGAATCAGGCTGGCATTTATATTCTCAGAATGTGCCTGAAGATGGCCCAATTCCAACATCATTTATTTATGATGATTTTAACGGAGCTTTTAAGTTTATAGACAATACCTCAGAAGAAACAGGACAAACAATAGATGATCCTGTTTTTCAAATGAAAATTAAATTTTTTGAAAAATCAGCTATTTTCATTCAAAAAGTGGAAGTTTTAGGAAAAGAAACCACGGTTAATGGTTTAGTGGAGTTCATGGTCTGTGATGATAGCAGGTGTTTACCTCCAACGGAAGTTGAGTTGGTTTTTAATTTATCAGATTCCCAAAATGCAATTTCAAACAGTTCTGAAGATCAAAAAACAAAAGAGGAAACTATAGAATCATTAGCAACTCAAAAAGACTCACAAAAAGGGCTTTGGGGGATTTTCTTTATAGCTTTTCTGTCAGGTTTTGCCGCTTTGTTAACGCCCTGTGTGTTTCCTATGATACCCATGACCGTGAGCTTTTTCACCAAACAAAGTAAAACGAAGGCCGCTGGTATAAAAAATGCCATTATTTATGGAATTTCAATCATTGTAATTTATGTGCTTTTAGGCACAGCTGTTACAGCTGTTTTTGGGGCCGATGCATTAAATGCATTAGCTACAAACGTATGGTTTAATATCATCTTCTTTTTGCTTTTAGTTGTTTTTGCGGTATCGTTTTTAGGTGCTTTTGAAATTATGTTACCAAACTCATGGGCCAACAAAGTAGATTCAAAGGCCGACAGAGGGGGACTTGTAGGTATTTTCTTTATGGCGCTGGCATTAGCCATTGTATCATTTTCATGTACAGGCCCCATTGTTGGAACCTTGCTGGTACAAGCAGCCTCAAAAGGAGGATTAGCTCCTATTATTGGGATGCTAGGTTTTTCCCTTGCTATTGCCTTACCTTTTGCGCTTTTTGCAGCATTTCCTGGCTGGTTAAATTCCTTACCAAAATCAGGAGGCTGGTTAAATACGGTAAAAGTGGTATTAGGTTTTTTAGAATTGGCTTTGGCATTCAAATTTCTTTCTCAAGCCGATTTGGTCTTACAAACACATATTTTAGAACGAGAAGTTTTTCTGGCTATCTGGATTGCCATTTTTGGAACTTTAGCTTTGTATCTTTTTGGGAAAATTCAATTACCGCATGATGCGCCATTAACTCATATTTCTGTTGGAAGACTTAGTTTAGGACTCGTAGTTTTATCCTTTACTATTTATATGATTCCGGGACTTTGGGGCGCACCGTTAAATCTTATAAGCGCTTTTCCTCCACCACAAAACTATAGCGAATCACCTTATGGAGTAGGATCTTCAAAAGTTGGTGAAGCAAGTTCACAGGCCAATACCAATCATGATAATTTACCGGAAGGTGCGCACCTGTTGGCTCCTCACGACATTTTAGCCTTTAATGACTATGACAAAGGCCTGGCCTATGCCAAACAAGTAGGAAAACCCGTAATGATCGATTTTACCGGATGGGCTTGTGTGAATTGCAGAAAAATGGAACAAAAGGTGTGGCCCGACCCAAATGTTTTAAATATTCTAAAAAATGAGCTGGTGCTGATTTCACTTTATGTTGATGATAAACGAAAACTTGAAGCGGATGACATTGTAGAATCAAAACTAAAAAAAGGCAAGCAGTTAAAATATATTGGACAAAAATGGAGTGAGTTACAAACGCTTAAATATAAAGCCAATTCTCAACCATTTTATGTCTTGATGGACCACAATGAGGAAAATCTTATTGATCCTATTGCTTACACGCCTGATGTTGATGATTATTATAACTGGTTAACAGAGGGCATTTCCAATTTTAATGATTAAAGAAATTATCAAGGAACTATCTTTTTAGAAAAAAACATGAACAGCTAAATGGTTAATCAAAAAGAAAATAACACTAATCTTGAGGCCTATTTTTCTTTTTTTAGAGATAACATTGTCGGTGTCGATCAAGAGTTTGAATCTCCGTATGGCAAGAAAAAAATCATTTATGCTGACTGGACGGCCAGCGGTAGGTTGTATAGGCCTATTGAAGATAAATTATTAAATGAAATAGGTCCTTTTGTTGCCAATACCCATACCGAAACCTCTATCACAGGGTCGGCGATGACCACGGCGTATCATGATGCCAGAAGCATTATTAAAAAACACGTCAACGCTTCTAAAGATGATGTGTTAATAACCGTCGGAACAGGCATGACGGGCGCCATTAATAAATTCCAGCGTATTCTTGGGATTAGGCTGAATGAGAACCTGAAAGACCATACCCAAGTGCCTGATGAAAAAAGGCCAATCATATTTGTGTCTCATATGGAACACCATTCTAATCAAACCTCATGGTTAGAAACGATTGCTAAAGTTGAGGTCATACAATCAAACGAAGAAGGATTGCCGTGTTTAAAAAATCTGGAAGATTTATTAAATAAATATCAAAATGTACCTTTAAAAATGGCGGCTATTACAGGCTGTTCTAATGTCACGGGAATCAGAACAAATTATCACCAAATCGCCAAAATAATGCATCAAAATAACGGCTTATGCTTTGTCGATTTTGCCTGTTCTGCGCCGTATGTTGATATTGATATGCATCCAGTAGATGAAGAGCAATATTTAGATGCTATTACCTTTTCGCCACACAAATTTTTAGGAGGACCGGGTTCCTCAGGGGTTTTAATTTTCAACAAAAAGCTATATAAAAACTTGGTGCCAGACAATCCTGGAGGCGGAACCGTATCTTATACAAACCCGTGGGGGAATCATGACTATATTGATGATATAGAAACCAGAGAAGATGGCGGAACCCCAGGGTTTTTACAAGCTATAAAAATTGCTTTGGCTATTAGGCTTAAGGAGCAAATGGGCGTACAAAATATTTTGGACAGAGAGCATGAACTCAATGCCATTATTTTTAAAAAACTCTCTAGCATTCAGAATCTAACAATTCTTGCGCCAGAGCATACTGAAAGACTGGGTGTGTTTTCTTTCTTTATTGAAGATGCTCATTATAATTTGGTGGTTAAACTTTTAAATGACCGATTTGGCGTCCAAACCAGAGGTGGTTGTTCTTGTGCAGGCACTTATGGTCATTATTTACTTCATGTAGATCAGCTAAGTTCCAGAGCTATTGAACAAAAAATACTGGAAGGCTGCTTAATGGAACGTCCGGGATGGATTAGAATGTCTATTCATCCAACTATGACGAATGCCGAAATAGAATTTATTTGTGAGGCCATAAAAGAGGTGGCTAAAAGCTTTAAGGAGTGGCAAACTGATTACACATACAATGCTATAAAAAACGAATTTATACACAAAGGAGACCATAATATTGAGCAAGATATTGTGGGTGATTGGTTTAATCTGTAATTAGTTATCAGAAATTTTACTCACTATTATAATGGTGTGAATTTCTTCCGTTTGATCAGCTTTAATATAATGTTTGTGAATGAGATGCTCTGTTTTAAAACTATTTTCATTTAGAGTTTCTTGCAACAAGTCTAAAGGATGATAATAAAAGTACATTTTATCATCATTACTACTAACCTGATACCCCGATTGCTTGTATTCTCCTTCCACAAAACTTAAATAAAGGACGCCTGTTTTTTTTAGTAGATTTTTACAATGAGCAATCAAGTTTATTGAGTCAGATTCAGATAAATAAGGCATACAAAAGCCACAAATAATGCCATCATATTCCTTTTTTAAACGTAATATTTCTCTTATATCCATGGTAAGAAATTGGGCTGAAGGATTATTTTTTTGAGCTAACTCAATCATATTTGACGATGCGTCAATAGCAGTAATTTGTAATTCAGGATTTTTTGTTAGCAGATATTTACAAATGTTTCCCGGGCCACAACCAAGATCAATAATATTTAACCCTTGTTGTTTTTTAACCAAACTTAAAAATTTATCATAAGTATCATTGTACAAGTCTAAGGCCATAAACTTGTCTTGATAAAGCATTGCCAGTTTATTCCACGTTTTAAATGTTTCTCGGTATTTATCCACAATAATAGTTTCAATCATAAATTTAATTCATTTTACAATATGCTTTGTTTTGTAACCCTTTGTTTTTAAAAAATCAAATGATGTTGTGGTATTGTGTGTCTGTTTTGTAAACTATACAAATGGGGTTTATTTTTTAAAAGCACCTTGTTTTTCATATATTTAAATTATATTAGTAACTTAACATTATAGCATATTAACCCATACTAAAATGAATAAGGTTTTTTTGTTTGTAACTTGCATGTTGCTTATGTTTTTTGAATTACTTGCTCAAGAAACGTCCCCAATAGAAATATTTGCTCCCAAGGATTATGGTGCGGAAAATCAAAACTGGGGCATTTCACAGTCAAAGGATAAAAACCTATACATAGCAAACAACAAGGGATTATTGGAGTATAATGGTGCAGCATGGAAATTGTATGACTCACCAAATGAAACTATTATGAGGTCCGTTAACGTGATTGATGATATCATATATACGGGTTGCTATAGAGAATTTGGGTATTGGAAAAAGAATGGTTTTGGGACCTTAAACTATACCTCATTATCTCAAAGATTAAAAATTTCGTTTTTAGATGATGAGGAAATATGGAACATTATTGATGTTGATGAATGGGTATTGTTTCAATCTTTAAAAAGAATATATATTTATAATAAAAGGGAAGGCAATTACTCAATTATCGATTCTAATACTACTATTTATAAAATATTTAAGGTTAACGGAAGTATTTACTATCAAAAAACTAAAGACGGCATCTATAAAATTGAAAACGGTAAATCTACGTTAGTTATAGACGATACTGTAGTAAAAGAAAATTTACTCGTTAATATATTTTATCATTTAGGGCAATTACTGATTGAGACGGAAGATAATGGTTTTTATTTTTTCGAAAATGAGACTCTTAGAAGATGGGAAATTCCGGCCAACAATGTCATTTCAAATGTAAGTGTATATAGAAGTGTTCAATTAAGGGATGACAGTTTTATTTTAGGAACAATTGCTGATGGAATTTTTCATTTATTGCCTAATGGCGAGATAGATTATCAGATTAATAACTTTAATGGTCTCAGTAACAATACGGTTCAATCAATTTACGAAGATTTGGAAGGCAATATTTGGCTTGGATTAAATAATGGGATTAATTGCGTTAATATTAATTCTCCGTTTAGTATTTATAATGAACTAAATGGAAAGATTGGAACAGTCTATGCTTCTTCTGTTTTTAATGATATGTTATATCTGGGAACCAATCAAGGGTTGTTTTATAGGCCGTCAAATTCAAAAGCGGAATTTAAATTTATTGAAGGGACACAGGGACAGGTGTGGTGTTTGGTTCAATATGATAGTACCTTGTTTTGTGGACACAATACAGGAACCTTTATAGTTAATGGAGATAAAGTTAAATTGACTTCAGATATTCAAGGTACCTGGAACATGATTCCGATAGATAGCAATCCAAATATCATGTTACAAGGCAATTATGACGGCTTATATGTTATTGAAAAGCAAAATAATGAATGGAAACTCAGAAATAAAATTCAAGGCTTTGATATTTCTAGTAAATTCTTTGAAATGGTTGATAATAACTACATTCTTGTAAATCACGAATATAAAGGAGTTTTTAAAATTAAGTTAGATCAGGAATTAACAACTGCTTTGGAAGTTTCAAAGGACACGTCGGTCGAAAAGGGAATAACTTCAAGTCTTATTAAATATAATAACCATATTTTTTACACTTATAAAGAAGGTGTTTTTAAATATAATTATGATAAGCAAATCTTTTTGAAGGATACCTTATTGAGTAAATTAGTAGATGAGGTTGAGTATTCTACTGGAAAACTTGTTTACGATAAGGAAACGAACAAACTTTGGGGTTTTTCTTCCAGAAATTTAAATTTTATTGCGCCAGGCAAATTAAGTAGTACTCCAAAGGTCAGGAATATTCCGTTCTCAAAAGCTTTACCTAGAGGACTGACTGGCTATGAAAACATATCCTATTTACAGGATGAAAAATATTTAATAGGCGCCTCTTCCGGATATGTCATACTTGATTTAGATAAGGTTCAAGAAAAAACATATAAGGTCAATATTTGTTCTGTAACAATAAGCGATTTGGATTCTAATTTAGAGAGCGTAAAAATCGCTGAAGAAGGCGAATTTAATAATGATTTTAACAATGTGGAATTTACTTATAGCGTCCCTGAATTTGATAAATATTTAGATACAGAATATCAATATCAACTAGAGGGTATTGACACCCATTGGAGTTCATGGTCTAAAAATTCAAACGCCATGTTTAAATATTTGCCTTTTGGGAACTACACTTTTAATGTGAGAGCGAAAACGGGAAATACTCTTTCCAGTAATATAGCGTCCTATAGTTTTAAAATTCAAAGACCTTGGTTTTTATCAAATACTATGATATCCATATATTTCATAGTGCTATGGTTATTCTCGTTAATAGTTCATAATGTTTATAAACGCTACTATAAGAAGCAAAGGGAAAAGTTATTATTTAAAACCCAACAACAACTGGAATTAAAGGAATTGGAAAACCAGAGACAGCTTATGAAGTTTAATAACGATAAGTTACGTCAGGATATTGATACCAAAAACAGAGAATTAGGAATTTCGACAATGAGTCTGATAAAAAAGAATGAATTCTTAAATAACATAAAAAAAGAATTAAAAAATGCAGAAGATTCCAAAAATCTTAAGCATGTGGTTAAAATTATTGATAAAAATTTAAATAATACAGATGATTGGAATTTGTTTGAAGAGGCCTTTAATAATGCAGATAAAGATTTCTTAAAAAAGATAAAAAATAATCATCCTGCTCTTACCTCAAATGATTTGAGACTTTGCGCTTATCTTAGACTTAATCTATCCTCAAAAGAGATTGCGCCACTTTTAAATATATCACCAAGAAGTGTTGAAGTTAAGCGCTATCGTTTGCGCAAAAAGATGGGCTTATCTCATGAATCAAGCTTGACAGATTATATATTAGAAATTTAATAACTCAACAGTCGCCAATTTTACCTATACATTACCACAACATTTTTAGTTTTTAAACAATAAGAGGAAAAGTTAAAATTTTAAGAAACATAGGCTATTATTAACAATTCTTTAAGATATGGGTTGTTTTTTGTGCTGTATGTTTTTTGTTGAGGTGTTTTACATGATTCTTTTAAGAATGATATTTAATTTTATCAAAACCTTAAATTATTATTTTTATGAGACATACTCTCTTTAAATTTCTTGCTTTATTTTGTATGGCATTTACCAGTGCCCAAAATGTAAATATAAGCGGGACTATTCAGGACGAAAGTGGAATACCTATTCCTGGTGTAAATATTATTGTAAAAAACACAACCAAAGGATCAGTTTCTGATTTTGATGGTAATTTTACAGT
>DATCZQ010000036.1:0-5597 GCA_036525815.1 Yeosuana sp. | reverse complement strand
GTAATACCATGTTCCATTCAAGGAGATTGTTTCCCTTCCTTGAGTATTTGTTATAAGATTGTCCTGTGCTTGAGAGAAGAATAGACAATTAATAGTTAATAAAAGAAATACATTTAATTTTTTCATTGTTTATTTTTTAATGTTGCTTCCACGAATTCAATATAAAAACCCGATCAGAAGGATAAATAACCCTCAAAATGTTTTAAACTTTTTAAGTCTATCTTTTTTCATCTCTGACAAACTTCTTTACACAAAAGCTAGCTAGTTCAATATTATAATTACACCCTTTTCTTAATGGTGAAATATTTGTTAAATAGATAATTTATATACCTATTCGGTGTTTTGAAAACTAAAGGTTTTTTGTCTTGTGTAAGCTTCCCATTACCTTAATCTTATTGAAAAACGAAAAACAAAATGTGTTTCGCTTATTCATTGAACCTAGAAATTATAATCTTCATCATTAATCCCATTCTCAAAAACTACCCTATTCTTTCATTAAACATAACATTCTCTTTTACTAGAATATCAATAGGTAAATATATTTTATCTTTAGGTAATTTATCTTTGAGTAAATAATCTTTCATCAAAATAATAGACTCGTAACCTTGATCAAAAGGTTTTTGAGAAATTAAAAATGAAACATCTCCATTTTTTAAGCATTCAATATTTTGAGGTGTATTATCAAAACCAATCAATTTTAGTTGTTTTATGTGCAGATCAGATAAGCATGAAACGATATGGGATATCCTACTGGAGGGAATAAAAAGGCCTTTAATTTCAGAATGCTTATCCAGGAAATTGTTTATTTTTTTACGAGTACTATCAATATCGCTAAAGTTAGCAATGTTTAATAATAAAATTTCAACTTCAATATTATGGGTTTTAAAATAGTCTTTAAACCCTTCAATCCTCTTGGAGATCGCATTGTTATCGCCGACTTGATGTTTTGATTGTAAAATTAAAAAAGAAGCTTCTTCAGGTACAGACAAATGCATCAGTTTGCCTGAAATAAATCCTGCCATGTAAGAATTCTGTCCAATAAAAATGCTATTTTCAAATTCTTCAAAATCAATATTTAAAAAGAAATATTTAATCTGTAATTTTTTTAATTGGTTCACGATTTTTGAAGTTTCCTTTAAAAACATGGGTACAAATATTACAGCAGATGGATTTCCTTTTAATAGCAAATCGAAGCTTTTTTTGTATGATTGCGGACTGTATTGTTCATATTTAAAAATAGCAACCTCAACCCCTAAACTTTTTATGTCATCAATAGCCTTTAAAATTCCTAAATTGGGTAATTCCCAAAATATATCACTTTCGCTAAATTCGGGAATTAAAACAGAAATTTTATATTTCTTTTGCCTAGCCAGGGCACTTGCAACCGGATTTAAAGTGAAATTTCTTTTTTTGAGAATTTCTTTAATTTTTACCTCAGTTTTCTTAGATACGCCACCTCTGTTATGAATCACTCTATCTACAGTTC
Organism: Yeosuana sp.; assembly: GCA_036525815.1. GTDB lineage: Bacteria > Bacteroidota > Bacteroidia > Flavobacteriales > Flavobacteriaceae > Yeosuana. Next base: position 4,111 of record DATCZQ010000036.1, on the reverse strand, counting down.
CTTCTGATACATTGGCCTCTCTAGCGATATCTTTTATTCTTGTCATTTGTGATTTTTAAAGTATTTAAATCAATCTATTCTCACAAAAATACTTATTCTTCTAAGAAAAATAATAACAAAAGTTGTAAAAATGTTGGCGCACACAATAATTATTTATATTTTCGTGTACGCACACGAATTTGTTTGTTTGAATTGAAAGATTAAAAGAATCAAAAAAATATATAGATGAGTAAAGTAGTAGTATTAACAGGAGGAGGAGGCGTATTGTGCAGAACGTTGGCAAAAGCATTGGCAAAGCAAGGGCATAAAATAGCCGTTTTGGATTTGAAACTTGAAGCAGCTCAAAAAGTGGCTGATGAAATTATTGAAGAAGGAGGCATCGCTATAGGCGTTATGGCGAATGTTTTAGAAAAAGCATCATTAGAATCAGCAAAAGCAGAAGTCAATTCAAAATTAGGAAGCTGTGATATATTAATAAATGGAGCAGGAGGAAATCATCCTTTAGGAACCACCTCTAATCCTTACCTTTTAGAAGACGATTTGGAGAATACTGCCGAAGGTTTTAAAACATTTTTTGATCTGGACCCTGAAGGCATCAAATTCGTATTTAACTTAAATTTTATAGGAACATTGTTACCAACACAGATATTCGCAAAGGATATGGTTGGTAAAAAGGGATGCAGTATATTAAATATCTCATCTATGAACGCCTTTACGCCCTTAACAAAAATACCAGCTTACAGTGGTGCAAAAGCGGCAGTTTCCAATTTTACACAATGGTTAGCCGTGCATTTTTCAAAAGTAGGGATAAGAGTTAATGCCTTGGCACCAGGATTTTTCTTGACAGATCAAAACAGGACCTTACTGACCAATTCAGACGGAAGTTTAACAACAAGAGGGCAGCAGATTATAGATCAAACCCCCATGGGTCGTTATGGAGAACCTGAAGATTTAATAAGTACAACTTTGTACTTATGTGATGATGCGTCTTCTTTCGTTACAGGCGTTGTCATTCCAATAGATGGTGGCTTTTCTGCTTACAGCGGTGTTTAATTGAAATTAAAAAATTATGGAACAAACATGGCGTTGGTACGGACCCAATGATCCCGTAACCTTATCAGATATAAAACAAGCAGGAGCAACAGGCGTTGTGTCGGCATTACATCACATTTCAAACGGAACCGTTTGGACACTTGATGAAATTAATAAAAGAAAAGAAACGATTGAAAGAGCAGGACTTACCTGGAGCGTTGTGGAAAGTGTTCCGGTGCATGAAAATATCAAAACACGTTCTGGAAATTTTCAGCAGTACATCGAAAATTACAAACAAAGCATTCAAAATTTAGCCGCCTGTAGCATCCAGATTGTGTGTTATAACTTTATGCCTGTTTTGGATTGGACACGTACCGATTTGGCTTTTGAAGTAGAAGATGGCTCTAAAGCCTTACGTTTTGATATGACGGCTTTTGCAGCGTTTGAATTGTATTTATTACAGCGACCAGGTGCTAATGATTCATATTCTGATGAGGTACAAGCAGAAGCGAAAGCCTATATCGATACGCTTTCAGACGAAGCTAAACAAAAATTAGTCAATAATATTATTGCAGGTCTGCCAGGAGCAGAAGAAGGCTATACGTTGGAGCAATTTCAAACCATTTTAGATACCTATAAAGACATTGATGCAAAAAAGTTAAGAGAAAACCTAGTGTCGTTTTTAAAGGAAATCATTCCTGTAGCTTCCCAAAATGATGTCTTGATGTGTATTCATCCGGATGACCCTCCGTATCCAATTTTAGGATTACCAAGAGTGGTTAGTACAGAAGACGATTATGCCTATTTATTTGAACAAGTTCCAGACAGATCTAATGGCATTACGTTTTGCACAGGGTCTTTAGGCGTGAGAGCTGATAATAATTTAGTTCAAATTTTTAAACGTTTTGCCGACCGTGTTCATTTTATTCATTTAAGAAGTACAAAGCGCGATGCGAAAGGCAATTTCTATGAAGCCAATCATTTAGAAGGCGATGTTGATATGTATAGCGTGGTTAAGGAAGTCATTGTTGAAGAGCGCAGACGTAAAGCAGGTGGTATGAAAGACCGATTAATCCCGATGCGTCCAGATCATGGTCACCAAATGTTAGACGATTTACACAAAAAAACAAATCCTGGCTATTCAGGAATTGGCAGATTACGAGGCTTAGCCGAATTACGCGGATTAGAATTAGGGATTTCAAAAAGTTTAATCTAACATCATGATTAACGCAAAAAATATTATTACCGATAATTTTTTATTGCATTCAAAGGCGGCCGAAATTTTATATCACGAGTATGCTAAGGACATGCCTATTATTGATTATCATAATCATTTATCGCCAAAACTTATTGCAGAAAATCAGCCTGTAAAAAACATTACCGAAGTCTGGTTAAATGGAGACCATTACAAGTGGCGTGGTATGCGTGCCAATGGCATAGATGAAAACTTCATTACGGGTTCAGCTAGTTTGAAAGATAGATTTGATAAATGGTCAGAAACGGTGCCTTACACTTTAAGGAATCCACTCTTTCACTGGACACAGTTAGAATTAAAACGTTATTTTGATATCGATGATATTCTCCAGCCAAGCACTGCCAAAGCTATTTATGAAAAAGCAAATGCCGTTTTAGAACATAAAACCCCGGCACAGTTATTAGAAGATATGAATGTTGAGGTGGTTTGCACTACAGACGACCCAACAGATGATTTACAATATCATAAAACAATAGCCAAAGCCAATTTTTTTACGAAAGTATATCCAACTTTTCGATCAGATGAATTGTTTTTTATTAATCAAGAAAGGTTTATTCCTTACTTAGATAAATTAAGTACTTCTGTAAATTTTACTATTAAAAACTATTCAGATTTCCTAAAAGCCATCGATGCCAGAATTCTTTATTTTAATGACAACGGTTGTCGTCTATCAGATTTTGGTGTGGGAGAAGCTTTATTTATTGAAGATTTTTCAGAGGAAGAAGTCGCTGCTATTTTCAATAAGAAATTAGAAGGAGGAGCACTATCAGCCTTAGAGATCAATAAATACAGATCGAGTTTATTCATTCATCTTGGTAAAAAGTATCACGAGTATAATTGGGTACAACAATACCATTTAGGACCTATTAGAAATAATAACAGTCGATTAGTAGAACAAGTAGGACTGGATGCAGGCTGTGATTCTATAGGCGATTTTCCTATGGCAGATTTTATGTCTAGACTTTTTAACATACTCAATGCCACAGACCAGTTAGCAAAAACGATTACCTATAATTTAAATCCGTCGCAGAATGAAGTGTTTGCCACCATGATGGGCAATTTTCAAACAGGTGGAGCTCCAGGTAAAATGCAATGGGGTTCTGGCTGGTGGTTCTTGGACCAGAAGGATGGCATGGAAAAGCAATTAAATACCCTGTCTAATATGGGCTTATTAAGCCGTTTTGTTGGGATGCTAACAGATAGCAGAAGTTTCTTGTCGTTTCCAAGACACGAATATTTTAGACGCATATTATGTGATTTATTAGCTGAGGATTTAAATAAAGGATTAGTTCCAAATGACATTAAATTCTTGGGTAAAATGGTTCAGGATATCTGTTATAATAACGCTAAAAACTATTTCAATTTTAATTGAATCAATACAAACTAAACAAAAGAATTATGAGTGAACCAAAAAAGATTGGCAATTACAGATACCGCATTTTAGGGCTTTTAATGTTTGCGACTACCATCAATTATTTTGATAGGAGTATTATAGGTGTAATGGCACCAACATTAGAAAAACTATTTGGATGGACTAACAGTGATTATGCCAATATCATGATATCCTTTAAAGTGGCCTATGCATTAGGGTTGCTCTATATGGGAGGTTTAATAGATCGGTTAGGGACTAAAAAGGGTTATACGCTATCGATTGCTATTTGGAGTGTCTTTGGCATGTTGCACGCTTTGGTTCGGCCTGGGTTTAGTGTTATCGGGTTTGTAGCAGCGCGATTTGGACTGGGATTTGGAGAGTCAGGAAATTTTCCGGCAGCCATCAAAACCACGGCAGAGTGGTTTCCAAAAAAAGACCGTGCTTTTGCAACG
>DATCZQ010000035.1:0-3831 GCA_036525815.1 Yeosuana sp. | reverse complement strand
CAGACAACTCTATACTTAATTGCTTCCAATTTATTAAGTCTTTAGGCATTTTGCAACTTTTTTATTTTTTCGTCAATATAACTTACATATCTTGAATGCTTACCTGAGGCTTCATCATTTAACTCCATAAACTTCAACATATAATCTAAATGATATGACCTTAAGGATTTTAATTGTTCTAAATTCATATCTTTTAATTGTCTTCTAAAATCAAACTTTTTCATAATTTATAATATTTAAGTTATTAATATAAAGCAAATCTACAAAATAATGTAATACCAAACAAATAAAAATACAAAAAAATGTAAATTAATTTAAAAAACGTGGTATAACACCGTATAAACGCCATAAAAAAAACGGCATTTATACATAGCGTTTTAGTGCTTCGTTATATAGTGGTATCAATTCGTCTTGAGCTGTTCTAAGTTCTTCTATTGTCATGTTTTCTACTGTTCCATCGGGATAAATTCTTCGTGCAATTTTTCCCATTGTTTGGACGTTAAACATTAGGGTACTTGCTTCGCTCATTAGTTCTACATTTTTACTCTTGTAAATTTGTTTTACTGTTAAATTTTCGTTTTTCATAATTTCTAGTTTTTTAAAGTTTATATGGTCTTTAACGGGATGGTAATTCAAAAGGTTTCAAAAGAAAATTAAAAATGAAATAGAAATAGGGCTAAAAAGACATAAACAGCCTGATACTCAGCGAGAAAAAAATTAAAAAAAAATTAATTATTTTTATTCTTTATCGATATCAATACGGTATTTTGGTACATCTTTAGGCAATTCAGGTAATTCAATCACCTTATATAAATCAATAAGTTTATCTGTTACTTCTGGTGTATTTGTATGTGGCAAAAATAAGCTACGCAATATATCACCAATAGAATGTTTCTTATCATTCTCCAATAGTTTAATAATTACAGCTAATTGCCATATATTCATATAAGCGGGATTCTTAAACAGCCAAGCTACCTTAGTTACTTCTGTACCTAGATAAATAGAAATAGCTCTATAGTTATAACCTGACTGTACTAACCATTTAAGAACCTTTGATTCCATTGGATTACTCTGATGCTTATAATAATCCACTTTTATACCTTTTACTCTTTTTTTTACCGCCATATGACAAAGATAATAATTTATTATTTATTCGATTGTAACCGTTTGTAAACGGATAACTCTCAGTTTATTTTGAATGATTAGTCTATTTATTAGACGTTTAGGCAAAAATAGGTGAATTGTTGCTTATTTTTACGTGGTTAGTATGTCTCATTTATAGAGATAGGAATATAATAATGTAGCATTTGTAAACACATTAGCTATCGTGTATAATACTCAGGCGATTAACCGTTATCCATCTGGTATCTGGTCTCCCATTTTCTCGGCTTGAGACCATCTTAATTATACCTTAGCTTTCCAATAATAGAATAGATTGGTGCATTCTTACAGCCTATAAATTCCTATCCACATAATTATCAAACGATTAGGTGAATTAGTTTCATATTTATCATAAATGAAACAAAAAAGTGAGTAGTTTAATTAGTAGTTATTAGTAGTTAGTTGTGTGTAAATTAGTTCTTTAGCTCATTTTTTTCGTTTTAAAATAGTTTCGAATTGAAAACAGCCCCACTACCCTTTAGTTTAGCGTTTTCCCAGCAAATGGTTCCCCCCTTCATATATATATATAGCCCCATAAAAACACCCCCACGTTAAAAAAATAACATAATATCAATAAGTTGTGAAAATACCCAAACTAATATAACATCTTATTTATCTTCTCGTATATTTGCTAACGGACAAAACTTGATACGAAGAACGAAACAAAAATTTTAAATAAAAAAAGCGATGCCAAATAGAATCAAAAAACTTGAATTAACAACGTCTGCCCGCATGACGCAAAACGAATGTTAGCAGTAGTGTTTAACTTTTAAAACGAAATAAAAATGGAAAATATAAACATAGGAGGAAAGCCTCACAAAGTATCAAAAGCAGTCAAAGAACACATTGAATGGTTGCGTATTCAGTTGGAGTCAAAAGAAAGATTAGCGAATCAAATAGAAGAGTTAATTGAAGAACTTGAAGATTTACAACGCTCTAAAATTGGTAAAATAGAAGATTGTTTAGCGGAGGTCAAAAAACATTACTGCTAACGGTTCACAAATAAACGCAGTAACGATATGAAAGAAGAAATTTTACAAATAGCATCCGACCTTAGAGAAGGACATATAACATCAAATGAAGCAAAAGCACAGTTATTGCGTTTATTTGGTGTTACTGGACAGTTACCTCCATCAGATTGCTCTAAATGTGGTAGGAGTGCTTATTCAAAAGGAACACCATTTTGCACAGATAAATTTTGTAACAGTGGTAATTGGCTATAACACAAAAATAGGAAGCGTTTTAATGATTCCTATTGACTGTTATCGGCTGTACGAGGTACGAGTATTGACGAAATAAAAAAAAACTATGGAAAATAAGACATACACATATAATGAGTTAATCTCTGTTGGTTTTACAGTTATTGATTATGGTTATGATTACCTATCTAACTGGATTGTTGTTGAGATGGATGGTATTAGGTACTATTACTATTTTGACACTAAGGAGATAGAGAGGATTGATGAAAGAGGGATTATATGGGAAGATGGGAATGGTTATTAACTAAAAAACAAATATAATATGAACAATTCAAAAATGAAATCGATTGTTACCGCTTTAATTAATGGGCGTACAATCAACCAATGGGAGCATATTCGTGAGTTTAAGACTACACGTTTAGGTGCTTTTGTCCACACTATTAATCATAGAGGTTTAAGGGTTGAGTCGAGACCCTTACCAACTAAAGGTCATCATCCAAACCCTCCTGTAGAGTACTTCTGTACAGAAAAGAGTGTTAATGATTTTTTATCAAAAAGTAAGAATGTTGAATATTTATTAGGATAATTATGGAAAAGAAGACTGTTAAGGAATTACTTGACGATGGGATGAATTTATCTGATAAGGTAAATCATTATACTCTATTATTAGAGGATATTATTCGTGAATTAGAGAAAAGGGAGTTAAGCGAAGAAGAGAAGGAGTATTTAGAGGATATTAAACACTATTAATTATGGAAGACCACTTGCAGACTATTATGACCTGTATTTTTATTACTATGGGTGCTATGTTTATGTTCATGTTGGAGACATATTCATCGTTAAGAGATAAGTATACGAATTTTTTTATAAGCGTTAACGCACTGGCTATCTACATATTATGTATGATGTGTTATCTATTTTACCTTATTTTTTGTTAAAATATGTAACTTTTGAAAACCCTGTTACGTTGAAGGTAGTATGAAAACAATAATAACAATCGCATTTTTACTTATCGGGATGATGAGTTATGCACAGAGAAGAGTAGATGTTAATGATATCAAGATAAATGATGTCGTAATAATCGGAGAAGGAAGTTATAAGATGGAAGACATGGACGGGGAAGGTTACTGGGCAATGGGTGAAGACTTATATCTTGTTGTAAATGTCTACAGAAGAGGTAAGGAGATAGCTTATGTAGAGTTTATTGATAGGGAGGCTAATCATTACGCTGTAAATTTTAATGACTTTAGACTTAACGAGACAAGAGATAAGCTAGTAGTTGTAAGAAATCCTTGGCATGAGTAACATTTTGTAATTATTATTTCTTATATTTGCCTAAACTTTAAAAATAAATATTATGGCACAAAGCAGATTAAAGGGTGACGAGGAAAAAAAGAAGACTTCTAAACCTGTTGATAAATCCAAAATTCAGGTTCCTGGTACACAACAAGATACAATAGATACTAGTAAG
>DATCZQ010000034.1:0-5912 GCA_036525815.1 Yeosuana sp. | reverse complement strand
ATATAAAGTTTGTATACGTTGCAACATTTTGTTTGTAAAAACTAGACCGCAAAAATAATAGTTTCTTTTATAAAATTCACTTAAAATATTAAAATAAAGTTGTATTATTGCAGTAATAATTCACAACAACCGCTGAAGTAGGTGGTTAATTCTTCAGATTAAAAATCATTTTTTCAGAATAAATCAAATTTATATTCAATTTATAATTTCCAAGTAAACATCAAATGTTTGAAATTTCACAATTAAACGAAAAAAAACTCTCTGATTTACAAGAGATAGCACAAAAATTAAACGTTCCAAAATTTCGTTCTTTAAAAAAATCGGATCTAGTTTATCAAATTTTAGATTTGCAGGCAGCAAATCCACAAACTGTAGCAGAAGTTATTAAACCTGCAGCAAAAATATCCGAAAACAAAAGTGTTGAGTTAAAGGATAAGAAACCAAGAGCGCGCATTCAAAAACCAGCTAAGAATCTTCCAAATAAAAAAGCAGAAACGCCAGCAGAAGTGGAAGTAGTTGAAAATAAAGAGGCCCCAATAGCTCCTGTTGAAAATAAAGTAGCAGAAAAACCTGCTATAGACTCAACAAATAAACCTGTTAAGGAACATAAACCTAGAGAGAATCCAAAAAATCATCCAAAAAGGGAACACAATCCACAGCAAAAAAATCCAAATAAAAATCCAAATAGTATTAATAGTAATCCTAATGCTAGTAATGGAAATAAGGATAGCAGAAATCGCTATCGTGAACCAGATTTTGAATTTGATGCCATAATTGAAAGTGAAGGCGTATTGGATATCATGCAGGATGGATATGGTTTTTTACGTTCGTCTGATTATAATTATTTATCATCACCTGATGATATTTATGTATCACAATCTCAAATCAGATTATTTGGTTTAAAGAAAGGAGATACCGTTTTAGGACATGTAAGACCTCCAAAAGAGGGTGAGAAATATTTCCCTCTTATAAAGGTTATTAAAATTAACGGCCAAAATCCCGATGTAGTTAGAGATCGCGTGTCATTTGAGCATTTAACCCCATTATTCCCTCAAGAGAAATTTAATATTGCTGAAAAACAAAGTACTATTTCCACTAGAATTATGGACTTGTTCTCTCCTATTGGAAAAGGACAAAGAGGAATGATAGTCTCTCAGCCCAAAACAGGTAAAACCATGTTACTTAAAGATGTTGCCAATGCCATAGCAGCGAATCATCCTGAAGTATATTTAATGATATTATTAATTGATGAACGCCCTGAAGAAGTTACTGATATGCAACGCAATGTGCGTGGTGAGGTGATTTCATCTACTTTTGACAAGGAAGCTCATGAGCATGTTAAAATTGCTGATATTGTTTTAGAAAAGGCAAAACGTTTAGTAGAATGCGGACATGACGTGGTTATCTTATTAGATTCTATAACACGATTGGCAAGAGCTTACAATACGGTGCAACCAGCCTCCGGTAAAATATTAAGTGGTGGTGTTGATGCCAACGCACTGCACAAACCAAAGCGTTTCTTTGGAGCAGCCAGAAATATTGAAAATGGTGGATCTTTAACTATTATTGCAACAGCATTAACCGAGACGGGATCTAAAATGGATGAAGTCATCTTTGAAGAATTCAAAGGAACCGGAAATATGGAATTACAATTAGACAGAAAAATTTCTAATCGCAGAATATTCCCGGCAATTGACCTTACCTCTTCTAGTACGCGTAGAGATGACCTATTATTGGATGAGAAAACCATTCAAAGAATGTGGGTAATGCGTAAGTATTTAGCTGATATGAACCCGGTTGAAGCGATGGAATTTATTAATGACCGCTTTAAACAAACTAGAAATAACGATGAGTTTTTAATTTCCATGAATGGATAAATAAAACTTAGTTTCATAAAAAAAAGTGCTTTGAATTTTCAAAGCACTTTTTTTATAACTTAACTTGATTTAAAAAAACAAAAAACCTCTCAATTTGAGAGGTTTTTAATTATATAACTTAAAATCAATTATTATAAAGTAGCAATATGCTTAGCCAAACCAGATTTAAGGTTTGCAGCTTTATTATCATGAATAATATTTTTCTTCGCTAATTTATCTAGCATTGAAACAACAGAAGGATACAAAGTCTCAGCTTCTTTTTTATCAGTTAACTCACGTAATTTTTTAATTGCATTACGAGTTGTTTTATGCTGATATTTGTTAACTAAACGTTTAGTTTCGTTACTTCTGATTCTTTTTAATGCTGACTTATGATTTGCCATTAGTTTTTTTATTTTTAAAATTGTAGCCCGTAGGGGAGTCGAACCCCTCTTACCAGGATGAAAACCTGGCGTCCTAGCCGATAGACGAACGGGCCATTTGTTTATAATTAAGTAAATTTAATTTTTAAACTTACTATGCTTTTCAAATAACACTCAATGTTTCCATTGCGGATGCAAAAATACAACTATTTTTAAATGTCGCAATAGCTAGATAATATTTTTTTAAAAAAAATTATCTAATATGCTTTTGCGAACAAAACTCGATGTTTTGAAGGCTTTCCAGAAAACACACAAACACCCTCTTCTTGCCTAATTTCCAGCGGAATACATCTAATGGTTGCTTTAGTGATCTCTTTTATTTTATCTTCCGTTTCATTAGTACCATCCCAATGTGCAGAAATAAATCCGCCTTTATTTTCTATAACCGATTTAAATTCCTCAAATGAGTTAACTTCAGTAATATGACCATCTCTATAGGTTAAGGCTTTATCAAATAAGCTTTTCTGTATTTCTTCTAACAAATTCTCTACGGCAGCCGTTAAGTCATCTAAAGAAACAATCTCTTTAGTTAAAATATCACGTCTCGCAATTTCAACAGTCCCGTTTTCTAGATCTTTTGGACCAATAGCTATTCGTAATGGCACTCCTTGTAGTTCATGCTGTGCAAATTTAGCGCCTGGCCTTTGAGTATCCCTATTATCGTATTTCACAGAAATACCTTTAACTTTTAATTCAGAAGCTATTTTATTCGCAATTACAGAAATAGCCTCAAAATCCTCTTCATTTTTATAGATAGGAACAATAACCACCTGATTAGGAGCTAAACTTGGTGGTAAAACTAAACCAAAGTCGTCACTATGGGTCATTATTAAGGCTCCCATCAATCTGGTGGAAACGCCCCAAGAAGTTGCCCAAACATAATCCTGTTTTCCTTCCTTATTAGCAAATTTTACATCAAACGCTTTAGCAAAATTCTGACCTAGAAAATGTGAAGTCCCTGCTTGCAACGCTTTACCGTCTTGCATTAAAGCTTCAATACAAAACGTTTCTTCAGCCCCGGCAAAACGTTCACTTTCCGTTTTTACACCTTGTATTACAGGCATTGCCATAAAATTTTCTGCAAAAGTAGCATACACATTATTCATGAGTTTAGCTTCAGCCATGGCTTCTGATTTTGTTTCATGTGCCGTATGCCCTTCTTGCCATAAAAACTCTGCTGTCCGTAAAAATAATCGCGTTCGCATTTCCCATCGAACCACATTTGCCCATTGATTAATTAAAATAGGTAAATCTCTATAGGATTGGATCCAATTTCTATACGTATTCCAAATGATAGCTTCACTAGTAGGCCTCACAATCAGTTCTTCTTCCAATTTGGCCTCCGGGTCTACCCTTAATTTACCAGGTTTATCCGGATCTGCCTGCAATCTATAATGTGTCACGATTGCGCATTCTTTAGCAAAACCTTCTGCGTTCTTTTCTTCCGCCTCAAATAGACTTTTTGGCACAAACAACGGGAAATAGGCGTTTTGGTGTCCGGTTTCTTTAAACATTCTATCTAATTCTGCCTGCATTTTTTCCCAGATCGCATAACCGTATGGCTTAATTACCATACAACCTCTTACCGCAGAATTTTCAGCTAAGTCCGCTTTAACCACCAGTTCATTATACCATTTTGAATAATCTTCTGCCCTAGATGTTAGTTTTTTGCTCATATTTATGTTTTGGCACAAAAATTGTGACTATGTTAAATAAAAAAATAGTTCAGCAAAACTAACTATTTTTGTTATGTTCAACAATAAAATAAGAGAGATATGCAAATTAATAACTACTTAATAAAGAAAATGCCTTACCTAGCAATTTTAATGTTGCTAATTGGCTTATCATCATGTGGTTCTTATCAGTATGTAGGGGTTGAAAATGATGGTATTTACGGTTCTTCAAACCCTCAAGCAGAATATCAAACTGTTGTTGAAGTTCAAAATGGTAATGCTGGCAATAACTATTATAAAAATTACTTCAGAGAAAAATCATTAGAATATGATTACTTGGTCAATGATGGCTCTGTATTCACAGATATTGATACTTATCAAAGTGGATATGTTGAAAATGACAGCATTATTGACAACAATTATCAAGGCTATGGTGGTTGGGGTCAAAACAATAATAATGTAACCATAAATTATATAGATAACGGCTGGAATAATTGGGGTTGGAATAATTGGGGTTGGAATAATTGGGGCTGGAATAATTGGGGCTGGAATAATTGGGGTTATTACAATGCTTGGCATTCACCTTATTATTATGGCGGATTTTATGCTGGTTTTTATGGTAGTTGGTACTATCCTAATTATAGGTATCCTTATTATAATAATGTGTATAATGGAAGTTTATCATACGGAAGAAGAGGTGCTACTTACAATTCTGGAAGAAGAGCTGTTTATGCTTCAAACTACAATTCAAGTAACAGTCGTCGTAGTAATTCTGTCAATACAACTTCAAGAAATAATACCACGTCAAGATATAATAATGCTTCAAGAAATAATACCACGTCGAGATATAATAACACGTCAAGATATAATAACACCAATACCCTCAGAAGAAGCAATAGCGTAGGCTATTCTAATTCAAACACTATGAATAGGGTAAATAGTTCTGGAAATGTTTATAACTCGAGAAGAACATCAAGTATCTCTGCTCCTACGATGAATTCTACAACACGCTCTTCTTCAACAATTAGAAGAGGTTCTTCTCCAAAAACTTATAACAATTCCCGTCTGAGAAATAATTCTTCTTCAAGTTCGACGCCTTCAAGAAGTTATAATTCAGGAAGTAGTAATAGAAGTTCTAGTTCAGGAGTCTCAAGATCTTCAAGCAGCAGAAGCAGCAGTAGTTCTGGATCTTCAAGTAGAAGTAGTTCTGGATCATCTGTAAGAAGAGGCATATAATTTTATTAAAACATTAAAAAATATAGTTCATATGAAAAAGTTAAAATTACTATTCATAAGTATGCTTTCTATGTCCTTTATGTACGGACAAGATATTACAGACGCCCTTAGATACTCTCAAGATGATATTCAGGGGACAGCAAGATTTAGAGCTTTAAGCGGTGCTTTTGGTGCTCTTGGAGGTGATATGAGTGCTGTTAGTTTAAATCCTGCAGGATCTGCAGTATTTACTAGAAGTCACGTCTCGTTTTCTCTTTCTAATTTAGACACAAAAAACGATTCACAATATTTTAATGGTTTTACAAGTGCCTCAGATTCTAAATTCGATTTTAATCAAGGCGGAGCCGTTTTTGTTTTTGCCAATAATGATTCCAATTCTCCATGGAAAAAATTTGCTCTGAGCATTGGATATGATAAAATGGCTAATTATGATAATGTTTGGGTTGCTAAAGGCACCAACACCAATAACAACTCTATTGATTTATACTTTTTAGGGTATGCAGATGGGTTAAGACTCGATGAAATTTCTGCCTTACCGGGTGAATCGATATCAGAGGCTTATTCTGATATTGGTAGCTACTACGGATTTGGCCATCAACAAGCCTTTTTAGGTTATGAATCTTATATCCTAGAGCCTAAAGTAGATTCTGATAATAATACTTCTTATTTTTCTAATGTTGCTCCTGGAAATTTTTATCATGAAT
>DATCZQ010000033.1:0-11665 GCA_036525815.1 Yeosuana sp. | reverse complement strand
GTAGCATCTATGATTTCTTTACCAGAAATAGACGCTTCAGTGATTAAGGCGATTTTGCCATCTTTAACTCCAACGTTTCTAATGCCGTCAAAGTTGGTTTCCGGGTCCATGACGCGTCCGTTAAGGATGACTACGTCAAATTCCTGATTGGTGTCAGCCCCTTTTTCAGTGGTTGTTTCTTTACAGCTACTAAATATAAGTGCGGTAATAAATAAGGTTAAAAGTGTTTTTTTCATTTTTTTGTTTATAAAGTTTATTTATTTTAACAAATCACGAACGCATTTAATTTCGCAGCGAAGATCGGTCAAGCCTGCAAGCAAACCCAACAAAGCCGTCTGATCTGGAAGCCAACCTACGAAGGTGTTTTCAATTTTTTCATTTTTCATACGAAATCCCAAATCGTCCATAAAATCGATTACAGACGTATTAATTTTTCCTGCAACTTCAATTTGAAAAACCGAACCTTTATTAGAATATTTTTTTATCAATTCCATGCGTCGTTATTGAACTTGTAAAAATATGTATGTGTTTCTTAAAATTAATACCCCGAAAGAGGTATAAAAGGAGTACTAGAGCGTAAATAGATTCTTCTCTAATATTTTATTTATCATAGAAGTACGATTGGAGACGTCAAGTTTACTATAAATGTTGCGCAAGTGCGTTTTAACAGTTAATATGGAGATATTAAGTTGTTGCGCAACTTCTTTATTCCTAAAACCTTTATAGATAAGTCTTATGATTTCTTGCTCACGAATTGATAACTCATTAACAAGGCTTAAATCCTCTTTTGGTGTTTTTTGAGTTACAACATCGAAGTTTATACGAGTTAAAATGCGATAAGGGGCAGCGTGTTTCAGGACACTAAATAAAGAAGGCATAACCAAAGCAGTTTCTAAAATAGGCCTGATCATATTTTTCTTTTCTGCCAGTGTAAGCGCTTCCTCTAACCATTTGGCAGCAAGATTTTCTTTTTGAAGACGGAAAAATCCCATCGCTTTGAGCAGGATAATATCGATCAGTTGATAGTGGTTATAAACACTTTCCAGCATAACTTCTACTTCCTCGAGCACAGAAATCGCCTCTTCAACCTGAGTGTTTGAACCATGACTTATCACGATTCGTAATTTTGTTAGTTCAGGCACATCCATCAAAAATAAATACGAGGACGGATGCTGTTTCACCCATTCAGAAATAGCCCAACTAATTTCTTTATCCCCTTGCCCAAAATGCCAGTTGACTCTTGCTTGTACAGAGCGGTGGTAATTTTGGAACTTTCTGTCTTTTAGTTTTGTAGCCAATCGGCTCATTTGTTCAAGAAATGAAGCAGTTGCCTTTTCATCTTTTTTTAATGAGCTGATCAGCGTTAACCCCGCCAGTGCATCAAAATAAGCCCTGTAATTAAAAACACCCTCTAATGCCAGCGCTTCCTTAAAGGCGTTTACTGCTTCATATTCATTGTTAGATTGAAAGGCAGCATTACCTATAAAATACAAACCCCATCCTTTTGCATGCAGTAAATCAGAATCCTGAACATGAAACAGCAACTTTTTTGCGTCACTATTTACTGATTTAAAATTTCCAGAAAGTATATGAACGAGCACTTTACCGTGTATGGGGCGTGAATGCATTTTTGAGGAAAGCCCGAGTTTTTCTAGAATCTCTTCAAGAGTCTGCAATGCCAAAGGGGCAAAACCAAGCATCTGTCTGCAACAAGCCAAGACCAATTCCCTGCGTCCGCCAAACATGTAAGTTTCATCATAGAGTAGCGCTTTAGATTGTTCGATTGATTCTAACGCTTGTTTTGGGTCAGGTTTGACAAACGTTAGAAAGTACCCTAAATGAAACAGATATAGGGAAATGTTCTTATCATTTGAATTCTCAATACCAATTGATTTTAGTGTGTCCAGGATGGACGAAAAATCCTCTATGTTCCACGTTTCCTCACAAACCAGTAATTCTGTCAGCATTATCTCAATGTTCATATTCCGAATTTGTCGAGGAATCAGATCAAGCCAGCGCTGCACAACCCACCATTGGCCCTTATTCAATTCGCTTTCACTATGCTTTGTGATTTGATAGCATGCCAAAGCATAGTTATTTGCTTTGATAGCGTAGTTGATGGCTTCATCAATCAGACCATTATCAGAAAACCATTCACTGATGTGGGTATAAAGTGATGTAAAGATATTAGGATCACTTTTTTTTAGATTTCGCATTAGAGTTTCCCCAACTAAATGATGAAATCTATACCAACCCCCTTCCTCATCGGAAGCGACAATGAAAAAATTAAGATCTTTTAGTTTAGCAAGGAAAACCTCTCCCTTACAGGAACCATCAAAAGCAAAGTCACAAATGGAGTCGATAAGCTCAACATTGAATCGATCGCAAAGTGCACAAAGTTGCATCTGCCTAAAAAAGTCAGGTTCTAGATTAAGACTTATATAAGAAAGCAACTGATCTAGATTGCTTGAAATGTTTTCGATGTCCTTTATTTTATTATCCTCCATAGGAAATGACCTGGCCAATAATATCATTCTGATAGCCAAAATCCATCCCTCTGTGCGCTTTATAACCTTATCGATTACGTCACTTTTGAGTCTAATATTTCTATATAATGCCAAAAACTGAGTTAATTCATCTTTGTCAAATCTGAGATCCGACATTCTGAGTTCAAGTATCCTATGATATAACCGTAGTTTTTGTAATTTAAAAGGTGGATCCCAACGGGTTATGATAACCACCTGTAAATTTTTTATCTCTTCGCCGATCAGTACTTGCACTAACTGGTGAATCTCCTGGTTCTTTATTAAATGGTAATCATCCAAAATCAGTATGGAGTGCTCTTCCAATACGTTGAGTGAATTAACAATAATTTCAATAATGGACGGCCACGACATAAAATTGTAATCCTTATCCAAATTTTTTAATGATTGTTTTTCAACAGAACTAAATTTGCTCAGCGCCTCACTTATATAGGTTAAAAAAATAGATGTATCATTCATTGTTTCATCTATTGAAAGCCATACATTAGTGCTTTCTGTCTCTTTTAACCATTGACTGATAAGTATACTCTTTCCATAACCTGCAGGTGCAGAGATCAAAATTAATGGTATGGTACTTTTATTTTCTAATTTTTTGAGAAGAAGCGGTCTTCTAATAAGATCCGAAGGAAGTGCTGGTATATTTAATTTAGAATGCCGCATGAAATATTCTCATATTTTTTATAATGAAGGATTTAGACTGTCTAAAAACTATACTCTATGTTATCGAGCTTACTTTTAACACTATAAAGTTAAAATATTTAATTTAATCATAGGTGTTTGAGACTTATTAAGATTTTAGTAATGATTTTTCTATTAAAAATTGATAAATGATTCGACATTTTTTCTGTTCACTCATTAAACGTGACTAAGGTACATTTTGTATTTGAGTTTTTTATTAAGTTTATTTGGGCTAATAATGGACTAAATATAAAAACAAAAAACCCTAACTAATTGATTAACAATTGTTAGGGTTTTGAATCTGTGGAGAAGATGGGGCTCGAACCCACGACCTCTTGGCTGCCAGCCAAGCGCTCTAGCCAACTGAGCTACATCCCCTTTTACTATATATACTCCGTTTATTAGGGCTTAACAACTTTTAGCAGTTGCACATATCCTTACAAAACTATGCAAATGTATACATTTAATTGCAAAAACCCACCACCAAAACCCACCACCAAATAAATTAATTATTTCAAATGATTATGATTATTTATTTGTAGGAACTATCTTTAAAAAGTTTAATATATAACATACTTAATGGTGTGTTTATAGAAGATATATAGTTACCAGTAACTATATATATACGTTGTGCGTCATTTGAGAAAAACAGAATGCTAATCGAGAAATATACATCAAATTGGACAAATTATTTTGCGGATTTAAAACGCGAAATTGAAAATGAATTGAATGGACTTGAATATAGTATCGAACACGTTGGAAGTACTTCTGTCCAGAATTTGGATTCCAAACCAATTATTGACATTGATATTATTTATGATAAAGAAACGGAATTTAAAAAAATCAAATCTGGATTAATTAAACTCGGATATTATCACAACGGAAATCAAGGAATTGAAAAACGAGAAGTTTTTAAAAGAGATGGAATTTCTTTAAATAATATTTTAGATTCAATTGCTCATCATTTATACGTTTGTCCGATAGATAGCGAAGCTTTAGAAAGACATATTCTAATGCGGAATTTTTTAAGAAAAAATGATTGGGCTAGAATAAAATATCAGACTATGAAATATGAACTAGCTGAAAAAGCAAATCAGAATAAAAAAGTATACGCAGAATTGAAAGAATTAAATATAAATGAATTTATTGACGAAATAATCAAGAAAGAAAAAACAAACTTAGGATGACTATAAGTAATTGCTTGTTCTCGCCTACTTTGGAAATTCCGCAGGAATTTCCAACTTGGTGTGTACTTGCAAAGTTAACCGCTAAACCACGCAACTACTCATAGCCGAGACCGTTAGCCGTAATCTAAAAAATCACATCTTGTTATATTAATTTTAGAAAAAATGAAGTAAAACAGCTATGAAAAAGTTAATGCACTTTTTAGCTAAAATTTTCCCAAATTCTGAAACAGGAGAAAATCCTGTTGCAGTAAAAATGTTTTATAGAATGAATGCTGTAAAACATTTCTTCAAACGAATAAAGCAGTCGTCAAAAATTCAATGGCCTTTATATTCGGGAAATTATCGGGTTTTAAATCCACAAGGGCACATTGCGGTTTGTTCACTTACTTCAGATAACCTAATGAGTGAAATTTTTTCTGATGAAATTGCCATCATAGGAACCGTAGTAACACCAAATCTTGGAATTGAGCGCATCATCCTGAATACAATTTCCAACCCTAATATTCGTCATTTAGTGCTTTGCGGAAAAGATTCCCCCATTTTTAAAGCAGGTCAAGCTATTGAATGTTTATTTAAATACGGAATTGATAAAGAAAAACGCATCATCAATGCCAATGGACATTTTCCTGTCCTGAAAAATCTGTCCGAAGAAAAAATCACTCATTTTCTGAATCAGATAGAACTCATTGATATCAAAAATGAAAGGGAATTTGAAGTGATAAATGAAAAGATAGCGGAAATCAACCTTAATTCTGAAACTTTTAAAACCCTAAAATTAAAAAATCCGACAGAAAAAGAATTGTTCAACGAACTAAAACCCGGAGGTAAAAGGGTTCCGCTTGATTATGACCAAAAAGGATTTTTTGTCATTACAGTCGAGAATAATAAACGAGAAATTACAGTGAAACACTATTTCAAAAACAACCAACCGGGATTTATCATCAAGGGTCATTCTTCCGAATCAATTTTATTGGCTATTTTAGAAAAAAATTTGGTATCACAAATGAGCCACGCAGGTTATCTCGGTGGTGAACTCACCAAAGCCGAAACCGCACTTAAATTAAATTTGAAATATGTGCAAGACCAATCACTGAAATATAAATGATAAAACTACGGATAACAATGTGTATAGTACATACCCTTTGGGATACGCCCATACACGAAACGTTGTAGGCTATTTTGAAGAAACGATAATAGAAGTTAATACAAGAAAGATATGATAACATTAATAGTTGGTGCAAGTGGTGCTACAGGTATAAGATTGGTTGAGGAGTTGCTCAATCGTGAACAGTATGTTAAAGTGATTGTGCGTTCTCCGGAAAAACTACCTGATACAATAAAGAATCATGAACGTTTGACAGTGATCTCTGCAAGTGTTCTGGAATTATCCGACGAAGAGATGCAACAACATGTCGCCGGCTGTAATGCAGTAGCTTCGTGTCTTGGTCATAACCTGACTTTTAAAGGGCTTTTTGGCAAACCTCGTCGACTTGTAACAGAAGCGACCCAACGATTATGTACCGCTATCAAAGCAAATAAATCTGAGGTATCAACAAAATATGTTCTTATGAATTCGGTTGCCAACCGCAATCGCGATCTCAATGAACCAATTTCTTTTGCTCAAAGATGCATAATTGGATTGCTTCGACTACTGCTCCCTCCACACTCAGACAATGAAAAGGCTGCAGAGTACTTAAGAACCGTCATAGGTCAAAAAGATATCGCTATTGAATGGACTGCAGTTCGACCGTCATCATTAATTGATGAGGAAAGTGTTTCTGAAATCGAAGTATATCCCTCCCCCACGAGAAGTATCCTACAAGATGGTCATATAAGTAGAATCAATGTTGGTCATTTTATGGCTGACCTTATTACAAAAAATGATATTTGGAACCAGTGGAAGGGACAGATGCCTGTAATCTATAATAAAGGAACAGCATATAAATATAAAAAGTAAAAGTATTCAAATCAGTCATTAAAAACCAGAAGCCTGATCCAAACAGCCTACAACACGCAATATAAAAAATTGGACAGAAAGTGATATATATGAATGAATTAAAATTAAACAAAAATTATATCAAATTGAAAGATCGGTGTTTCAATATGCCCAACTTTTCATATTGCCACCGTTGGCTGTAATAACCATATAAGCAACTAATCGATGTTTTTATTTATAGTATAAGTTTTTCTTATATATATCATAATATATATATATAAAAATTAATGAAAATATTTTTGAATCTTGCAATCAAAATATATTTAATAATTAAACTTTAAAAAAAATGAAACCCCCAAATTTTAAACTACTTACAATTTTAACTGCAATAACACTTTTCATTGGTACATTTACATCTTGTTCAGATGACGATGGTCCAACTGCGAATATAACTGTTAACGAAGGTCCATCTGGAGATATTGGTGGCGATTTTACTGGAAACGGTGGAAATGCGTCTCGAACAATTAATTGGGCTAATAATTTGGCAACGGCTGACTATAATGCTGACATAACAGGTATCGCAACTGGAACATTTAATATTGTAGTTGCTGATTCTGAAGGAACCGTAGTACTTGACAGAAATCTGACGGGAGGAACTGAACCTGACACTATTGGCGGTGTTACCTCTGCGGGAGAACCAGGTAATTGGACTGTAACAATTACAGTTACTTCATTTAATGGAGACGGAAGTTATTCTTTAAGTGCTGGCAACTAAAAGCAGTTGATAAATAAATAATTTAAGAGGCTGTCAGTAATTCGACAGCCTTTTTTTTACGAAAATTATACCCTCACAACTAATTAAGTCACATCTGTTGTTGAGTGATGTGGAAGACCTCTATTATCTTTAAAATATTATGGAGATAATTTGCAGAAAAACCCACCACCATACTCCACCACCAATACGATTGAGTTTTTAGAAACCTTGGAAAGTCTTGCTATATAAGGGATACGAGAGATTAAGAATTCCTCCATATTTGGCTGCCAGCCAAGCGCTCTAGCCAACTGAGCTACATCCCCATAAATTTATTTTAATTCACTTAGAACTAAAACAGGTATCGAACTTGAAAAATCCTTTTTCAAAATTACATTTTTTTCCCACTTTTTCATAAAAAATCCTCTTTTACGTCTTACAACACAAAGCATGTCCGGATTATGTGATTCATAATGCCTTAACACGCCTTGAAATGTAGTCGCATTTTCTGTAGTAGAAATATCATCAACTATTGATTTTAATTCCTCATTGACATCAAAATCACCTTCGTTATGATAGGGTGTTTTTACCAATAACAAATCAATTTTACATTTAAATTTATCTTTAAAAGATTTAAGCGGCTCTAAAACATGCTCTTTTTTAATAATAGCCGATTTCATAGCCATTAAAATATGCTTTATAGGTTCAAAAGTGTATCCTTCTGGCACAATAAGTGAAGCCGGGCCATTCATTTGTTTTATTATCTTTCCTGAAGTCTCCCCTAAAAAAACTTCATCATTTACAGAATTCGTTCTGGGCTGTATTAATATTAAATCAATATTCGCCACTCTACTGACCAATTCTAAAACATCAACCACTTTTCCTTTTAATGCCTTAGTAACAACCTCTACATTTTTAGTGTCAATTTTTGACATAAGATCATGTAAATACTCCTTGCTTTCTCGTTCTAAAATATGATCCAAATTAATCATAGTACCAGCTTTAGTAAACACTTTGTATATATGAACAACATAAAGTTTAGCTCCAAAAGCTTCCGCAAAATCTACTGCATACTTAAGATGACTAAGGGTGTTTTTTGATGTTCCAACCGGCACTAATATATTTTTCATGAGTAAAGTTTTAAAAATTAAATTTACAATAAAAATGTAATACAAAATTAAACATAATAATGATTAGAAAAGGAAATCATAAAGATATTAATCGCATTCTAAAAATAACAAAAGCATGCACTGAGCTCATGATTAAAAACAACATTTTTCAATGGAATGCCTTTTATCCCAATGAAAATGCTTTTGAAAAAGATGCAGTGCGTGAGGAATTATATGTGATTGAGGTTGATTCTGAACTAATTGGATGTGTTACAATTTCTACATTAATGGACGAAGAATATATTCCCGTTTCATGGCTTGCACCAAACATAAAGAACTTGTATATTCATCGTTTAGCCGTTCATCCTGAACACCAAGGAAAAGGATATGCTCAGCAATTAATATCCTTTGCTGAAACTTATGCCATTTCAAATGAGTTTAACTCCATCAGATTAGATACTTTTTCAAAAAATTTGAGAAATCAAAAATTTTACGAACTTAGAGGGTATAAACGCCTTGAAGAAATAAGGTTTCCAAATCAAAGTGAGCATCCTTTTTATTGTTATGAACTAGTCTTATGAGCTTAGATATCAGCTTTAAACACATAAATAAATTAGCTATTCCGGCTTTAATTTCCGGGATTTCAGAACCTTTGCTATCCTTAACCGATGCTGCTATTGTGGGTAATATGGCCATTAACTCCACAGAATCTTTGGCAGCCGTAGGTATTGTCAGCACTTTTCTTTCCATGCTTATTTGGGTTTTAGGCCAAACCCGCAGCGCTATTTCATCTATAGTTTCCCAATATGTGGGTGCCAATAAAATAGATCAAATAAAAAATCTTCCGGCTCAGGCAATCTTTATCATTACCTCTATTAGTATTTTAATTATCCTTTTTACGTATCCTTTTGCCAGATCTATTTTTAAACTCTACAATGCTTCTGATTTAATTTTAGACTATAGTGCTATATATTATAAAATAAGAGTGTTTGGCTTTCCATTTACTCTTTTTACTATAGGCGTATTTGGAGCTTTTAGAGGCTTACAAAACACCTATTACCCCATGCTTATAGCCGTTTTAGGAGCTCTTGTTAATGTATTTTTAGATGTTGTTTTAGTGTATGGTATTGATGGCGTTTTGGACCCTATGAATATTGAAGGGGCTGCTTATGCCAGTGTGTTTTCACAGTTTATGATGGCCTTATGTTCGGCCTATTTTTTACTCAAAAAAACAATGATCCCTTTAAAAATAAACTTCCCATTTAACCATGAGATAAAACGGTTTATTTTTATGATACTGAATCTTTTTGTTAGAACGATTGCCTTAAATGTTACCTTATATTTTGCAAGCGCCTTTGCCACTAGTTATGGATCAGAATATATTGCTGCTTATACCATAGCTATTAATTTATGGTTTTTAGGGGCCTTTATTATTGATGGTTATTCAAGCGCCGGAAATATCATGTCAGGAAAATTATTTGGAGCCAAGTCCTATCATCTATTAATTAAACTGAGCAACCAACTCATTAAGTATGGAATTGTTATTGGGGTTATAACCGCTTGTATCGGGGCCCTTTTTTATTTTCCGCTTGGACACATTTTTACTTCAGACCCAAAAGTATTAACCATTTTTTATGAAGTGTTCTGGGTCGTTTTATTAATGCAACCATTTTGTGCTTTAGCTTTTATTTTTGATGGTATTTTTAAAGGATTAGGTAAAATGAAATACCTCAGAAACGTTTTGCTTTTTGCAACTTTTCTGGTTTTTGTTCCTGTCTTATTTTGGTTAGACTCTCTTGATTTTAAACTTTACGCCATATTTATAGCACTTACCCTCTGGATAATTGCCAGAGGTATTCCACTAATAATAAAATTTAGGCAACTGTTTTTGCCACTTGTATAAAACAACTAACTTTGAAAACTAATTTTGCCTTACATGTTATTAATAACTCTTATTCAAGACATTAATATTGAAGATAAATTAAAAAGTGCTCCTGATTCAAATTATGAAATAGGTGTTTTTATAGGCTCTATGCTTCCTTTTGTGATCTTAGTGGCCATAGCTTATATGATTTACAGATACAATAAAAACAGAATAAATAAAGACTAATGGATTTTATAAATTTTTTAAGTGGTAATGGATTGTTTTTAATCCTGGCTCTAGTGCTTATAGTTGTTTATGTGGTTAACAGAGTTAAAAAACCTTAGCCATTAATTTTAGCTAGGTATTTGGTTTAAATTTTGGGAATATTACAATCAAATAAAACTTAAAGCCCCATAGCTTTTACAAAATGAATATCTTTGTGCTTTAATTTATTATAAATGGGTAATATTCGCATTACAAAACAATTCTCTTTTGAAACAGGCCATGCTCTATATGGTTATGATGGTAAATGTAAAAATGTACACGGACATAGTTATAAACTTTCTGTCACCGTTATTGGTAAGCCTATTAAAGACAAAACTCATGTAAAATTTGGGATGGTGATTGATTTTGGCGATTTAAAACGCATTGTTAAAGAAGAAATTGTAAATGTATTTGATCACGCTACCGTTTTTAATAAAAATACACCACACGTGGAGTTGGCTAAAGAACTGGCCGATCGTGGTCACAACGTATTATTAGTAGATTATCAGCCAACAAGTGAAATGATGGTTATTGATTTCTCTAAAAAAATTAAAAGCAGATTACCAAATCATATTGAATTACATTCTTTAAAACTTCAAGAAACTGACACTTCCTTTGCGGAGTGGTACGCGAGCGATAATGGGAAATAATTTTATAACTTTTCCGAAAGGTAAAAAAATATATTTCGCTTCAGATAATCATCTTGGAGCACCAACTAAAGATGCTTCGGCACCAAGAGAAAAGAAATTTGTAGCTTGGTTAGATGACATTAAGCAGGATGCGGCAGCTATTTTTCTTTTAGGTGATTTATTTGATTTTTGGTTTGAATATAAAACCGTTATTCCCAAAGGTTTTACCAGAACTTTGGGAAAACTAGCTGAAATAAGTGATTCTGGAATCCCCGTTTATTTCTTTGTTGGTAATCATGATTTATGGATGGATGACTATTTTAAAACTGAATTAAACATTCCTGTTTATCACCAGCCAGAAGAATTTGTGCTAAATAATAAAACCTTTTTTATTGGTCATGGCGATGGGTTGGGCCCTGCAGACAAAGGTTATAAACGCATGAAAAAAGTGTTTACTAATCCTTTTTTTAAATGGGTGTTCAGATGGGTTCATCCTGATGTTGGTATGCGCATTGCACAATATCTATCCGTAAAAAACAAATTGATTTCTGGTGATGAAGATGCTAAATTTCTTGGTGAGGAAAATGAATGGCTGGCGCAATACAGTCAAAAAAAATTAGAAGAAAAACACAGGGACTTTTTTATATTTGGCCACAGACATTTACCATTAGAAATTGAGCTTAATACCTCTTCAAAATATATCA